>JAFVPA010000019.1 GCA_017505505.1 Oscillospiraceae bacterium | reverse complement strand
TGTCGATAAACCCTCTGGCGCGGGAGCGCCCAAGGCTCCCTCTGCTGAGGGAGCTGTCAGCGAAGCTGACTGAGGGAGAGAAAATGTTCCAATTACTGCCGTATATCATAGATATGCATAACGTTCAGGCTCTCTCCCCCAGTCACGGCTTACGCCGTGCCAGCCCCCTCCCAGAGGGGGCCTTCGCACAAATACCCTTTTTCGACACGCTGAGGCACGACAAGAAACTGTCGTGCCTTGTTTTTTATTTCGGTTCCCGTCCTTCCCCAAAGACGCGGATCATCTCCCGGGTCAGGCTGATGCCGTCATCCTGAATGGGCAGGGCATCCCGGTGGTGCCACTCGGCAAGGGCCAGCTCTGTCTCATCCAGATGGATGGTATCCTCACCGTCCAGATCGCAGTAGAAACCCATCAGCACATTTCCGTCTACGCCCCAGGGCTGGCTTTTGTAGTAGCGCAGGTTCTTTACCCGAAGTCCGACTTCCTCCATGACCTCCCGGTGAACAGTCTGCTCAATGGTTTCCCCAATTTCCGTATAACCGGCCAGCAAGGCGTAATTGGTATAGCCCCGGCCTGCGTATTTGCTCATCAGAAGCCGATCTCCATCTGTCACCGCCACGATGACTGCGGGGGATATCCGTGGGAAGATCAGATTTCCGCACTCCGGGCAGCGGAGCATCCGTTCTTTTTCATCATGGACCGTTGGTGTACCACAGCGGCCGCAAAACCGGTTATTACGGTACCACACAAACAGATGCCAGGCAGTCATCGCCGCGTAGCAAAGCTCCTTCGCCTCCGGGCGGCGGAACTGCCGGAAGTGTGCATACTGCCAGGAAGGATCCGGACATTCCCCCGCTTCCCCCATCCAGAGGAAATAGCGGACACCCTGCATCCGGAACACATACCGGACGGATTCTTCCTGCCAGGCCGGCCAGGTATTCTCCCCGCTCCAGGCCATTACCTGAGCATAGGTGGGAAATTGCAGAACACCATCCTCGTCCGTTTTATTCAATATGGTATTTTCCCGGATGCAGATGACCAGATCATCCGAAGCAGGAGTTTCCCTGCGGAATTCATTTTCCAGTCTGCCGAAAGCAATGTCTTGCAGCATGATTTCTCCTCTTTTCCAGAACAGTTATCTTTTTTATTATACCAGCTTCTGTTCTGTTTGTCATCTTTCTTTTTAATAATGAAAAGAAAACCTGTCCCGGTTTTATAGCCAAGACAGGTTTTGTATTATTTTTGTCGTTTTCCACGCACATGGTATGCAGCCAGGATGGCAATGACCAGCAGCGTACCCGCCATGCCGATCCAAAGCCGGGGGGTATCCGCTGTTTGAATCAGAGCGATTCCCTGATCTCCCGGCTTCAGGGCAAATACCAAGCTGTTACCCTCTACGGTATGCTCAGCCGCGTTCCAAACCCCGTCAGCATTCTTGACCAACAGCCTGCATTTTTCCCCATCGCAGTCCTCCGGTATCCGAAGACGTCCTGCAGCAACACTGTCTGCACCGGAAAGATGGATGGTCCAGGCTTCCAACAGGGTTTCCTCCTTGTCCAGAGCGGCCGTTGCTTCGGCCTTCTCCAGAACCAGCCTGGCCTCTTCATAGAAGCTGCCCTGCAGCAACAGAATGGGATGACCATCCCGCTTATTCTCACTGCCGATGACAGAGGTCTGACGGGTATAATGGGAGGTAAACGTCATATCAAACAGGATTTCCGACAAGTTTGCTTCCGTATACCCCTCCCACGAAGCAACTGCTCCCTTTTGCGGTGGCAGAATCGGTGTCCACCGTTCATCAAAATCTCCGCCAAAGGGGACCTCGAATTTTCGTTCCATGCCATTGGGATAACGGAACCGGATCACAACGCTGCGGAACATTTCCGGCAGGTTTTCCAGGGCCAGGAACCCTTCCATATCCAAAGGCTGGGCCTGCCCATCATAGCTGATGCCATCGATGCCGCCAAGGTCCCGGAAGGGGCTGAAATAGAGGTTTCCGGCGATCGGCGCCTGGGTTTCACTCCTGTCCGGGGTTGTCGTGCCCAGGATCGCACCAGCCTTCTCCCCTGTGTGTTCCAATTTCACAATGCTGCGGCAATCTGTCGCAACGGAAGCAGAGCCGGCGATGCCGCCGACATAGCTGCCGCCGGAAAGGGTACATTTGGCGCTGCTGCCCCGGATAAAGCCCGTGCTCTGCCCGGAAATGCCGCCAACATAGTTGGCTCCGGATCCGTCCAGGTCACCGCTGTTCAAACAGTTTTTCACCAGACCCATGGGCTGCCAGCCCACGATGCCGCCTGCATTCTCTTTCTTAACGGTGACCTGAGCCTGATTGCTGCAAGCAAGGACAACGGCCCGAAGCTCACTTTCAAAATTCAGAGAATTGCTGCCGCTGATGGTCCAGTCGTCCTCATGATCCAGGTCATTTTCCAGCGACATAGCTCCGGCGATGCCGCCTGCGTTCCGGTCGGCCAGAATAGCACCACGATTGACACAGTTTGCTACCTTACCGGACAGGTCTGCCTCCGTATCCCGGTCCGAAACATCTGTCAAACTGCCGCCCAGGGTCTCGGACACATTGCCCAGGGTAGTCCGCATGGCATCCATCTGCCGCTGCAGAGTGTGTAAGTTTGCAGACATGGCCCCCATAGCGGTATGCGCTGTAGCATCCATGCCCTGAAGAGTCTGGGTCATGCCGGAGATGCTGCTGCCAATATTGTTCTGCGCTGCCTGTATTGTATCCAGATCCGGAAGCCCTGGATTTTCCGCATCCGGAACCAGCGTATTCACCGCAGCTTTGGCATTTTCGACATGGCTTCGAAGCGTACCCACCTGGCTGACGATCTGGCTTGTCGTGCCTTCCAGATTGGACATAGTCTTGCTGACCGTTGTACCCATATTGCCCAGCTGACGCTTCAGGATCTGCAGGGCATCCTCCTCGTATTCGATCAGGGCCGTCGGCTCCATCTGGCCAACGATACCGCCGACCTCCTTCCGACCCTGGACCTGGCCGAGATTTTCACAATCCAGGATCATACCGGACTGGGTACCGGCAATACCGCCGATGTTATAACCCATGTGGGGATAGCCCACAGTGCCCAAATTATAGCAGGAACGGATCACGCCGCTACTGATGCCCGCGATACCACCGATATCCGTAACGGTATTGGCCGCCTCAGTACTGGTCAGGGATTCCAGTGTGATATCGGTCAGTTCTACGCTGTTCTGCTTGGCCGTTTCATTGACAAAGGCCTTATTCTCACAATTGCGGATCACACCGCTGTTTTCACCGGCAATACCGCCGATGAAATGACTTCCGTAGACATTTCCCTGCATCTGGCAGTTCTCGATAATACCGGAGACTTCGTTCACACCGGCCAGACCGCCCACAGAAGAATTACCGGATACGGTTCCCCGGAAAACGCAGTTACGGATCTGTCCGGCATTGCTGCCGACCAGACCGCCCACCTTGCTCCGGCTTCCTTCCGGCTGGACCTGGCCTTCCAAAGTCAGGCCCAGGACCACAGCTGTTTCTGTCAGGTAGCGGAAAAATCCCTGGTCAGAACCGGAGGCCGTAATGTCGATGCCCCGGATGGTATGGCCGTTTCCGTCAAAGGTCCCGCAGAAAACAGGGATACCTTCAAACTTGACCCCCGTAAGATCCAGGTCTGACTCCAGGACAACCAACAGATCCTGACTATAGGTATCCAGGCGGCACTGCTCCGCTAACCACAAAAAGCTCTGGCGGTTGGTTATGATATAACGTTCAGCCTGATCCTGAGGCTGTACGTCCTCCTTTGCGCCCGCTGTTAAAGCCAGTGTGAAGATCATGCAGACGCAAAGAAAACAGGACAGGATACGTTTAGTCATGCACCGCACCTCCTTCGCTTTCGATCTGGCCGTCTGTGGCCACGGTGGCATTCAGCTGCCCATGGAGGATACCATCAAAGTTAGCATCCACCATACCGGAGACATAACCCCGGACATGACCCTGGACCCGGATGGTCCCGGTAGCCACTCTGGTCTTTGGCTCCATGGCTTTGATCTTAAATGTGGTTCGTTCGATAATGGAATCTCCCAGCACCAGAATAGAGGGCAGCACAAACAGGACCAGGAAAATAGAGATGATGGTGCCCCGTCCGATGCAGATGCCCATGATGGACACAACAGGCTGGGCTGACATGTTACCGATCAGCAAGCCTGCGGCCGCCATCATGCTGCCGGAGGTAAATACCGTGGGGAATGCGGAGTTCAGAGCCTGGATAATCGCCTCCTTATGAGGCATCCTTGTTTTTTCCTCCTGATAGTGGCTGGAAATGACGATGGCATAGTCGATATTGGCACCCATCTGGATGGCGTTGACGATCAGGTAGCCCAGGAAGTACAAAGGAGTCCCGGTGATGGTGGGCACAGAGAAATTGAGCCAGATACTGCCCTGGATCACCGCGATCAGCAGCACCGGCAGGCCCGCCGATTGGAAGGTAAACAGCAGGACAACAATGACAAAGAAGGCCGAAAGCAGCGAAATCATCAGGTTATCCGTTGCAAAGGATGCCGACAGATCCCGGGAACTGGTGGAATTGCCCACCACGTAGTAATCTCCATCGTAATATTGTCCAATGATCTCCCGGATGGTGGTCAGGAAAGCAAAGGTCTCCTCGCTCTCCTCGGGAAGGTTCAGATAGACCACCATACGGCTGTAGTTATCGCTGCGCATCTGGTCCCGGGCCATATCCAGCATCCCGAACATATCGTCCACCGACATGCCGTTCATGTCTCCCAGACTGATGTTCCGGCTCTCCAGCTGGTCCTTTAAATACAGGAACATATCGAACAGGGGGATCTCGTATTCCTCCAGGCCGCTGAGGATCTCGCCATACTGGTCATGCTCCGCTGCATAGGCGGTATACAGCAGCTGCATGACCTCGTAATCCAGGCCGATCAATTCCGAAAGTTCCCGGGGATTCAGGGCTTCCGTCAGCGTATAGCCGTCCATGGCTTCGATGCCGGACAGGCCCATGGTGCTCTTGACCTCGGGACGCTCACTCAGATCCTTCAGCACCATGCTTTCGGATTCGTAGTCGCCGCTGGGGACCAGCAGGGCCACCATGTTGCTGGTACCGAAGGTCTCCTTGATCTTGAAATAGGCATGCTGCCGCTCGGACATCTTTGCGGTTTTCAGATCGTTATAGCTGTAGCAGTAGGGGCAGTTGCTGGACAGGTAAAAAGCACCAACCAGGGACAGCAGGAATAGCGGCGGCAGAATCTTTCTGGTCTTTACCGCGAATTTTCCCACAGGGGTAATATTAGGCAAAAGCTTTTTATGCTTCGTCTTGTCGATCAGGGGGCAGAAGAGCACCAGCAGGCCGGGCATCAGGGTGAAGACGGACAGCAGGCTCAGGAAGATGGATTTCATCAGCACCAGAGACATATCCAGACCGATCTTGAATTCCATGAAGCCCAGAGCCATCAGGCCGCTGATGGTAGTCAGAGAAGAGGCGCTGATCTCCGGGATGGCCTTGCTCAGGGCTGCGATTGCAGAATCCCGGGCGTTTTTCGTTTCATGCTCATCGGAGAACCGGTGGCACAGGATAATGGCATAATCAATGGCCAGAGCCAGCTGCAGCACCACCGCCACAGAGTCAGAGATAAAGCTGATGGTACCAAAGATAAAGTTGGTACCCATATTCAGCAACGCCGCCGCGCCGAAGGTGATCAGCAGGACAGGGACCTCCATATAGGCCCGGCTGGTCAGGGTCAGGACCGTCAGGATCAGCACCACGGCCACGATCAGAATGACCAGCATCTCTTCCCGCAGCATGGCGTTTTCATCGTAGCCTACCAGGGTATCGATATGCAGGTCATAACCCTTCAGATCTTCCCGGATGGTCTCCACGGCCTGCAAGCTTCTTTCATCGAAATTGCCGCCTACGAAATTCACATCATAAAGGGCCGAAGCATCCTTATAGTGGTCCGCCGTGTTATCAAAGGTCACTGTCAGAATGCCGTCTACCTTAGACATCCTGTCATAGATCTCTTCCGCTGTTTCATAGGTCACATTGGACACCATGATTCTGGCAGTAGCAAAGGCGGCAAAATTCTGATTCATGGCCTCAATACCCTGCCGGGTCTCCACTTCCTCAGGAAGATATTTTGTCACATCATTCTCTACGTTCACCCATCCCATGGAAAAAACACAGAAGATCATGGCGATCACATACAGCAGAAAAAACAGGTTCCGTTTATCCACAATGAAGGTAGCTAGTTTTTCCGTAAAACCGCCTTTTTTCTTTTCTTTCACAGATATCCCCCTCAAACCGGTCGCATCATTATGTGCCATGTATCAAATTAGATATATTATAATAGATTCCTTCCTGTTGTACAAGCACCAAATTCATGGGGCAGGTACAAAATCAGACATATCGTAAAAATTGTCCGACTTTATACCGGACACAGGAAATGGGAGGAGCCAGGCTCCTCCCATGATCGGTGTATTGGATCATTCCTCTGTCTTCTTACGGTACTGCTCCGGCAGTTCGCCCTGACCGCCCATCATGGCAGTCATTTCTTCGATCCGCTCCAGAGGGAACGGGGGATTGGCCAGAGGCTTCATGGCGATGGACATAAGCTTCATGGGGTTGTCATCTGCCAGGACCCGGTTGGAGCTCATTTCCCCGCAGCGGCGGCAGCGGTGGATGATGGCCCACTCACCCTTGTTCCGGACCCAGACTGCCACAGGCTCCATGATGCCGCCGCAGTCGGACTCCCGGTCACCGGGCTCGATGTCCACGTGGAGAGAATGCAGGCAGTTGGGACAATGATTCCGGTGGTCACTGCCAGCTCCCGCGGGAACTACCAGACGGCCACAGTTGCGGCAGGTGAAAGTCTCCTCGCAGGCATGTGTCTTATAATAGCCCTTTTCGTACTGTTTTCTTTTATTTTCACGGTTCATTTCTGCTTTCCTCGCTCTTTTGTTTTTGGTTAGTTCTATTATAGCGGAGACCTGGAATATGTCAAGAAATAGATATCTGTAGACTATTTTCTGATTTCATGATATAATCCAAAAAATACACAAGGAGTATTCTGCAATGGTTCAAATCACATATTCCGCACTTTTGATCCTTATCAGCAGCCTATGGATCCTGTTTCGGATATTCTTTTTTCTGAAAACCAAACAGTTTTGCTGGAAGCGGGAACTGCAGCTGATGCTGGTCTATATCTGCATCATCGTGGTGGCCCGGTTCACCTTTTTCCCATTTTCCAAAGTGGACGGGCAGATCCAGCCCCTGGTCTTTGAGGCTGCAAAAGCCCTCCCCTTCCGCATTAACCTGGTCCCCTTCGTCTACCTGTTTGACTATCCTGTATTCCGGGAGGCTGTGCTGAATCTGGTTGGCAATACCGCCATGTTCATCCCCCTCGGTATCATCTGGCCCATCGTCTTCCAAAAACTGGATACTCACAAAAAGGTCATCGCCGCGGGTGTTGGCTTTTCCCTGTGCATTGAGATCCTGCAGCTGCCCTTCTTTGACCGGGTATCGGATATCGATGACCTGATGCTGAATTCCCTTGGCTATCTCATAGGGTATGGACTGTACCTGCTTGTAAAAGTCTTAAAAAGAAAGCTCCAACTTGCATAAAAAGCATCCGTATGGTATCCCGCCATACGGATGCTTTCTTTTCATGCTTAATGTTTTAGTGGCAGCTGTGGCTTCCGCAGCCGTGGTCGCCGCAGGTGTGGCCTTCGCCATGATGGTGCTCACCGTGGTGGTTGCACTTGACATTGGGGTTATATTCCAGATTGCCGGCTACCAGAGCCTCCACTGCTGCGTCCGCGTTGCCGGAGACACCGCCAAACAGCTGGATGCCGGCTGCGGCCAGAGCCATCTGGGCACCGCCGCCAATGCCGCCGCAGATCAGCACATCGGCATTCAGGGCTGTCAGGACACCGGCCAGAGCGCCGTGGCCGCTGCCCATGGTATCAACGACCTCAGAGGCAATGATCTTGCCGTCCTGGACATCATAGACCTTAAACTGCTGGGTGTGGCCAAAGTGCTGGAAAATATTTCCGTTTTCATAAGTAACTGCGATTCTCATACTATTATCTCCTTTCGGTTTTTCATAGGTTTTGTTCAGTCTGTGCTTAAAGCAGGAATTCTGGCCGCAGGCGGAATTGTCACCGTCACACAGGCGGTAGTCGCCGCCTTCAATGCGCAGCTCCCGGCCTTCCACCAGAACGTCTGCCAGCTTTTTCCGGGCGGAGGTGTAGATCAGCTGCACTGTGGTCCGGGCCACATGCATCCGTTCCCCGCATTCCTCCTGGGAAAGACCCTCCCGGTCAATAAGGCGAAGGGTTTCATACTCATCCACCGTCAGCAGAACAGGCGGCTTCCCCTGCCCGCCTTCCGCCGGGGAGAAGGTCAGATTTCCGGGAAAATGGCAGACCTTCCTGTATTTTCTGGGTCTCGGCACCGGGCATTCCTCCTTCCCTGTCTGGTTTTATTATAATCCCATTATTGGCATATGTCAATAATAATTATTTGACAGATTGCGAAAATACGATTATACTAATAGACAAAAGGAGGCGAACCGGAATGGATTTTGCGCAATATTTTCCCATCTGGAATAAGCTGACACCGGCTCATCAGGAGCGGCTGACCAACTCTGCGGAGTTTATCCGGGCCAAGGCCGGGACAGTGGTACATAATGGCAGTATGGATTGTCTGGGGCTGCTCCTCATTCGTTCGGGCCAGCTGCGGGTCTATACCCTGTCCAGCGAAGGACGGGAGATCACCCTGTACCGGCTGTTCGACCATGATATCTGCCTGTTCTCCGCGTCCTGCGTGATGCCCAACATCCAGTTTGAGGTCATTATTGAGGCGGAGAAAGACTGCGAGATGTGGGTGCTGCCCTCCTGCCTGTTTAAGGATCTGATGGAAGAGTCGGCAGTGGTGGCCAACTATGCCAACCAGCTGATCTCCAGCCGGTTCTCCGAAGTCATGTGGCTCATGGAGCAGATCATGTGGAAGAGCTTCGACAAGCGGCTGGCCTCCTTCCTGCTGGAAGAAAGCGTGCTGGAAAATTCTACAGTCCTGAAAATCACCCACGAGAAGATCGCCAACCATATGGGCACCGCCCGGGAAGTTGTCACCCGGATGCTGCGGTATTTCCAGAGCGAGGGTATGGTGAAGCTGACACGGGGCGCTGTGGAGCTTGTGGACGAAGGCCGGCTGGAAGCGCTGGCAGAATAGGGATTTCGTGACAAAATCACGGTAAGATTCCAGTAATTACAGTATGATACAGAAAACAAAATAACAAGGAGAGATATGATATGTTCATTACCAACGACATCAAATATATCGGCGTAAACGACCATCAGGTGGACCTGTTTGAGGGCCAGTACGATGTACCCAACGGCATGGCCTACAATTCCTATGTGATCCTGGACGAGAAGGTGGCCGTTATGGACACCGTGGATCAGAATTTCGGCGAGGAGTGGCTGGCCAATCTGGAGGCCGCTCTGGTGGGCCGGAAGCCTGACTACCTGGTCGTGCAGCACATGGAGCCTGACCACAGCGCCAATATTGATGTGTTCCTGAACCGCTACCCCGAGGCTACTGTAGTGGCTTCCGCCAAGGCCTTCACCATGATGAAGCAGTTCTTCGGCACGGACTATGCTGACCGCCGTGTGGTGGTCGGTGAGGGCGATACCCTGTCTCTGGGCGAGCATGTGCTGACCTTCGTCACCGCACCCATGGTCCACTGGCCTGAAGTCATCGTGACCTATGATGCCAAGGACAAGGTACTGTTCTCCGCTGACGGCTTCGGCAAGTTCGGCGCGCTGGATGTGGAAGAAGACTGGGCCTGCGAGGCACGGCGCTACTACATCGGCATCGTGGGCAAGTACGGCGCACAGGTCCAGGCCCTGCTGAAAAAGGCTGCCAAGCTGGATATTGCCATCATCTGCCCCCTGCACGGACCTGTGCTGAATGAAAATCTGGGTTATTATATCAATCTGTACGACATCTGGTCTTCCTACCGTGTGGAGAGCGAGGGCGTGGTCATCGCCTACACCTCCATCTACGGCAACACTAAGAAGGCAGTCGAACTGCTGGCGAAGAAGCTGGAGGAAAAGGGACAGAAGGTATCCGTTGCGGACCTGGCCCGGGACGATATGCATGAGGCTGTAGAGGACGCCTTCCGGTATGGCAAGCTGGTGCTGGCCACCACCACCTACAACGGAGATATCTTCCCCTACATGAAGGAGTACATCCACCACCTGACCGAGCGGAACTACCAGAACCGCACCGTGGCCTTCATCGAGAACGGCTCCTGGACCCCTGTGGCCGCCAAGGTCATGAAGAAGATGCTGGAAAACAGCAAGAACTTAAGCTTCACCGAGAACAATGTGAAGATCTTCTCTGCTATGAACGAAAAGAATGTGGAAGAGATCGAAGCATTGGCAGAAGAGCTGAGCAAGTAAGTACATATGGCAAAGGGCGGAGCCATAAGGCTCCGCCTTTTTTGCCTTCCATGCAAAAAGCACCTGCTTTTCAGCAGGTGCTTTTCATTCCTATTACTTGGGACGGGAGTTTGCTGCGGGAGCGGCGGGCTGCATCATGACAGCAGTCAGGCCCTCAGCGTCGGGCTTGCGCTTGCCGCCGGTCTTCCAGGCATGCATAGCCAGGGAGACTGCGATAACACCGTAGGAGAAGAACATACGGATGTACTCGGAAATGGCGGAGTCGCCAACCAGCTGGGTAGCGGCCAGAGGTGCCACCACGAACAGGGTGTGGAACAGGATGACACCCACGATGGCCTGCTTGTTGCTGGCCTTCTGGACGTTGGCACCGCCGACCAGGATAGCGGCAACGGCATACAGGCCAACGTTATCCTGCTGCTGGACAGTATTGAAGGTGCCCAGGTTCTGCAGGAAGATCAGCTGGCCCCAGGCGGCCAGGACGGTGGAAATGCAGGTGGCAATAATACGGGTCTTGTTCACATCGATGCCGGCAGAGGTAGCAACGCTGCGGTTCTGACCGACGGTACGCATGTTCTGACCCAGGCGGGTGTTGACGATCCAGTTGTTGAAGAAGGCAAAGAAGGCAATGACAGCGTAGGTCATGGTGGGGATACGGACGCTGCGGTAGACCTTGTTGATGCCGGGGACCATGTTGGTAGCCAGCAGGACAATGGACAGCAGGGCGATCTTTACAACCTTGGAGAAGGCAGCAGTGCCCTTGGCGGGACGCTCCTTGAGGAACAGAACTGCGGCGACGACCAGTGCGCCGATGCCGCCCAGCAGGACTGCGTCTGCCAGAATGACACGGTTCTTGCCCAGCATCTCAGCAACGGGAGGGATCATTTTGCCAACGAAGCCAAAGACAATGACAGCCACGCAAGCAATGACGCGGGTCAGGACAGACTTGGTGTTGAGGGCATTATTCATCTTCTTATCGTGCAGCGCCAGAACGGCAGTGACCAGCAGGAAGACGATGCCCAGAACGATAGCGGTGGTCAGGAAGCTGATGTCGTCCACGGCATACTTCAGGTTGCCGGTCAGGTCAAAAGCATTCCGAAGGCCGAAGCCACGATCCAGCAGGTTGGGATCATCGAAGGGAATGACACCGCCGATGATGTACAGGACGAACAGACGGTACAGGCCTGCGGCGAAGAAGCCCAGGACCAGACCGGCGATCATTTCCGCGCCCTTGGTCTTGTTGAACAGCTTACCCAGCAGCCAGCCGAAGAAAATAGCCAGAGGGGTAGACATAGCCACGCACAGCAGGAAGCCGCCGATGCCGGTGAAGCCCCAGTGGACCACCCAGAAAATGGAGATCTGGGCAGCAATGGCACCGACAACGATACCGAAGTTCATGCCCAGGCCTGCCATACAGGGGATGATCAGAGCCAGGACCAGGCAGGTGTTACGGCCGAAACGGGAGAAGACCTCGCCGGCGATGTAAGAAATGTTGGCGCCGGAGATCATGATACAGGCGATACTCAGCAGAACGAACAGCAGGATGACCTTGTTGTCGAAGACGAATTTCTTGAGGCCGTCCAGTGCGCTCTTCTTGTTCAGATTCTCATTCATTAGTCAGAACCTCCTTTGGCCTGTGCCAGAGCGTACAGGATAACGCCGTTCTGGATGATCTGGCGGATGGTATCGGAAATATCGGTACCGGCCAGCAGATGGTTGGAAACGGGGGGCGTGAAGATGATCAGGCCCTGATACAGGAAGGTACCGATCAGCACGTGCATGATGGTAGCCTTGGTGGTGGTGGCGCCGCCGATCAGAACGGAAGCGACACAGATGAAGCCCATGCTCAGAGGAGCGGTGTAGGCCTGCAGGTAGCCGAAGCCCTGGGTGTAGACGATGATGCCGATGGCACCCAGAACGGTGGACAGGGCGATGCCCTTGACGCGCATCTTGTCCACGTCAATGCCGCTGGCCCGTGCGAAAGTGGGGTTAGCACCGGCAGCAGTGATGGCAATACCGGTCTTGGAACGGAAATACAGGTAGACGAACAGGCAGGCAATCAGCACGGCCAGCACGATACCGGTGGGGATGAAGACAGGGCCGATGTTGAAGCCCAGGAAATCGTTCAGCAGATAGCCAAAGGAGGATTCCATGGCAACGGAGTTACGGACACCCACGCCGCCCAGAGGCCAGATGATCTCGCCGCTGTTGAAGGGGGCCCGGAACCAGACGATGCACATCAGATAAATTGCAGAGTAGCCGATGTAAGTGGTGACGGTCATTTCAGAACCCTTGACCAGGTTCAGCAGCTTGCCGTAGGCAACACCAACCAACCATGCAACGATAGCTGCCACGATCATGGCGAAAAACATGGAAGCCCAGGGGCCGAAGCCAGGGAGCATACCGTTGACCACGGGGGCAATATTGAACTGGATGGCAAGCAAAGTACCAAGCAGGCCGCAGACGATGCCAAGAGAGACACCGAAGTTGGGGCCAATGCCGCACTTGATGGAAGGGATCATGGCCAGAACCAGGATGCCCCACATGCCGAAATACTTCAGGGTGGAAGAGAAATAGGATGCCACATCGATGCCGTTGACGGCAGCGGTGATGACAATGGCTGCGAAGAAGCAGAAGACGATCAGTCGGGGCAGGCCGATGACGTCAATGGCTTTCTTGAATTTTTCCTTAGTCATCAGACTTTACCTCCTTCGGTGACGCCGGACATGGCCAGGCCGTATTCCGCGTCGGATGCGTCAGGTGCGAAGATGCCGGTGAGCTTGCCGTCGGAAACGATGGCGATGCGGTCACACAGGGAACGCAGCTCGTTCAGCTCGGAAGAGACCATGATAATGGTCATGCCCTGCTCCCGGTTCATCTTGGCCAGCAGCTCCAGCACTAGCTTCTTGGCACCGATGTCGATGCCGCGGGTGGGCTCGGAGACGATCAGCAGCTTGGGGGTCATGGTAATGGCACGGGCCAGGCAGACCTTCTGCTGGTTACCGCCGGACAGGCGGCCTGCATACTGGTCGGGACCGGTGCAGCGGATGTCCAGAGCCTTAATCATATCCAGAGCATGGTTCCGGGCACCCTTATCATCGAACTGGGTGAAAGGACCGTACTTCTTCAGGAATTTTCCCTGGATCTGCAGGGCGGTGAAGATGATGTTCTGCTCGATGGATTCGTTCAGCAGCAGGCCCACACCACGGCGGTCCTCAGAAACAAAGGCAATGCCCTTCTGCAGCGCATCACCCAGCTTGGTGGGATCGATCTTCTGGCCGTCAAAGGTGATCTCGCCGGCTGCGGGATACAGGCCCAGGATACCGTTGGGAATGCCCACCTTACCCTGACCGGCCAGACCGCCGATGCCCAGGATTTCACCACGGCGCAGGTTCAGGTCAACACCCTTAACCTTTTCACCGGGCATATCCACGTAGAAGTTCTTAAGGCTGAGCATGATGTCATCCTCGGAGATGGAACGGTTGTCCTCCTCCATATCGTCCACCAGCTTTTCCACCTGACGGCCGATCATCAGCTCTGCGATACGGGCAGCGGTGGTACCCTTGGTCTCCAGACGCTCCACGAAGGTGCCGTCCCGGAGAACGGTCATGGAATCGGTAACATCGATGACCTCATTGATACGGTGGGTGATGAAGATGATGGCGATGCCCTTGGACGCAATGACGCGCATGGTATCCAGCAGGCGGTCAGCCTCGGACTCGGTCAGCACGGCAGTGGGCTCATCGAAGATCAGCAGCTTGATGCCGGTCTTGTCGATCTCTCGGGCAATCTCAATGAACTGCATGTAGCCGACAGGCATACCGGCAACCCGTGCGTAGTCCTCAACGCCCAGGCCGATGGTATTCAGCGCCTTGCGAGTATCGTCTGCCATGGCAGGCTTGTCCAGCTTTTCCAGAGACTTGCCGAAGATGGAGCTGGCCACGGTGGGATTGGAGATCTCACGGCCCAGCTTGACGTTCTCGGTAACGGTAAAGCCGGGAATCAGCATGAACTCCTGGTGCACCATGCCGATGCCCAGTTCCATGGCCTTGTGGGGATTGTCGATATTTACGGGCTCGCCGTTAAACTCGATGGTACCGCCGAAGCCGCCGGTAGAATGGATCACCGGCATACCGAACAGGATGTTCATCAGCGTGGACTTGCCTGCGCCGTTCTCACCCATGAGGGCGTGGATCTCACCGGGCTTGACCTTCAGCTCAACGCCCTTCAGGACCTTGTTGCCAAAGTATTCCTTGGTGATGCCCTCCATTTTCAATACGTATTTGTTTTCCATTAAATAACCCCTTTTATAGAGTGTTTTTAACATAATAAGGACTCAGCGAAAGGCACAATCAATGTGCCCTTCGGTCAATCCTATGCTTAGTCGAATGTAGGGCGGGCTGCCCTCAGCCCGCCGTCTGATCCATTTCTGTGGTAGAAATGGCGGCTTGAGGGCAAGCCGCCCTACAATAATAGGAATCGGAAAAATGCGCCCACCGATCAAGACCGATGGGCGCATTGATCTTTGCTGTTTCTCTATGAAACGGTGCGCTTCTTCCCTTTTAAATTAGAAGGTGTAGAAGGGGCACAGGATCATGAAGAAGTTGGCGATCTCGCCGGAAGCCTCGTCAGCGTACTTGGAGATGGAAGCAGCGTCGCCGGCGATAGCCTGGATCTCAGCCAGCAGAGCGGCCTCGTCGCAGCGGTCAGCGATGGTGCCTTCGATCCACTTCTGAGCGTAGTTGAAGCCAGCCTCGATCATAACCATGTTGACAGGAACTTCCCAAGTGGACATACGGCCGGTGTTGCCGTACTCAGCAACCTTAGCGGTGATCTGCTCCAGCATGTAGGGAACGTCGCCCTCGTGGCCTTCGGTGGAGATGTTGAAGGCGCTGGGGTAGCCGTGGTAGGGAGAGGGGCAGCACTGCTGGGGATAGATAGCGCCCAGCTCAGCACACTGCTGGATCAGAGGAACCTGCATGGAGCAGTTGGTGCAGAAGAAAGCGGTGTCCTTGCCGTACTGGTCAACGTAGACCTTGATGTTCTCGGTAACCCAAGCCTGAGCGCCGGTAACGCCAGCGTCGCCGGTGGGATCGGGAGCGGTAGCTTCGACGTACTCAATGCCGTTGGCTGCGCAGTTCTCCTTGAACAGCTGCTGACGGGCGGAGATGGTAGCATAGCCCAGGTGACGCTCGAAGGAGATGTGCACGAAGGTCTTAGCACCCATGGCAACAGCCTGGTCGATGATGGTCTTGCCCATCTGGATCTCGTCGACCAGCAGGCAGATGTCGGAAGCAGCAGCGATGACAGCGGGATCCTCAGCGCAGACGCCGGAGATGAACAGGATGTCGTCGCGGGTCTCCTTGACCTTGTTGATAGCAGCAGCAGCGCCGGGAACAGCCTGGACGAAGACGATAGCCTTAACGTCGGGGTCAGCGGCCATGTTGGTCACGGTAGCGATGGTCTGCTCGGTCTCGGTGGAGAAGTTGTCGGGGTAAGTAGCGGTAACGACCATGTCGCCGTACTTAGCCTTCAGGTTCTGTGCAGCCTGGTACTCTTCCTCGCCCTGGGAGACGGTGCCGGTGATGATACCGATCTTGTAATCAGCCTTGGCCTCAGCTGCGGGCTCTTCGGAAGAGCCGCCGCAAGCGACCAGGGAGAAGACCATGATCAGAGCCAGCAGCAGAGTTGCGATTCTTTTCATTTTCTTGTCCTCCATTTTTCGTTTTTATGCCGACCGCCAAAAAAGGTGGTGATCGTACATTTTGCTGGTTCCGCCGTTTTTACAGGACGTAAACCATTTTTGTTCCTCCCAAAGTCGCTTTACCGCTTTATCACAGTAAAGTTTCCCTTAGAAGTGACCTTATTATAGACCAATTTTTTTCATTTTTCAAGTCATTCGGGGGTTATTTCTGCTCATTTGGCGTTTTTTGGATATTTGCCCTAATTTAACACTTTTTTAATAATTTGCCTGTGCAGTTTGACCATAGCACAGGGAGTTTTGTACGCTAATGGCGGACAAAGAAATGGCAAACCTGTTCTTTTCTCCCCTTCTCCACCATTGACAGCATAGCAGACATATGGTATTTTCTCTCTATCCTTTATCAAAAAGCGGGGACTTTCCTATGAAAAAATCAAACCGGGCCCGTCTGTCACTGATCATTTCCATGGTCATGTTCGGCACTCTGGCGCCCTTTGTACGTAACATTGCCGTTTCTTCCGCTGAGTTAGCCCTGTACCGGGCCATTCTGGCCGCTTTGCTTATCGGCAGCTTTCTGCTTGTGACCAGACAGCGCATTCCCCTGAAGGGGCTGGGCCGGGAGCTGCCCCTGCTGCTGGTTTCCGGCATGGCCATGGGCATCAACTGGATATTGCTTTTTGAGGCCTATAAATATACCACGGTGGCAATCTCTACCCTGAGCTATTATTTCGCTCCGGTCATCGTCACCGTCGTGTGTCCCTTCTTATTTAAAGAGAAGCTGACAAAAAAGCAGATCCTCTGCTTCATCATGTCCACCCTAGGCCTGGCGCTGGTCATCGGCATCACGGATCTGGGGCGGGGCGGAAATGATACGCTGGGTGTTCTGTTCGGCCTGGGTGCGGCGGTATTTTACGCCACGGTCATTCTGCTGAACAAATTTATCAGGGGGGTCGCCGGTATCCACCGGACCTTCCTGCAATTTCTGGCAGCCATTTTGATCCTGGTTCCCTATGTGACAGTTCAGGGTTCTGTTTCTCTGGGCGGACTGGATTCCCTGGGCTGGATCTGTCTGCTGATTGTGGGTCTGGTGCACACCGGAATCACCTACTGCCTCTACTTTTCTTCTTTAAAGGAACTGCCCGGACAGGAGGCCGCTATTTTAAGCTACATCGACCCGTTGGTGGCCGTCATCATTGGCGTGGCCGTTCTGGGAGAGCCTTTGAGCTGGCAGCAGCTGATCGGCGGCGGTCTGATCCTGGGCTTTACCCTGTGGAATGAGCTTTGATTTGTGCGTAGTGTGTGGAGTCTGTTTCCGTGACCGGACAGGCTCCACACTTTCGTTTCTTATGTGTCACTTTCACGAAAATAGCTTGACATACTACCAAATGTCGCCTAAAATATAATGTAAGAGGTTATGTAATTTGTACACCTCTCTGATTGTTATGCAAATTAAAAACGAAAGGTGACGTTTATGTATCGTATCTTAGAACTGAATCCCCAGCTTCAGAGCTTTGCCGGCGATATCGACCTGCGTATGTTCCTGTACCGGGCTACCAAGAGCCGCATTCTGGGCGAGGGCCAGACCTTGAATGACTTTGCCAATGCCCATAATTACTATGGCTTCCACCATGTGGACGGCGGCTGGTATTACCGTGAGTGGGCTCCCAGCGCCTATCAGCTGTATCTGGAAGGCGAATTCAACGGCTGGAACCAGACCTCCCATCCCCTGACCCGGGTTGGCGACGGCAACTGGGAGCTGTATCTGGAGGGCGACGACGCTCTGTGGGACGGCTGTAAGGTCAAGACCGTTGTGGATGCCAATATGACCCGCACCGAGCACCTGCCCCTGTACTGCCGCCGGGCTGTGCAGAACAAGACCAACAATACCTTCGAAGCCGAGGTCGTGGACGACCGCAAGGTCTTCGAGTGGACCGATGCCGGTTTCGTCGGTGAGGACAAGCTGTACATCTACGAGGCCCACGTGGGCATGGCTCAGGAAGAGGGCCGTGTGGGCACCTATAAGGAATTTGCCGACATCACCCTGGAGCATATCAAGGAAGCCGGCTACAATACCATCCAGCTGATGGCCATTATGGAGCATCCCTACTACGGCTCCTTCGGCTACCAGGTCTCCAACTTCTACGCTGCCTCCAGCTGGTTCGGCAAGCCTGAGGATCTGAAGTATCTGGTGAACAAGGCCCACGCTATGGGCATCCGTGTGCTGCTGGACCTGGTCCACTCCCACGCTGTCAAGAACACCGCCGAGGGCATCAACATGTTCGACGGCACCACCTGGCAGTTCTTCCATGACGGCGACAAGGGCGAGCATCCTGCCTGGGGCACCAAGTGCTTCGACTACGGCAAGACCGGCGTGCTCCATTTCCTGCTGTCCAACCTGAAGTTCTGGATGACCGAGTACCACTTCGACGGCTTCCGTTTCGACGGTGTCACCTCCATGCTGTACCATGACCACGGCCTGGGCACCGACTTTAACGACAACGGCAAGTACTTCTCCTACAACACCCACACCGAGGCCATCACCTACCTGCAGCTGGCCAACGAGCTGATCCGGGAAGTGAACCCCAAGGCCATCACCATCGCCGAGGATATGTCCGGTATGCCCGGTATGGCGCTGCCCATCGAGGACGGCGGCATCGGCTTCGACTACCGTCTGGGCATGGGTCTGCCGGATATGTGGATCAAGGCCGTCAAGGGTCAGGACCAGTTCTGGGATATCAATAAGATGTGGGGCGACATGTGCCTGCGCCGTCCCGGCGAGAACACCATCGCCTACGTGGAATCCCACGACCAGGCTCTGGTTGGCGACAAGACCATGATCTTCCGTCTGGCTGACGCTGCCATGTACACCGACATGAACAAGGATTGCCACAATCCTGTCATTGACCGTGCCATCGCCCTGCATAAGATGATCCGCCTGTTCACCCTGGCCGGCGGCGGCGAGGGCTATCTGAACTTCATGGGCAACGAGTTCGGCCATCCCGAATGGATCGACTTCCCCCGTGAGGGCAACGGCTGGAGCTTCCACTACTGCCGCCGTCAGTGGAGCCTGAAGAACAACGGCTTCCTGAAGTATCAGTGGCTGAACGATTTCGACAAGGACATGGTGGCCGTTACCAAGGAAAACGGCATGTTCAACCAGCGGATGGCTGACATGATGCTGATGAAGGCTCCCGAGCAGACCTGCGCCTTCTACCGGGGCGGCCTGCTGTTCGTCTTCAACTTCCACTTCGCCCAGAGCCTGAACAACGTTCTGGTTCCCGTGCATCAGCCCGGCGAGTATACCGTCATCCTGTCCTCTGACGATGAGAAGTACGGCGGCTTCAACAATGTGAAGATGCAGACCTACTCCTCCAAGATGTTCGACGGCAAGCATTACATTGAGCTGTACATCCCTGCCCGTACCTGCTTCGTGCTGAAGGAAAAGGTGATCCTCCCCCCTCCGGCAGAGGAGCCCGCAGCAGTTGAGGCTCCCAAGAAGACTACCCGCAAGCGCACCACCAAGAAGGTGACCGAGGAGGCCGCCGCTCCTGCCGAGGAGAAGAAGGCAACCCGGAAGCGCACCACCAAAAAGGCCGCTGAGGCTGCTCCCGCTGCCGAAGAGGCCCCCAAAAAGACCACCCGCAAGCGCACCACCAAGAAGGCTGCTGCTGAAGGCTAAGCTCATACACAGAAAACCGGCGTGACCCCACGGGGCCACGCCGGTTCCATTTCTATTCTGTAGGGGAGGATTTTCAATCCTCCCTTAACCTATCGAATTGGGAAGCAGCATCGACATACCGAGCGAGTCAGGAACATCCTGCATCTGATCCCAACTTTCAAAAAATTGCAACGTGAGGGAGGATTGAAAATCCTCCCCTACGGCGTGTATCTCTGTTGGCTGGGTGTTGCCACCTATTTGCGCATCGGAATCTTGTTACGCCACCACAGCCGCCATGATGCAGAATACCATCAGGCTGGTGACGGTGAGGATGGAGCAGACACCGGAGGCCATCTCCCGGTCTTCCTTGCTGCGGCCCAGAGCCGGGGCCAGATAGGAAGCCGGCAGGAAGCAATACAGCAAAATCGCCCAGCGGGTCAGCGCATCCATATTGGGCACCAGGCACAGTCCCAGCTGGATGATGCCGCAGAAAACCGCAAAGAGAACAAAATGGAGCGCCGAAATCCGGAAAACCGCCTTCCTGCTTTCTTTGCTGAGGGAGAAGTTATAGCCCACGCTGAAGATCATCAGCGCACTGATGGGCTGGGACAGAAATCCGGTGCTTTCGGTAATGACTGCCCCCACGCCGACGCTGTCCAGCCAGTCCCCCACGCCGCTGAAGTTCAGGGCAAGGCCCAGCAGGCTCATGATCATCAACGGGGAGGTGATGACCTTTTTGGCGATCTGAGGAACCGACAGGTTCGCCCCTGCCCCGGAGGACAAAATGGCAATGACCGGATAGGCCGTCACCGCCTGGGTCAGATCCAGAACGCCCACCCGGTAGGCCTGGTCGGCACCAAACAGGATCATAAACAGGGGGATACCCAGCATGCCGGTCTCCTGGGCGCAGAAAAGCTGAGGCAGATTATAATAAGGAAACTGCTTCTTCCGTGCCCGGAAGGCCCACAGGGTGGACAGGATCATCAGCGGCAGCACAAAGGCCATGCTGCTGACGGACTCCGCACCCATATCCGCCGTCAGGCAGGAGTTGAACACCACGCAGGGCAGGCCGATCTTCATGACGAAATCCTGAAAACCCTGGATGCCCTCCGGGCTGACCCAGGACTTTTTCTTCGCAAGCATACCCAGCAGAATGGACACAAAGATCGGGGCCACCACCTGGGCCACGGTGAGAAATTTCTCCATAACGGTATCTCCTAAATTTCAAAAAATCGACACAATTATAAGATATTCCCTGTCCGTTTTCAAGAGGCAGCGGAAGCAAATCCCGGAAAAAATCCCCCTTATCCCAACGATTCGGTTGCCAGACGGCTCCCCAGGCAGAAGCCGTCGCAGAAGGCCAGTTCCGTCAACCAAGGCAGAACAATGAAGCCTTTCAATATCGACTTTTTCTCAGGATCTGTGAGAACACATTCCCTGTTACAGGTCTGACCTACCACCTTCCGATCAGTTCCGGCGATAACGTTTTCACCTTTGTTGTCTTCCGTGTTGACGGAATTGACCATGCCAGATTTCAAAATATGGGCTTCTTCAATAATTTGATCCAGCAGTCTGACATTGAGGCTGTCAACGCACCGAGACTTTTAAAAAACTATTTAAATTTCTCCAACAAGTCAGAATGTGGCATCGTATTCCATTCTCGTGTCCCTAGCAAAATCAGGAATTCTCAGCTACACTCAACAGATTCCAGTTTTTATTTCTATAATAATTTGATATCTTGTTGTTCATATTTTCAAGAAGACGTTCTGAACCCACGGTCTCGAAAAAAAAGAAATCACCATTCAAATGAACATGTTATTGCTATGTGCACCTGCTATCTGATGAGAAGTTTCCTTTTATTTCCCCCTCACAGTAAAAATTAAGGGTTGTTAATGATAGTAAAATGTGCTATTATTTTATTTACAGAATGTACTGATTTTGCTGTATAGTGGGACAGCAAAAGGTAAAAACACACATCCCACCTTGCGTAACTCAACTCCTTATGCCCCTGTCGAAGAAAGCACATTATACAATGAGCTTTCTTCATTTCAAATTTTCAGGAGGAAATGCTTCATGACCAGAGGTTTTATTACAATCGCCACAGGAAAAGAGATGTATTATCAATATGCTGATAATTTGTTGCGTTCCTATAAGTTGTATTGTGACACTCCGTATCCATTTGCAATTCTCTGTGACCATGAAAACAAATATACATCCGCATTTGATCATGTTATTGTTTTTAAAAAGACAGCCCATCCTTACTTTGACAAATTTGAATTATTGAAGCTTTCTCCCTTTGATGAAACTATCTTTATCGATTCTGATTGCCTCGCCTATGCAGATTTGAATCAGTATTGGGATTACTTCTCTCAGGCAGATGATTTCTCTGCCGCTGGAACGAATTACCCTATCGATTCCGATCTAGGACTTTTCCAATCAGACGAGATTGGAATATTCCAGAAACGTGTTGCATGGAAGCCAGATATCCATGGGGGCCTGTATTTCATACGCAAGGGCCTACTGTGTGATGCAATCTATCAAGATTGTCAATACATCATGCAGAATTACACCCAGTTCAAATGGCCGGATTATTGTGCGCCCTATGCAGATGAACCTGTTCTATGCCTGGCCATGGCTGCCAACGGTTGCCATGCCATGGAAGCAGATCCCGCCAATTATGGTATTCCCTGGGAAGTCACAGAGATGGATGTGGATATCTTTACTGGTCTTTGTCAATATGCCACCGCGTGGCACCCCAGAGTTTCCCAGGGCCGCATGATCCACTGGTCCGTCCGCTACTGTAAAAAGCCATTGTACCGTTTTGAGGTTGAAAAACTGGATCTTATGATAAAAAATGGCATTCGTCCCGGACAGGATCTATCTTCCCTGTCTGTTACTGATAAGCTGCTATACAAATGGAAACTTCGTTACTGCTGGCTTCAGTCCAGAGACTTCGCCATCCGAGCAATCCGAAAAGTGGGAAGAATTCTGAAGATTGTCAAATGATACCGCGCCTGCTGTCTTCTGGGGACAGCAGGCGTTGCTGTTGCTAAATTATGGTTTACAATCCGGCCCAAACATGATAAAATATACAAGTTATAGGGAAAAGTGTTTCTATTATGCAGAAATAAAGGAGGCGCGTTATGAAAGGCATCATCCTGGCCGGCGGTTCCGGTACACGTCTTTATCCGCTGACGAAAGTTACTTCCAAGCAATTGCTCCCTGTTTATGATAAGCCTATGATCTACTACCCCCTATCTACCCTGATGCTGGCTGGAATCCGGGATATTCTGATCATATCTACACCTACCGATACGCCCCGTTTTCAGGATCTGCTTGGCGACGGCAGTCATTTTGGCATCCATTTGAGCTATGCCGTGCAGCCATCTCCAGATGGTCTTGCCCAGGCTTTCCTGATCGGCGAGCAGTTCATCGGAGAAGATGCCTGTGCTATGATCCTGGGGGACAATATTTTTTACGGAAACGGCTTCTCTGACATCCTAGCCCAGGCCCGGGAAAACGCGGAGAGCGGACGGGCAACAGTATTCGGCTATTATGTCCCCGATCCGGAACGTTTCGGGGTCGTTGAATTCGACGAGAATGAAAAGGTCATCTCTGTAGAGGAAAAACCTGTCCACCCCAAAAGCAATTACGCCATCACCGGCCTTTACTTCTATCCAAAAGGTGTCTCTTCCATGGCTGCTGCCGTGCGCCCTTCTCCCCGCGGAGAGTTGGAGATCACTACATTGAACGATATGTATCTGAAACAGGATATCCTGGATGTGAAGCTTTTCGGCCGGGGTTTCGCCTGGCTGGATACCGGCACCATGGAATCCCTGCTGGAAGCAGCTGAATTTGTCCACATGGTAGAAAAGCGCCAGGGCGTGAAGATCTCCGCACCTGAGGAGATCGCATTCCGCTTTGGCTGGATCACCACAGAAGAACTTCTGGATTCTGCCGAACTATACGGAAAGTCCCCCTATGGCCGCCATCTGCGACAGGTCGCGGAGGACAAGTTCAAAAGCTTCAAAAAAAATGCATCAAAATGAGGATCTGACTATGACCATCATCGTCACCGGCGGTGCCGGATTTATCGGCTCCAATTTTATATTCCATATGCTGGGCAAATATCCCGGCTACCATATCATCTGCCTGGACAAGTTGACCTATGCAGGCAACTTATCCACCCTGGCCCCTGTTATGGACAACCCCAATTTCCGTTTTGTGAAGCTGGATATCTGCGACCGGGAAGGTGTTTATAAGCTGTTCGAGGAAGAACATCCTGACATGGTCGTAAACTTCGCAGCGGAAAGCCACGTGGACCGTTCCATCGAGAATCCCGAGGTTTTCCTGCAGACCAACATCCTGGGCACCCAAGTGTTGATGGATGCATGCCGGAAGTATGGCATCACCCGTTACCATCAGGTTTCCACCGATGAAGTCTACGGCGACCTGCCCCTGGACCGTCCTGACCTGTTCTTCACTGAAGAGACTCCCATCCATACCAGTTCTCCCTACTCCTCCTCCAAGGCCGGTGCTGACCTGCTGGTCATGGCTTACCACCGTACCTATGGCCTGCCTGTGACCATCTCCCGCTGCTCCAACAACTACGGCCCCTATCACTTCCCCGAAAAGCTGATCCCTCTGATGATTGCCAATGCCCTGGCTGACAAGCCCCTGCCGGTTTACGGTGAAGGCCTGAACGTTCGTGACTGGCTGTATGTGGAAGACCACTGCAAAGCCATCGACCTGATCATCCACAAGGGCCGTGTGGGCGAGGTTTATAACATCGGCGGCCACAACGAGATGAAGAACATTGACATCGTAAAGATCATCTGCAAAGCCCTGGGCAAGCCCGAGAGCCTGATCACCTATGTCACCGACCGCAAGGGCCACGATATGCGCTATGCCATTGACCCCACCAAGATCCACAACGAGCTGGGCTGGCTGCCGGAGACTATGTTTGCTGATGGCATCCAGAAGACCATTCAGTGGTATCTGGATAACAAGGACTGGTGGCAGACCATCATCTCCGGTGAGTATCAGAACTATTACGAGAAAATGTATGGAAACAGAGGTTGATATATGGGCCAGATCAACGTAACAAAGTGCCCTATCGAGGGCCTATGTATCATTGAGCCTGCTGTCCACGGAGACAGCAGGGGCTATTTCATGGAAACCTACAACCAGCGGGATATGGCGGAAGCCGGCCTGGATATGGTCTTCGTCCAAGACAACCAAAGCATGTCCGTGAAAGGTGTCCTCCGAGGGATGCACACACAGAAAGAGCATCCTCAGGGCAAGCTGGTCCGGGTGATCCAGGGTCGAGTTTTCGATGTAGCTGTGGACCTTCGCGCCGGATCTCAAACTTACGGACAATGGTACGGTATTGAGCTTTCCGCAGAAAACAAAAAGCAATTTTATGTTCCGGAAGGCTTCGCCCATGGATTTCTGGTCCTGTCTGATACGGCTGAATTCTGCTACAAGGTAACGGACTTCTACCATCCCAACGATGAACTGGGTTTTGCCTGGAACGACCCCGCCATCGGGATCCGATGGCCCGGAGTTGTTGGCAAATATCAAGGGTCTGCCTCTGCGGAGGGTTACATGCTGGAAGACGGTACCCCGTTGAAACTCAGCGACAAGGACCAGAAACTGGGAACTCTGAAATAACACATCAGGAGAGTGCTCATGCAACACATTAACTACCAATATCTTCGCCCCCAAAAGGCTGAAATGCTGAAAAAATGGTGCGATGCTCACATAGAAGTCCGGGAAACACCGGAAATTTGGCAAGGTACAGATGCTACCATACTCCCCCTGCGCCGTGATCTCAGCTTCGGTCTGCTTTTCGGCAAGGGCGGTGTCGTGGACAGCAACGGAGAATATGTTGCGCTGTCTGCTATCCCTGGCCGGGTACAGTTCGCCTATCCTTTTGAAAAAGCTGACTACAAGGAAGAGAAAGTGGTCTACTGCGGCTACCTTGTGAACCACTGGGGGCATTTCCTTATCGAAGGTGTCACCCGTCTTTGGTATTTCATGGAGAATGACCCCACTATCGATAAATATGTTTTCTTCATGGACGAAAATGAGGAGCGGGAGATCAGGGGAAATTACCGGATGTTCCTGGAGCTGCTGAAGATCTGGGACAAGCTGGAGATCATCACCCGTCCCACAACCTACCGGGAAGTCATCGTTCCGGAACTGGGCATCCATATGCGCAAGGCCTATACCCCAAAGCTGCTGAAGGTTTTCGATGCCATTGCAGATAACGTTGTCATCGATCCTGCCTGGGATACCCCTGAAAAGATCTATTACAGCCGCAGCCAGTTCCAGAAGGGACAGCAATTTGAATTTGGTTTTGCTTCTCTGGATAACTTTTTTGAAAAGAACGGGTACCGGATCCTGTACCCCGAAAAAGTACCGCTGGACCGGATGATCCACTATATCCGCAATTCCAAAGTCGTTGCCACCCTCTCCGGCTCCCTTCCCCATAACATGCTGTTCGCACGGAACGGTCAAAAAGTTGAGATCGTAGAACGTCTTGTCATCAGTGACGATAATCAGACAGATGTCAACCGGATGCGGGAATTGGACGTAGTCTATATCGATGCCAATATCCCTGTATATACCATTGATTTTGTAGGCCCCTTCATCATGGGCTACACCCCCGAACTGCAGCGCTTTGCAGAGGACCATGGCTATCTGCCCCCGGATGAACAGTACCTGACAAAAAAGCATTATAAGAAATGCTTCGTCCAGTACATGCGGTCGTATCAGGATCTGAACCACTATAACTGGTTCATGCAGGACTGGTATGGTCCTTTTGCCGAATCACTTTACGAAGGTTATCAGGCGGGCCACGTATACTTTGGAGACTACCTGGACGGGAAAAGGCCCTTCCTGTGGCACCATTACTTCGAACTGCATTATCTTAAGCAAGCCATCAAACGCCTCCTGAGACGCAGCTGATCATAAAACGCGCATTGCTTGAGCAATGCGCGTTCTCATAAAGAAGGAGTATCTGACCCATGTTATTTTTAGAATATCCCCCCTGCTCTACCTGCAAGAAGGCAAAGAAATGGTTGGAAGACAACAATGTACCCTACACTGCCCGGCACATCAAGGAGCAGAATCCAACCTATGAAGAACTGAAAACCTGGCTGGAAACCGGTGGACTGCCCCTCAAGCGGTATTTCAACACCAGTGGCCTGGTGTATAAGTCCCTGGGGCTGAAGGACAAGCTGCCCACCATGTCCGAAGAGGAACAGCTTCAGCTGCTCGCCACCGATGGCATGCTGGTAAAGCGGCCTATCATCATTACAGAGGACGGCAAAGTGCTGACCGGATTTAACGAAAAAGAATGGGTTGAAACCCTGTTATAAAAAATTGCCATGGCGTAAGCCATGGCAATTTTTTATGTTGATTTTACTCCTCGTCCTCATCGTCAAAGGAGAACTCCAGCGTCTCACCGCAGTTGGGGCAGGTCATGGAGCCCTTTTCCAGAGTCTCTTCGTCAAAGTTGATGATCTCGCCGCAGGCGCACTCTACTTCGTAGATGGTGGACTCTTCGTCACCGAAGTCGAAGCCTTCTTCGTAGTCCTCGTCCTCATCCCAGCCGTCCAGCTCGTCTTCTTCGTAGTCATCGAACTCATCCTCGTCTTCATCCATGATGAAGTCTTCGATGGCATCCAGATCTTCCTCGATCTCGTCCAGCTCGTCGGAGATGGCGATGGTGGTCTCCTCAATGTCAGTGATCCGCTTGGCCATGTCGCCCAGCAGGTCAACGATGGCGGCGATCATCTTGCCTTCGTCCTTCTCGGTATCCAGCTTCAGGCCGTCCATCAGGCCCTTCAGGTATGCGGACTTTTCAGAAATGGTCATAGTAATACTCCTTTCACAATCAGAAGTCATTGCGGACCAGTCCGCAGACTGGTGTGGCAATCCCCCGATCATTCCACATTGTACATCTAACGAGGAGATTGCCACGTCGCTTCTCTCCTCGCAATGACTTGCGTTTTTTGAAAACAGGGGACGATAAGCCATCGTCCCCTATTTTATATACTTCTAAATTTGATTAAGCCTTGGAACGGCCCAGGTACTCACCGGTACGGGTGTCGATCTGGATCTTGTCGCCTTCGTTGATGAAGAGAGGCACCTTGACCTCAGCGCCGGTCTCAACGGTAGCGGGCTTGGTGACGTTGGTAGCGGTGTTGCCGGCGAAACCAGGCTCGGTCTCGGTAACGACCAGGTCAACAAAGTTGGGGACTTCAACACCGAAGACCTTGCCCTTGTAGCTCATGATGGTGCAAACATCGTTCTCCTTAACAAACTTGAAGGAGTCGTCCAGATTGGAAGCGTCGATGGGCTCCATGTCGTAGGTTTCCATGTCCATGAAGTAGTACAGGGAACCGTCATTGTAGGAGTACTCCATCTTCTTTCTCTCAATGAAAGCGGTGGGGAACTTGGCAGAGGGGTTCAGGGAAGTTTCGGTCACGCCGCCGGTGATGACGTTGCGCATCTTGACGCGGACGAAAGCAGCACCCTTACCGGGCTTAACGTGCTGGAACTCGATGACCTGCATAACCTTGCCGTCCATCTCAAAAGTGATACCGTTGCGAATATCGCCTGCAGAAATCATTGTATTTATCCTCCTAAGACTACCTTCCCTTTCGGGAGGTGATTGTATTACATAGCTTTAGCTCATATATTTTACCGCAAAACTGTCCGTTTTGCAAGAGGGAAAGCGAAAAATTTTAGACAATAATAAGGTTTTTGGGGCTCTTGGTAATGTCGATAGTGCCATCTTCCGTGATGATGGTCACATCCTCAATGCGGACACCGAACTTGCCGGGGATATAGATACCGGGCTCAGCGGAGCAGACAGCACCGGCGGGCATGGGGTTCGCATTGCCGGGATTGGGGTTGGGAGCCTCATGGATCTCCAGACCCAGGCTGTGGCCGTAGCCGTGGCCGAAGTATTCGCCGTAACCGGCATCGGTAATAACCTTACGGGCCACAGCATCGATGTCCCGGCCGATCATACCAGCCTTGGTAGCTGCGATCGCTGCCTCCTGGGCCTTCAGAACGGTGTTATAAACGTCCTTCATCTCCTCGGTGGCGTAGCCAACAGCCACAGTACGGGTCATGTCGGAGCAGTAGCCCTTGTACAGAACGCCGAAATCCATGGTAACGAAGTCGCCTTCCTGAATAACGCGGTCACCTGCCACGCCATGGGGCATGCTGGTGTTGGGGCCGGAGACCACGATGGGGTCAAAGGACAAGCCCATGCCGCCGTTCTTATACAGGCAGTAGATCAGCTCAGCCTGCAGCTCCAGCTCCGTCATGCCGGGCTTGATGCGGGTCAAAATCTCGGTGAAGGCCTTGTCAGTGATGTCCTGAGCCTTCTTCATCAGGTCCAGCTCCCAGTCTTCCTTGGTACCCCGGAAGCCGTTGATCTCCTTGTTGAAGGGCACCAGCTTGGCATTCAGGTTCTTCTCGTAATTCATCAGCTCACCTACGGTCAGGTAAGCTTCCTCAAAACCCAGAGTGGTGACACCGAAGTCCGCAATGGCATCGTTGATGCGCTGGATAAAGCCGGTGAACTGGTTGATGGGCAGGACTTCGAAATACTTGATGCCTGCCTCGGCAGACTCAATGTAACGGCTGTCAGTGAAATAGCGGCAGCCCTTCCTGGTAACGATGGCCACACCCTCGGAGATGTGGAATTCGGCACCGTAATAGCGGCTGTAAGGAGAGGTCAGCAGCAGGCCGTCCACCTCACCGTCCAGCAGGGACAGATACTTGTCAATGTTTCTCATAAGTCAGATCCTCCTGTTTCTTGCAGCGAAAATAAAGGGCTTTTCCAGCACATGCCGTGCTTTCAGCCAGAAATTATGATTGTCGATGGCCTTCACCAGGATCGACGTGACCCCGGCCCCGTTGGCCCCCAGGGTATCGGTATAGATCTGATCCCCCACCAGCGCCGCCTGAGAAGCCGGAATGCCATACCTTGCCAGGCATTCGTTGATGCCCTTGGAGAAGGGCTTCTTGGCATGGGTGATCACATCCATATTCCGCTCCCGGCAGAACTTGGGAACACGGTCATTGTGGCTGTTGGATACGATGCAAAGCTTGATATCATCCAGTTCGTTCATATCCTTCAGCCACCGCTCCATCTTCTCCGTGGGAACCGTGGTGGTATAGGGCACGATGGTATTGTCAAAATCCAGCATCAGCAGCCGGATGTTCCGCTGCCGCAGCAGCTCCGGGGTGATGTCCGTCAGTTCATCGGTGATGAGCCTGGGAAGAAAAGAAAAGGGCATATCGTCCTCCGATTTCAGTATACTCTTTGTAGGGCAAGCCGCCCTACTGCTATGGGATTTCCTATTTTGCTGATTATACCACGGAAAGGAGGATTTGTCCATGGCGATCATGCCCTTTCTTGCCATGACAGCGTCGGAAATGCGAAGTTTTTCTCAGATTCCCGCAAAAACCGCATGGATGGCCTGCCATTTTTCTCCCTATGGGCTGGGTCTTTCCAATCTGCCCCGGGTGCTTCCCTCAGGAAGTCTACTGATGGTGGATGATATCACACCGCCCCATGGACATGACTCTCAGATCATTGCAGAGCAGCTGCAGCAGTGTGTGGAAACATTGGGATGCTGCGGTATTCTGCTGGACTTCCAAAGGCCGGACAATGAAGAAACGGCCACCCTCGCACAGTTCCTGACTGCAGCTCTTCCCTGCCCTGTAGCAGTATCAGAAGAGTATGCCGAAGCCGTGGATGGTCCTGTATTTTTATCTCCTGTGCCGCCCTCTGTGGCGTTAAGCGGCCATCTTGCTCCCTGGGCAGGCCGGGATATCTGGCTGGACCTTTCCCTGGCCGCAGAGGTCATAACCGTTACAGCACAGGGGGCGCAGGCTGTTCCCCTGCCCTTTCCCGATATGGATGCAGATGGATTTGCGGAAACGGCCCTCCACTGCCATTACCGGACAGAGCTGAGAGAGAACGCCGCCGTCTTCACCCTCTGGCGCACCCGGGAGGATTTGGAGACCCTGCTGGAAGAAGCGGAGGAATCAGGAATCCGCACAGCCGTTGGATTGTACCAGGAATTGTCCATACTGTAGGGAACGACCCACGTGCCGTCCCCTAGCCTCCATGCGCAAAATAGGGAACGACACACAGGTCGTTCCCTACAGTTTCGTGAAGGAAATTCCTATAACCACGTAGAGGAGAACCATTGTCCTCCCGGTGTCAGCAACCCCATGTGCAGAACAGTTTTACCGCATCCAAGCCTATTTCCGCGCTAAATCCGCAGACCAGATATCGATTCTATGTACGCAAAAACCGCCCTGCTTTGCAGCAGAGCGGTTTTGAGCACTATTCAAGAGGGACTATTAGTAGAACTTTCTCTTGTTCTTACGGGCCGCTTCAGACTTCTGCTTACGCTTCAGGCTGGGGCTGACGTAATGCTCGCGCTTCTTAACTTCAGCGATAACGCCCTCCTTGGCGCAGCTACGCTTAAAGCGACGCAGAGCGCTCTCCAGAGATTCGTTTTCCTTGACGCGAATTTCAGACATTTGTTTTCCCTCCCTCCGATGGCATCCGGCTAATTCCAGGATGCGTTCAGGGCCTATCACTAGGCTTGAATATTATATACGTTCTTTCCCTAAATGTCAATAAGGATTTCGATTTTTTTACAAAAATCTTTTGGAAATAAAAACACTGCCATCCTGAACGAGCGAAGCGAGTCGAAGGATCTTCGCACCCATTCAGTGCGTAGATTCCTCGACTTCGCTGCGCTTCGCTCGGAATGACAGGAAAATTACTTCACGATCAGGTTGACCAGCTTATTCTTGACCACAATGGTCTTGCGGATCTCGCCGCCGTTCTTTTTCAGGAAGGCCGCGATCTTCTCGTTGGCCAGAACGTTGCTGACAACGGTGTCGTTGTCCAGATCAGCTTCCATCATAACGGTACCACGCATCTTGCCGTTGACCTGGACGGCGATGGTCACTTCGCTATCCTTGCACTTCTCCTCGGAGTAAGTGGGCCAGGGCTCGTAGGCGATGGTCTTGTCATGGCCCAGGATCTGCCACAGTTCCTCGCCCACGTGGGGAGTGATGCAGGAGATCATCTTGATGAAGCCCTCAGCATATTCTCTGGGGCAGGTGCCGTTCTTGTAGACCTCGTTGACGAAAACCATCATCTGGGCAATGGCCGTGTTGAAGCCCAGGGTCTCGAAGTCATTTGTGACCTTCTTAACAGTCTGGTGATAGATCTTGGTCAGCTTGCCGTCGTCGGTATCGGTGATATTTTCTGCCTCGGTGAAGAAGTTCCAGATACGGTTGATAAACTTCTTGGCACCCTTAACGCCGTCAGAGGACCAGGGCTTGGAAACCTCCAGGGGGCCCATGAACATCTCATACAGGCGCAGGGTATCGGCACCGTAATCCCGGACGATATCGGAGGGATTCACCACGAACTCGGGGAAACGCTTGCCCATCTTGATGCCGTTTTCACCCAGGATCATACCCTGGTGGACCAGCTTCTGGAAGGGTTCCTTCACGGGAGAAATGCCCTCATCGTACAGGAAGCGGTTCCAGATACGGGAGTACATCAGGTGGCCCACAGCGTGCTCAGGGCCGCCCACGTACAGGTCAACGGGCAGCCAATGCTTCAGCAGTTCGGGATCACACAGCTGCTTGTCGTTCTTGGGATCGATGTAGCGCATGAAGTACCAGGAGGAACCGGCGCTGCCGGGCATGGTAGAGGTTTCCCGGACACCCTTGATGCCGTTCTGGTCATACTGCTTCCACTCGGCAGCATTTTCCAGAGGTGCCTTGCCGCCGCGGCCCTTGTAGTCCTCCAGCTCAGGCAGGATCAGAGGCAGCTCGCTGTCCGGCAGGAAGACAGTCTCGCCGTCCTCGGTATAGACGCAGGGAACAGGCTCGCCCCAGTAACGCTGGCGGGCAAATATCCACTCACGGAAGTGGTAGTTGTTCTTTCTGCGGGCAACGCCCATCTTTTCCAGCTTGCAGGTGATGGCCTCCTTGGCCTCTTCGACAGTCAGTCCGGTGAATTCCTCAGAATTGACCAGCTTGCAGCCCTTGCCCAGGTAATCCTGCTTCTCAAAGGCGCACTCAGACACATCCCGGCCTTCGATAACCTGGATCATGGGAATGTTGTGGGCGACGGCATACTCAAAGTCACGCTGGTCGTGGCTGGGAACCGCCATGACGGCACCGGTGCCGTAGTTGCCCAGAACAAAGTCGCCGATGAAGACAGGCACTTCCTTGCCGTTGACGGGGTTGATGGCATAGACGCCCTTCAGAGGACAGCCGGTCTTGGTCTTGGTAGCATCGGTACGGTCGATCTCACTCTTGGCTGCGGCAGCCTTGATGTAAGCTTCTACCTCTTCCTTATTCTCGACCCGGTCCATGAGGCCCTTGACGATCTTACCGTCGGGAGCCAGAACCATGAAGGTGATGCCGTAGATGGTCTCGATACAGGTGGTGTAAATGGAGAACGCACCGCCGCCCACCAGCTGGAAGTCCACTTCCACACCGGTGGACTTGCCGATCCAGTTACGCTGGATCTCCTTGGTGGATTCGGGCCAGTCGATCTCTTCCAGACCTTCCAGCAGTTTCTCGGCAAATGCAGGCTGATCGATGACCCACTGCATCATCATTTTCTTCACAACGGGGTAGCCGCCGCGCTCAGACTTGCCGTCAATAACTTCGTCATTGG
>JAFVPA010000005.1 GCA_017505505.1 Oscillospiraceae bacterium | reverse complement strand
TTGTGCGCAGGTGTTTTTCAGTGAAAAGGGGGCGATGTTGCACCGATTTTTGCACAGAGAAAACTTCAGGCTGGTCGGCGGGGTCATGACCCCGCCCTACACAGCTGATTGTACGATTTTAAAAATTACTTGTCCTGCAGGCAGGCGATGCCGGGCAGCTCCAGGCCTTCCAGGAACTCCAGGGAAGCACCGCCGCCGGTGGAAATGTGGGTGATACGGTCAGCGAAGCCCAGCTGCTCGCAGGCTGCTGCGGAGTCGCCGCCGCCGACGATGGTGGTAGCGTCGCTGTCAGCCAGGGCCTGAGCCATGGCGATGGTGCCCTTAGCCAGGGTGGGGTTCTCGAAGACACCCATGGGGCCGTTCCAGACAACGGTCTTGGCGCTCTTCACAGCGTCAGCAAAGATAGCGGCGGTCTTCTCACCAATGTCCAGACCTTCCTTGTTGGCGGGGATAGCGGAAACAGCAACGGTCTCAACATCCACGGGGCCGTCGATGGGAGAGGGGAAGCCGTCAGCAACGACGCAGTCCACGGGCAGCAGCAGGTTCACGCCCTTAGCCTCAGCCTTAGCCATCATTTCCTTGCAGTAGTCGATCTTGCTCTCATCCAGCAGGGAGTTGCCGACGGAGTAGCCCTTGGCAGCTGCGAAGGTATAAGCCATGCCGCCGCCGATGATCAGGGTGTCCACCTTCTCCAGCAGGTTGTTGATAACGTTCAGCTTGTCAGCGACCTTAGCGCCGCCCAGGATGGCAACGAAGGGACGCTCGGGGTTGGCCAGGGCCTTGCCCATGATGGAAACTTCCTTCTGAACCAGGTAGCCGCAGACAGCGGGCAGGTGGTCGGCAACACCGGCAGTGGAAGAGTGAGCGCGGTGAGCGGTGCCGAAAGCGTCGTTTACGAAGATGTCAGCCAGGGAAGCCAGGTCCTTGGACAGCTCGGGATCGTTCTTGGTCTCGCCCTTGATGTAACGGGTGTTCTCCAGCAGCATGACCTGGCCTTCCTGCAGGGCAGCGGCCTTAGCCTTGGCATCCTCACCGGCCACGTCAGCAGCCATGATGACTTCCTGGCCCAGCAGCTCGGACAGGCGGTCAGCAACGATCTTCAGGGACAGCTCGGGCTTCCACTCGCCCTTGGGCTTGCCCATGTGGGAGCACAGGATGACCTTGGCCTTGTTGGCAACCAGGTACTGGATGGTGGGCAGGGCAGCAACGATACGCTTGTCAGAAGTGATCTTGCCAGCCTTGGTGGGCACGTTGAAGTCGCAGCGGCACAGAACGCGCTTGCCGGCTACTTCGATATCCTCAATGGACTTCTTATTGTAGTTCATAGTAAATCCTCCATAAAATGTATGAATGTTTATTCTCTCATTTTACCAAAGTCTTGTAAGCCGGGAAAGGAAATCTGCCGCAGTGCTTCGTAGACTGTGATGGCCACCGCATTGCTCAGGTTCAGGCTCCGGGCATCAGGCTTCATGGGAATGCGGACGCATTCCTCATAATGGTCGGCCAGAAAGCTCTCCGGAAGGCCCTTGGTCTCTTTGCCGAAGAACAGGTAGCAGCCGTCGTGGAAATCCGCTTCCACATAGCACCGGGGTGCTTTCGTGGACAGGCACCACATTTCCTGTACATCGTTCTTCGCAAAAAAATCTTCCAGGTTCTCGTAGTCGAAAACCTCCACCATATGCCAGTAGTCCAGGCCCGCCCGGCGCACCGCCTTTTCGGAGATGTCGAAGCCCAGGGGACGGATCAGATGGAGCCGGCAGCCGGTGGCTGCGCAGGTACGGGCGATGTTGCCGCAGTTCTGGGGGATCTCGGGTTCCACCAGCACGATATTCAGCATTTCCATCACCTCGGTACAAATACACGGCGGATACGTTTCCAATTCCGCTCGTTCCCTATTGTATGCCAAACGAACCGTAAAATCAATCTTAAAAAACGATTTTTCGGAACTTTTTTATACTATTCACATAAAAAAGAATGCTGGACGCAGAAATTTGTGGAAATTGCATTGCTTGAAAAATGATATAGGATAAACATGAAAAAACAGGATCAAAAAACAGGGGAAGACCGTAAAAATACCGGGTTTTTCAGAATTCCGTGGCAGAAAAACAAAACGCTGAGAACATCTCTGCGGCAGGGAATGGGATAAAAAATAAAAACCGTTTCCTGGAAGAAACGGTTTTTATCCTAATTTCAGGAATAGCGGCCGGAATCAGCCCACAGCAGTCAGAACATTGCCTTCGTTATAATAGAAGGAACTGCCGGCATCAGACAGGGTCTGGCCGTTGGAGAGGGTGACATTCAGCGTCAGGGTGAGCTGCTGGTCGTTTTCCAGTTCGGGGACATCAAAGGAAATACCGGACAGAGTCTGCGTATAGGCTCCGGCGGCATCGCCTGCGGTCAGGGACAGGGATTCCTTATCCAGTTCCTCTCCGTTGAGACTGAGCACCAGGGTGGCCTCTTTACAGGTAATGGATTCACCTTCGTTGGTGATCCTGGGGGTCTGAACCTGGACAGTGCCGCCGGTGATGGTCAGCTTGCCGCCTTCAAAAGCAGAGTTGTCCACCATGACGCTGCAATAGGCGTTCAGGGAACTGGCCATATTAATGAGGGCTTCATCGGTAGGCTGAATGGGGGTGTTGATTGCCAGTTCCACGGTACTGCCGTTGCTGCCGGTCATCACGAGATAGTAGCACAGGCCGTCGGCAGCATTCAGCTCGGCTTCCGCGGTGAGCTGCTGGCCGTCCCACAGGCAGGGGATATTGGCGACTTCATCACTTTCCAGCCGGATGACGAAGTTGGCACTGCATTTGTCGGTATACCCAACGGGAGCGGCGGTTAGATGGACAGTGGCGCCATTGGGACTGGACCAGGTGCTGGCGGTCAGGGTGGCTTCCTTCAGACCCAGAGCAGCCGGAGCGGCATTGCCGGCGGTTTCCGCGGAGACAGGTGCGGCAGTGGTCTCAGCCGCCTCCTTGCTGCCGCAGCCAACCAGCATCACAGCCAGCATCAGGGTCAATGCGAGAATGGTCAGAACGTTCTTTTTCATTTGGGTTCCTCCTTATTTAGAAGATAAATTATCGGTTATCTGCCGAATTCTATACGCCATTGTAGGGCGGGGTCATGACCCCGCCGACGTACTTCTGATACTGAGTGGTATCGTTTCCTTACAAAACGGCAGGATATTGCGCCGATTTTTACCTGGCAATTCTTGTTACCGGTTCGGCGGGGTCATGACCCCGCCCTACAGTAGCTGGTACGCTAAACTCCAATTTACACTCCGATTATACTGTAAAATCTGTCCCATTGCAAGAAGGTTTACAATAAATTAAGGAACGGCTTTCTCGGCCGTTCCTTAACGTGTATCATTCTGTCAGACCGCCCTGTCCGTCGGGGACGAAAACGGTGATGGGATATTCCTGCTCAACACCGTTGTCCAGCTTTACATAAAAACACAGCTGCATATGGTTGCAGTTTTGGATGTCCACATTTTCAAAACGGACCACCGAAGGGGATGCCCGGAAGGGATAGCCGGGGATGGGATCGTTGGTGTAGCTGGGCAGCACATCGGCCCGGAGCAGCTCGACCTTGGAGTCATTGTTGGGCCTGCGGTAGAGGCGGTATTCGCACTGCGCTATGGCATGGCCCTCCTTCACCAACTCATAGATGGCAGGCATGCCAAACCAGGCGGTGTAATCTGTCAGAACAACGGCGCCGCTGTCATAGGCTGCGCTGCCCCTTTCTACCCGGATGGGGATGGTGAAGGCTTCCGCCAGATCTTCGATGATCTCGTGCTCCAGTAGCTGCTGCTCCTGACTGTTATCGCTGTGCTCTACGGCGAAGCACAGGTCGTAGCCGTCTTCGATTTCCAGGATCAGCTCTGCGGTCAGGTGGCCGCCGTCCCAATCACACTTGATCCGGAAGGGTTCCCCGGAGCCGGAGACGCAGATGTACCCAATATCCCCGGTATTCCAGACATGGGGGACGGCGGAGAAGGACACTTTTACCCGGCGGCCGCTTTTGGTGGCGGCCAGAGGATAGGGCTCCAGATCGTAGTTCGCCAGCAGCTGGCCTGGGGTGCTGATGGCTTGAGGCGCAGCTTCCAGGGCATCAAGACGTTCCGACAAGATGGCAATGCTGGACGACAAGGCAGTAATGTTGGATTCGTACATCAGAATCTGTTTTTCCAGCCGACTGGTGGTGCCATACAGGAATAGAAAAATCAGCAGCGATGCACCGAAGACGACCAGATAGTGAAAGATTGTCAATGAGACTTGGGAGGTGCCTGGTATTTTTTTACCAGCTCCTCTATGATTTTGTAGTGGTCTTCGGTCAGGGCTTCTGTCCGGGATACTGTCGGATCCTCTACGCCCAGCAGCCAGCCTACGCTGACACCGAAGAGCTTGCTCAGGGCGATGAGTTTATCGATCTCCGGGATGGCGGCATCGGATTCCCATTTACTGATGGCTTGGCGGGAAACGTCCAGCCGGGTGGCCAGGCCAACCTGGGAGATGTTCAGCTTTTTCCGCTCCTGGGCGATCCGTTGGCCGATGGTCAAGTCTGCCATAGTTGCTTCCTCCTTTTGCTGTTTGGTAAAGAAAGTATAGCAAGAAGCGGCAGGTTTCGCAACCACCCGTTGATTGCAGGGTGTCAACCTGCGGTTGACAGGGGGGCTCTGAGACGGGGAAATGTAGTTTGTATTTTTATACTGTAGGGGAGGGGCATTGCCCCTCCCGTGCAGTAACAGGTTTTGATCGTTTCAATAATGGCATGAGAGTATCGCTATCTGCTATTATTCTACTCCTTTATGTATCGTTACCTTGCGGGAGGGGCGGTGCCCCTCCCCTACGGAGTGGGCGATTGGTTTTCTGCGATAAACGATAATTTGTATTTCATCGGTACAAAGAAAACCTCCCGGAGATTTCTCCGGGAGGTCGAAAGGATTATACCACACGCGTCCACTCGGTGATCAGCAGGCCGGGGACGGCCCAGATCAGCTGGTAGAGCAGGATGTTGGTGGGAGTCAGCAGCTCCGTGCTGCCGAGGTAGCCCAGGATCAGCATGATGATCAAGCCCAGGGTGCCGCCCAGAAGGTGGATCAGCACGCCCAGCTTGGTGGACTGGCGCAGGGCCCGGGCGCCGGTGACGGCGTAGGCTGCGGAGACAAGCTCATCCCGGGTGGTCATGGCAAGAACAGGCTCGTTGGGGTCCGGCCGGAACTTCTTCAGCTGAGCGGCGGTCTCCCGGTCCAGGAACCGGACACGCTTGGTCTTGATGTTGAACTTGCTGCGCAGGAAGCTTTCCGTCAGCATGAAATCGCCGGGGAGCTTCAGCATCCGCAGCTTCCGGTAACCGCAAAGGGTGACCAGTCCGGCGGAGGCGGAACGCATCTTGGCATAGGAAATGGCATAGACCGCGCCAAGCTGGCCATCGATGGCGGCATAAACCGCCTGAGAGACCATGGTGCCCTCGGGAATCTCCACGCCCATATCCTTCAGGAAGTCCAGGGTGCCCAGCAGGACGCTTTCTCCGCAGACTTCACCGCCGATGCCCCGGTCGCCGTAGCTCTGGAAGTTGCGGACCTTGTGGGTGGTGCCGCTGCGGCTCTTGAGAAGCTGCTTGAACACAGTTACCAGTCCGCCGCCTCCGGCCAGGATCAGGGAGGTGGAGTAAGAGACCACCTTGTCGGGGCTTAAGTCATTGTAGAACTTGACGCCGTTGAGCTTGGTGCTGCCCACGGGGAACAAATCAGCATCCGTCAGGGGGAAGAAGGCCTTGCCGCACAGGTCTTTCACACCCTCCCAGCCGCAGAGCACCGTGCCCACCATGTGCAGGCGGGATTCCAGAATGGACATGGGGCGGGTGATGGAGATGAAGAAGGTGGCGGGAACGGCCACCAGCAGAGAGGTGGACAGGATCTGCACACCCATGCTGATACCATGCAGGTAAGCGGAGAAGCCGGCAATGCCCAGGCAGGCGATAAGACTCAGGAAGGCGAAGATGCTCTGGACCAGCTCGGGAGAGGAGGTCTTGTCATAGGTATCCATGAAATCGGAGACCTCGCCGTCTACCCGCAGCAGGCCGTCCTTGCCCTCAAAATAATTCTCGGCCTTGATGATACCTGTCAGGCGTACAGCCTTGCGCATGGTATCCAACTGGGCGATCTGGGTGTTGCGGCGCTGGAGCCGGGCCCACAGGGCCATGGTCATTTCCAGGCTGAAGGCGGCACAGCAGGGGACACGCAGCTCTTTCAGACAGAACAGGGCATCCGCCATGCAGGCGATGAAGGTGAGGGTCAGCAGGGTTGTGACGCGGAAGCGGCCCTTCAGCAGGTCAGCGATGCTGTCCAGCATCAGATGGCTGCCCAGAAGGGCAGAGAGCATCATTGCCAGCACCTGGCTGAAGATCACCAACCGCAGACGGTTTTCCGGTACCATGCCCATGGCGAACATGGTGGTGACACCGGCGCAGACCAGCACGATGATGGTGTTGATCAGCAGGGCCAGCTGCAGCCGTCCGGTGCCGATGGCCGTCAGCTCGTAGTACTTCTTCTCCGGTCCGGCTACCAGCTGCTTTTTCAGCTCTCTTAAGCGGGAACGGGGGTGGAAGAGAATGGGAGAGGGGGTGAATTCCTGGGCCACATCGAAGGCGGGCTCGGCTTTCTTTGCGTCCGGGAGTTCCTCTGCCAGGTCATTCAGGTCGTGCAGAGGCACTGTATCCTCCAGAGAGACAGGGGACTCCGCAGCTGCTTCAGCAGCTGCGGCCGCCTGTTCCTCTGTAATGATGGGGAACATGGTGGTAGCTCCATCCAAAGCGGGGTCTTCGGCAGGGGCGGGACCGTCAGCGAGAAGCTCAGCCAGCTCCGGTTCCTTCACCACCACAGGGGTGATGGTCAGCTCCGGCATTTGCAGCAGCTCTTCCAGCTCTTCGTCCGGTTCCACATCCACAGTTTCCTCGTCCGGAAGGTCGTGGAATTCATTTAGAATATCATCCAGGTCAAACTCCTGGACTTCGGGTTCGGTCTTGTTTTCCATATCGTCCATATGGGGTTCCTCCTATGGGGTGGGGTTATCCGAGTCTCTGGCGAACGGCCTCGTACAGCAGAATGGAAGCGGCGGCAGAAGCATTCAGGGAGCTGATGCGGCCCTTCATGGGGATGTGGACCATGACATCGCAGTTTTTGCGGACCAGCTGGCTCATGCCGTCGCCTTCGTTGCCGATGACGATGGCGGCCGGACCGGTCAGATCGGCCTTATACATGGGGATGGAGCCCTCGGCGGCGGTGCCGTAGATCCAGACACCCTTCTCCTTCAGCTCGGAAATGGCGTTGTTGATGTTGGTGACCCGGGCTACCTTCATGTATTCCACAGCACCGGCGGAAGCCTTGGCCACGGTGGCGGTGAGGCCGACACTGCGGCGTTTGGGAATGATGACACCGTGGGCACCGGCACATTCGGCAGACCGCATAATGGCGCCCAGGTTGTGGGGGTCGGACAGCTCGTCACAGATGACGATGAGGGGCGCTTCCCCACGGGAGGCGGCTTCCTCTAAAATATCATCGATGGTATAGTACACATGAGCGGCGGCCAGGGCGATGATGCCCTGATGGGCCCGGGTGGTGGACATCTGATCCAGCTTCCGGCGGTCAACGGGGACCACCACAGCCCCGGCTTCCTTAGCCTGGGCAGCCAGACGCTGCAAACCCCGGTCGGTATCCCCGGCAGCGACAAAAACCTTGTCAATGGTGCGGCCGCTTTTCAGAGCTTCCTGCAAAGCGTTCCGGCCTTCCAGCTGGCCTTCCACCTCTTCCACCACGGTGCGCTCGGCGAACCGGTCGGCACGGCGGGGGCCATTGTCCCGACGCTCGGGACGGCGTTTTTCGTTCATAGATGTTACTCCTATTCCAGTCAGTATGCAAATGTAACGGTAGGGCGGCTTGCCCTCAAGCCGCCGCTTGTGGGATACGCCATATTTGCCAGAGGAAGGCATCCTTCGGATGCCCGGCGGCTTGAAGGCAAGCCGCCCTACAGGGGAAATCTCGGCTATCTGGGAAGCGGCGCTCTGTGCATGGCAATAGATATTAACAGTATACCATCAAAAACGCAATTTCTCAACTCTTATTTTTCGAAGCACCTCTGAAAAAGGGGGATTTTGCCGGGAATTCACAGAAAATTTACGCACAGGTCGAGAAACATTCGTTGCTTACAGCGCCAAAATATGCTATGATGAGACCAATGTGGAAACAAAGGAGGCGAGCGGCTATGGAACCCAATCGAGGCAATGACCATAATAAACGTCCCGAGGGCGACAAACCGAAGAATAATTATTTTACCCCACTGATGATCGCACTGGTGCTGGTGCTGGTCTTCAGCTGGGTCATGAACACCGTGGAAAAAAGCCAGTATACGGAGACCACCATTTCAGAATTTTTCGCAGCGAAAAAGGCCGGACAGCTGGATGAGGTGGAGATCCGTGCGGACCGGATCCTCTATATGACCAAAGAGGAAGCGGCCAAGGATCCTTCTGACCAGAAGGCCTGCTATACCGGCCTGCCCAAGGGCGGCGACATGATGGCCCTGGCCAAGGAGCTGGAGGCCGAGGGTGTCAGCGTGGATGCGCCCATCGTGGAGGACAACTCCATGATCATGATGATCCTGAGCTATGTCCTGATGATCGGCGGTATGTTCCTGCTGATGAATATGCTGACTAAGCGCATGGGCGGCGACGGCATGATGGGCGGCTTTGGAAAATCCAAGGCCAAGGTCTATATGGAAAAGCAGACCGGCGTGACGTTTAAGGATGTGGCGGGACAGGACGAAGCAAAGGAATCCCTCCAGGAGATCATCGACTTCCTCCACAATCCCCAGAAGTACACCGCCATCGGTGCCAAGCTGCCCAAGGGCGCGCTGCTGGTGGGCTCTCCCGGTACCGGTAAGACCCTGCTGGCCAAGGCCGTGGCGGGAGAAGCCAATGTGCCCTTCTTCTCCATCTCCGGTTCTGATTTCGTGGAAATGTTCGTGGGCATGGGCGCCAGCCGTGTCCGTGACCTGTTCCAGCAGGCCCAGAAGGTAGCTCCCTGTATCATTTTTATTGACGAAATTGACGCGGTTGGCCGTTCCCGTGACAACCGCTACGGCTCCAACTCCGAGCAGGAGCAGACCCTGAACCAGCTTCTCAACGAGATCGACGGCTTTGAGCCTTCTAAAGGTATCGTCTGTCTGGCAGCAACCAACCGCCCTGAGATCCTGGATAAGGCCCTGCTCCGTCCCGGCCGTTTTGACCGCCGCATTATTGTTGACAGACCCAATCTCCAGGGCCGTCTGGATACCCTGAAGGTCCATACCCGGAAGATCAAGCTTAGTGAAGATGTGGATCTGCGGAAGATCGCCCAGGCTACTGCCGGTGCGGTGGGCGCGGACCTGGCCAACCTGGTCAACGAGGCTGCCCTCCGGGCTGTCCGCCAGGGCCGGAAGGCGGTCAATCAGGAGGACCTGCTGGTATCCTTCGAGACCGTCATCGCAGGCACCGAGAAGAAGAACACGGTGCTGACGGACATGGAAAAACGGCTGGTTGCCTACCACGAAGTCGGCCACGCCCTGGTGGCGGCGTTGGAGAAGAATTCCCAGCCTGTTTCCAAGATCACCATCGTCCCCCATACCTCCGGCGCACTGGGCTACACCATGCAGATGCCGGAGGAGGAAAAGTTCCTGTCCACTGCTGACGAACTGCGTACCGAGCTGCGCACTCTGGTAGGTGGACGGGCAGCGGAACAGATCGTTTTTGGCATCCAGACCACCGGTGCCTCCAACGATATCCAGCGGGCCACCGGATTGGCCCGGGCTATGGTCACCCAGTACGGTATGAGCGAGAAGTTTGGCCTGATGTCTACCGCTTCTGTTCAGCATCAGTATCTGGACGGACAGGCTTACATGGACTGCTCTCAGGAGACTGCCGCCGAGGTGGACAGAGAAGTCATGCGGTTCCTGGAATCCGCCTATTCCGATGCCAAACGCATCCTGACGGAGAACCGCGGCCTGCTGGACGAGATCAGCGAATTCCTGCTGGTGAAGGAGACCATCACCGGCGATGAGCTGATGGCCTACGTCAACGCAGACAAGAATAAGCTCCCTGCTCCCGAAGCGGCTGAGCCGGAAGCAGCAGAAGAATAAAATCAGACAGCCCTCTTGCCATGATCAGCAAGAGGGCTGTTTTTTATAGCGTTATTCAGAAACATCTTTTTTCTTCTGAAATGCAAAGTAATATACGATAAAAGTGATCAGGACGGTCTTCAGAAAATTAAATCCCCATTCGATCTGCGGCTCTGTGAACAGGTCCAGAAGGTTAAAGGCGATAAATAAAAAGAGAGGGAATGCGATATATTTTACGTATTTCATGAACACGACCTCTTTTTCTGTATACCTGTCCTCAGGATCTTCCGCAGCCGATGCAGCCTGGGTCCTGGCTGTCCTCGTCCTCCGTATCCTGGATGATATTTTTGTGGATCAGATACTGGCCCACACAGCCGATGGCCCCCAGCAGGGCGGCCTGGCCGAAGTTCAGAAGCCAGTTGATATTGTTGGGATCGGCATAAAAGTCCAGAAAGGTCAGCACACAGAAGATCAGGATCGGAAAGGGGAGCACCCGCAGCCATTCTTTCATCAAAAGGACACCTCGTTTCCTGTTTTTTGCCATTATACGATACCACGGACCGTTATGCAAGGAGAGAATGCACGTGTTAATAAATTATTTACTATTTAAAATACATAAAAACAAAGAAAAATATTGATAAAAATTAGTGGATATGCTATGATATAAATGACAGAAAACAATCCACATAGGGCAAAAAACAACCGTCATTTGCGATCACGGAATTGAAAGGAGTGAGCTTCATGCGTAACCAGATTATCGTCATTGGCAGACAGTTTGGCTCCGGCGGCCACGAGATCGGTGTCAAGCTTGCCGAAAAGCTGGGTATCCCCCTGTATGACAAGGAGATCCTGGCCCACATCGCAGAGGAACAGGGCGTTTCCGCCGAACGGCTGCATAAGATGGATGAAGACCTGAAGGGCAACCATCTGCTGAACGTCGGTCTTCAGGCCCAGAAATTCAATGTCTACAATATGGGCATGCTGTTCGAGACAGATACCAGTGCGATTCTCGGACGGGATCAGGTCTATGAGTGGCAGGCCAAGAAGATCCGGGAACTGGCAGAAGCCGGCTCCTGTGTCATCATCGGCCGCTGCGCGGATGACATCCTGAAGGATCATCCGGGTCTGGTCTCCGTCTTCATCACGGCTCCTCTGGTTGACCGGGAAGCCCGGATCGCCCGGCTGTATCCCAACCATCCCAGAGAGAATTATGAGACCCATCTCCAGTTCGTCCAGAAGATGGACAAGGCCCGGGCCAACTACTACAGCTTCCATACGGACCGGGATTGGGGCGGCATCGGCAACTACCACCTGTGCGTCAATTCCTCCAAGCTGGGCATTGACGGAACTGTGGAGCTGCTGGCGGATTATGTAAAATTTGCCGCAAAATGATGCGGTGTAAATAAAGGAAAGCCGGACAGACGACTGTCCGGCTTTCCTGCTGTATAGTTATATTACTTAGCCACCGATGCGGTTCAGCATTTCGCCGTACTCAGCCATGGCCTTGATCAGGTTCTTCTTCATAGACATAGTAAAATACCTCCTGGAATTGGTGTGGAAACGGTGTTACATTGCGGTGCCGAAATAGGTGCACAGCACATCGAACATTTCAACCTCGGAAGGGCCGTCGACGCAAACGGTGACAGCGTCGCCCTTACGGATACCCATAGTCATCATCTTCATGGGGCGGGACATCTCTGCACTGCGGCTGCCCATTTTCAGGGTACCGATGGTGTCGGGGTAGCAGTCAGCGATGGAAGCCATGCAGCCGGCAGGGCCGAAGAGCATGGGCATGGCGTTCTGAACGGTATGAGTAAAAGTCAGCATACAGTCATTACCTCCTGATAAGAGATGGGAAAGGGGTTACAGGATCTGGCCGCCGACGTTGTTCAGGAACTCGCCGTACTGGGCCATAGCCTTGATCAGATTCTTCTTCATAGTCATATTCATTACCTCCAAATGTGAGTGTGTTATCTATCTAAAATGAAATTTGAAAAGTTAAAACTTGCATGTACGGCACATCGCCGCCTCAAGCATGGCGGTATTATAGCACCGGATTTTCCAGGAAGAAAGTGGTAAAATTGACTTCTGATGGGTGAATATTGACTTCTATGAATGGAATATGAACGAAAAATGTTTGAAATGTTAATAAATTTGTGGATAACTGTGAACAATACGGAATGCTGCGGATGGGTAAATATTGAATAGACCTGATATAAGGGGTCTTCACGAAAGAGGAAATGGACGTAAACAGTCGAGGGAAAAGATGCAATATTTCTTGCGAAATTTGCACGATGGGATCACAGGTTGATGGAATGGTGAATAGTCGTTTATCTGAGCATTACCTCTGTAGGGGCGGATTTTTAATCCGCCCTAAACGTAACAATAATTGAGTACCTAAATCAACGTGATGGTCATCTGTTTTGGAAAAGTTAAAACACTCAGTTATGGAAAGGTTGAGGGAGGATTGAAAATCCTCCCCTACAGTGGTGTATGGAATTCGATAGAAAAACGATTATTTATCAAACAGTTATAGTACAGGGCGTGATATGGCATACAAAAAGTCCAGCTGCAATATGCAGCCGGGGTTGCTCTGCTTTGCTATATATAATATAGAAGAAGCCGGCACAGGATGCCCTGTGCCGGCCTGTTATCTGATTAGTCGTCGTTCTTTGCGTCAGCAATGATCTTGGCCTGGTTGCCCTTGGGCACTTCTTCGTAGCGAACGAACTCCAGAGTGAAGGAGCCGCGGGCCTGGGTCATAGCGCGCAGGTCGATGGCGTAGCTGCTCATTTCAGCCATGGGAACTTCGGCTTCGATGACGGTATTGCCGTCGGAGTCGGGGTTCATGCCCATGGGACGGCCGCGGCGCTTACTGAGGTCGCCCATAACGTCGCCGACGTAGGACTCGGGGACGGAGACGGCCAGGGCGCCGATGGGCTCCAGCAGAGTGGGGTTGGCGTTGGGCATAGCTTCCTTGTAAGCCAGGATGGCAGCCAGCTTGAAGGCCATTTCGTTGGAGTCAACGGGATGGTAGGAGCCATCGTACAGGACAGCCTTCAGGCCGACCATGGGATAACCGGCCAGGGGGCCCTTCTGGACAGCTTCCTGGATACCCTTTTCAACAGCGGGGTAGAAGTTTCTGGGAACGGAGCCGCCGAAGACTTCCTCAGCGAAGATCATCTCATCGGATTCGTCCTGGGGCTCGAAGCGCATCCAGACATCACCGAACTGGCCGGAACCGCCGGTCTGCTTCTTGTGACGGCCGTGGGCGTTGACAGTCTTCTTGATCTTCTCGCGGTAAGCGATCTTAGCGGGGAACAGAACGGCATCCACACCAAAGCGGCTCTTCAGCTTGGAGACCAGAACGTCCAGCTGCTGGTCACCGGAGCCGGACAGAACCAGCTGGTGGGTCTCAGCATTGTTGACCAGAGTGAAGGAGGGATCTTCCTCGTTCAGACGGTTCAGGCCGGTGCCGACCTTTTCTTCCTGGCCCTTGGTCTTGGGTGCGATGGCCATGGAGTAGCAGGGCTGTGCGTAGGGGATCTGCTTCAGGGAGACAACCTTTCTGGGATCGCACAGGGTGTCGCCGGTCTTGACCTTATCCAGCTTGCCGAAGGCGCCGATGTCGCCGCAGGCCAGAACCTTGACCTCGGAGGCCTTCTTGCCGCACATGGTGTACATACGGCCCAGCTTCTCGGTCTCACCGGTACGGGAGTTGACCAGAGTGGTGTCGGGAGTGATCTCGCCGGACAG
>JAFVPA010000018.1 GCA_017505505.1 Oscillospiraceae bacterium | reverse complement strand
GAGAGAGCCTGAACGTTATGCATATCTATGATATACGGCAGTAATTGGAACATTTTCTCTCCCTCAGTCAGCTTCGCTGACAGCTCCCTCAGCAGAGGGAGCCTTGGGCGCTCCCGCGCCAGAGGGTTTATCGACAGTCTGAGGCACGACAGTTTCCTGTCGTGCCTGTTGCATATCACACAACGAACCGGTAGCCCAATCCCCGGACGGTTTGAATATATCTGGGCTTTCCGGGATCGTCTTCTATTTTCTGACGGAGGCGGTTGATGTAGACCATGACCGCGTTTTCGTCCACGATGGTTTCTCCCCAGACCAGCTCATAGATCATATCCTTGGGGAAAATGCGGTTTACATTGTCCATGAACAGCTTCATGATGGCATTTTCCTTGGAGGAGAGGGGTACTTCTGTTCCGCTCTTGTAGAATCGGAGGGTGGAGGTATTGTACTGGAAGGGCCCGGCAGAGAGTACCGGTTCCGTACCGGGACGGCAGCCCTTGCTTCTGCGGATCAGTGCCTTGACCTTGGCTCCCAGGACCACGGGGTTGAAGGGCTTCGTCACATAGTCATCCGCGCCGATATCCAGCCCATACAGGGTATCGTAATCCTCTTTCCGTCCGCTCACGATGATGATGGGTATATCCAGCCCCATGGCCCGAATCTTCTGGACGACTGTAAAGCCGTCCATCCCAGACATATTCACATCCAGAAGGATCAGCGCGTAAGGATGATGGGTCACCATCGTCAGAGCCTGCTCTCCGCTGGCAGCCACTTCCGCACGGAGACCATTGCTGCGGATCACTTTGTAGAGCATAGTCTGCACGGATTCATCGTCATCCACGATCAAAACGGTGTCAGCCACAGCAAAATTCCCCCTTTACAGAATGATTCAGTATTGATAGTATAATCAAAATGCATGAAATTAGCAAGAGGGTGATGTTTTTGAAGAGGCGTTCCATTTCCTGTACCATGATCTTTTTCTTTATTCTGGCGCTGCTGCTGATCCTTCTGGGCATCCTGTTTGGTGTTCAGACCTTTCGGCATTTTGAATATCTGGTCCGGATCTATGATGATCATGAGCAGCTCCTGTCTTCTGTACGGGCCACGGCAGCGTATTTCATGATATTCGGCAGCTTTGTGGTGATTGGTATCGGCATTCTGGTGATCCAGTTCCTGCACCTGATCCGACGGACTGCGGTCATTCAGAAGCAGGCGGAGACCCTTCAGAAAAAGAATGAAACCGCAGAGGAGCTGAACCGGAAGCTCCAACAGCTGGCCCACCATCAGCGGCTGGAGACCATCGGTACACTGACGGCTTCCATTGCCCACGAATTTAACAATCTGCTTACTCCTATCATGGGCTACAGTATGATGGCGCTGGAAAAGCTTCCACCGGAGGAGGAAGAACTGTATGATGACCTTCTGGAAATCTACAATTCCTCCCAAAAGGCCAAGCGCATCATTTCCCGCCTTAACGATCTGTCCCGGAAAAATACCAGCGATAGCTTCCGCGAGATATCCCCTGATGAGGTGATCCGTCATACGCTGGATGTGGTGATGCCGGCCAAACCGGAGAACGTGGAGCTGAAGCTGGATTTGAACTGCTGGGATCAGCGTATCCGGGCCAATGAGATTCAGATTTCCCAATTGCTGCTGAACCTGATCCTGAATGGCTTCCATGCTATGGAGGAGGCAGGAGGAATTTTGACACTGAGTACCTCTTTTGCGGAAAGTGATATCCAGATGGTGATCTCGGATACAGGCTGCGGCATTGCGGAGGATGTGCTGTCAAGGATCTTTGAGCCCTTCTTCACCACGAAGGCTGCAGGAAAGGGCACCGGACTGGGGCTCGCCATCGTGGCTCAGGTGGTGGAAGACCATCAGGGGACCATCCGGACCAAAAGCACGGTAGGGAAGGGTACCACCTTCATTATCCGCCTGCCCAGAGCCATTGCGCCGGAACAGTAGGGGAATTCCGAAACCTTAACAAATATTAAGATGAAATATATGTAAGATTAAGACGCTTATGATATAATAATATCGAATAAAACTATGGAGGTAACACCCATGAAAAAGCTTTCCTTATTTCTAACCCTGGCACTGCTGGTCAGCATGCTTGCTGGCTGTGCAGGTACACCCGTTATTTATTATACCGACTGCACCTGCCCTGTGGAAGCTCATGAGGCGCCCGCTGCCACCGAGGCTCCTGTTGTCCAGGAGACCGAGGTGGCTGTGGAAGCACCTGTCGCAGAGGGCGCTTTGAAGACCGGCCTGTACATCTCCACCAGCATTGCCGACAGCAAGTCTGCCACTGCCGAGGCAAACGGTGAAGCCAAGTATGATGTTACCATGGTAGCCGTTCTGGTGGACGACAACGGCGTCATCCGGGACTGCATCATCGACGGTATCTCCACTTCTGTTAAGTTCGATGCTTCCGGTGTTCTGACTTCTGATTTGGCCGCAGCACCTCAGACCAAGAATGAGCTGGGCGAGAACTACGGCATGGTGGCTTACGGCGGTGCCATCGCCGAGTGGGATGCCCAGGCGGCTGCGCTGGCTTCCTACGCTGTGGGCAAGACCGTAGACGAACTGAGAAACGGTGCCATTGATGAGACTGGCAAGGCTCCCGCAGGCTCTGACCTGGCTTCCTCCGCTACCATCTATCTGGGTGGCTATGTGGATGCCATCGACCTGGCTGTTGGACTGGCTGCCCATAAGGGTGCTCAGTCTGGCGATACCTTGAAGCTGGCTACTGTCACCGGCATCGACAGCAGCAAGTCCGCCGATGGGGAGAATGCAGGCAACGCTCAGTTGGATGCCACTGTTACAGCCCTGACCATGAACGGTGAGACCATCACTTCCTGTGCTATCGATGCTGTCCAGGCCAAGGTCGCTTTCGATGCTTCCGGTGCCATCACTTCCGACATTGCCGGCGCGGTTTCCACCAAGAACCAGCTGGGTGAGCAGTATGGTATGGTGGCTTGGGGCGGCGCCATTGCCGAGTGGGATGCCCAGGCTGCTTCCTTTGCATCCTACGTTACCGGTAAGACTGTGGAAGAGGTCAACGGCATTGCTGTAGACGAGAGCACCCATCCCACGGATGCAGACCTGACTTCCTCTGTCACCATCGCCATCGGCGGCTTCCAGGCCCTGATCGCCAAGGCGGCACAGTAATGAAACGTTTTGTATGTATGCTTTTGCTTCTGAGCGTTCTCCTGTCCGGCTGTGCCGGGCAGGCGGAGCCGGAACAGAAGCAGTATACGGCTACCTTCCTGACTCTGTTTGACACCGTGACCTCCATCGTAGGCCGGGCGGACAGTGAGGAGACTTTCCGGGAAAAAGCACAGTCTGTCCACGATGATCTGCTGGAGTACCATCAGCTCTTCGATATCTACAATGACTACGAAGGCATCAACAACCTGAAAACCATCAACGACAATGCGGGCATTGCGCCTGTTGTGGTAGATGGGCGCATCATCGCATTGCTGAAGGACTGCAAGTCTTATTACGAATTGACGGCTGGAAAAGTCAACGCCGCCATGGGAAGTGTCCTGTACCTCTGGCATGAAGCCAGAAATGACGGTCTGGATGACCCGGCCAACGCCTATCTTCCCAAGGAAGAGGCTTTGCAGGAAGCCGCACAGCATACAGACTTTGCTGCCGTCGAGATCGATGAAACGGCTTCTACGGTCTATATCACTGACCCATCTCTCCGACTGGATGTAGGGGCCATTGCCAAGGGGTGGTCTGTCCAGCGTGTCTGCGAAACAGCTCCCACGGGACTGCTTATCAGTGTAGGCGGCAATGTCTGTGCCACGGGGCCTAAGGATGAGACCGGAACCCCCTGGGTGGTTGGCATCCAGGATCCTGATGGTGGTGACAGCTATCTGCATACCCTGACCGTTACGGAGGGGAGTGTTGTTACCAGCGGTGATTACCAGCGTACCTATCTGGTAGACGGAAAGCTCTACCACCATATTATCGACCCGGAGACCCTGTATCCCAGTACCTTGTGGCGGTCTGTGACCATTGTCTGCGCTGACTCCGGTCTGGCGGACGCTTTGTCCACCGCCCTGTTCCTCCTGCCCCAGTCCGAGGGTCAGGTCCTGCTTGACAAAGCAGGGGCCGTTGCCATGTGGGTGGATCAGGAAGGAAAGGTAAGCTACAGCCCCGGTTTTGAAAAACTGATTCGAACATAAATTGAGGTGAAAACCAAATGAAACACCTGTTTTTTGGCGGCATCCACCCAAAATACAACAAGGAAATGTCCACCCGTGTGACCACCTTCCATACCATCACCCCCAAGCAGGTGGTGATTCCCCTGCAGCAGCACATCGGTGCTCCCTGCAGCCCTCTGGTCAAAGTGGGCGATAAGGTCCTGCGGGGACAGAAGATCGGTGACGGCGAAGGCCTGTGCGTGCCTGTTCACGCTTCCGTTTCCGGTACCGTGGTGGCTATTGAGCCCCGGCCCCATACCAGCGGCCGGATGGTGAATGCCATTGTTATTGATAATGATTTTCAGGATACTACCATTCCCACCCATCCCAATACTGCACCTCTGGAGGAACTGGACAATGATGAGGTTCTCCACGCTATCCGGGAGGCGGGCATCGTCGGTATGGGCGGCGCGGCTTTTCCCGGCAATGTCAAGGCGCTGTCCGCCATGGGCAATGTGGATACCCTGATTGCCAACGCCTGTGAGTGTGAGCCTTACATCACCGCAGACGATTCCCTCCTGCGTACCAACCCCGAGCACGTTCTGGAAGGTATGCTGATCCTGGGCCACGTCCTGAAGCCCAACCGCATGGTTCTTGCGGTGGAGGACAACAAGGCGGAAGCCATTGAAAAGGTTCAGGGCCTGCTGAAGGATTATCCCCATATCGAGCTGGCCGTGCTGCCTACCCGTTACCCCCAGGGCGCGGAGAAGCAGCTGATCCAGTCCCTGACAAAGCGGGAGGTTCCTCCCGGACAGCTGCCGGTATCCGTAGGCTGCGCTGTGTTTAACGTATCCACCTACGCGGCGGTCTACCGGGCGGTCCGTCTGGGCCTGCCCCTGATCCAGCGCATCGTCACCATCTCCGGCGAAGCCATTGCCGAGCCCCAGAACTTCATTGTCCGTATCGGCACCCCTTTCCATGACCTGATCCATGTGGCAGGCGGCCTTCATGACAAGACCGAGCGTGTCATCAGCGGCGGACCCATGATGGGCATTGCCCAGAGTGATCTCTCTGTGCCGGTTATTAAGGCTACCAACTCCATCCTGTGCCTGCTGAAGGATGAGAACGGTGCGGCAGAGAATCCTGTATGCCTGCGCTGCGGCAAGTGCTGCTCTGTCTGCCCTATGCGGCTGCATCCGCTGTACATGTACCGTTTTACCAACGCGGGCCGTGTGGATGAGCTGCAGCGGCTGAATGTGCTGGATTGCATTGAATGCGGCAGCTGCGCATTTACCTGTCCCGGCAAGCTCCCTCTGGTGGAGACCTTCCGCAAGGGCAAACAAATGGTAAGGGAGGCGAGCAAGAAATGAAACTGACGGTTGCTTCTTCTCCTCATATCCGGGGAAATTTTCGGACCAACCGGATTATGATGGACGTGGTGCTGGCCCTGCTGCCTGCACTGGCTGTTGGCATCTGGAAGTTCGGCTTCCGGGTGATCCCTGTTACTACTATCTGCATCGGTGCAGCTATCGTATCCGAGTGGCTGTACTGCCTGCTGACCAAGTCCCGCAACACGACCCTGGATGGCTCTGCCATCGTCACCGGTTTGCTGCTGGCCATGACTCTGCCTCATACCGTGCCGTATTGGCAGGCAGCGCTGGGCAGTGTCTTCGCCATCGTACTGGTCAAGTGCCTCTGCGGCGGCCTGGGTCAGAACATCTTCAATCCCGCACTTGCGGCAAGAGCCTTCCTGCTTCTGATCTATCCTGTAGGCCTGACCCGGTATCTGGGAGTGGACGGCGTTTCTGCGGCGACTCCTCTGCATCACATGGTCATGCCGGCCCTGCCGGAAGAGAGCTTGTTTGACATGTTCTTCGGCAACTGCCCCGGTTCCATCGGCGAGATCTCTGCCTTTGCCCTCCTTCTCGGTGGTGCGTATCTGCTCTACCGGAATGTCATCTCCATCCGCATCCCTGCAGCCTATCTGGGAACCGTGGCCATCGTGACTCTGGTCTTCCATAAGGCCGATGCTCCTGTCCAGTGGATGCTTTATAGCCTGCTGTCCGGCGGTGTCATGCTGGGTGCCATTTTCATGGCTACCGACTATGCCACTTCTCCTGCTACCCCTGTAGGCCAGGTGATCTACGGCATCGGCTGCGGTGTCCTGACGGTCCTGTTCCGCTATTACGGTTTGTTCCCCGAAGGTGTGACCTATGCCATTCTGATCATGAATGCCTTTGTCTGGTTTATCGACCGCCATACCGCCATGCGCCGCTTCGGCACCGGGAAAGGAGGCGCTGCAAAATGAAACGTATCATCATTGCCATTTTGGTTGCAGCCCTGATCCTCTTTGGCGCTTCCTATGGTTTGCAGGGTATCGCTGCAAAGAAGGCCCAGGAGGAACACCTATGGCTGATGCAGACCCTGCTTCCTGGCAGCACCGAATTTGTGGTGGAGCCTTACGCAGGGGAGGATGCCAACATCCGTTCCGTCCATAGAGCCGACAACGGTTATGTTATCGAGACTGTGACCTACGGCTATGCCGGTGAGATCACCATGTCCATCGGTGTCAATTTGGAAGGCAAGGTTACCGGCCTTGTGGTGGAAGAAGCCCACGAGACCTTTGGACTGGGCAACAATGCTCTGACGGACCACGAGTTCCTGGCCCAGTTCCTGAACAGCAGTGGGAGCTTTGAGGTCTCCACGAATGGTGCTGATGCCTTCTCGGGCGCCACAGCTGCCGCGGAAACGGAAGGAGAGAACGTCGGCGTGGACGCTATTACCGGCGCTACTGTGACCTCCAAGGCCGTAGTACGCTGTGTCAACTCTGCCGTTGCCTATGTTACCGGAGCAGATGCCGCGTCCAGTGCCACTACCTGGGGAGGTTAAATCATGAAGAAAAATACCTATACCCTGAATACGCTGCTGGCAGTCATTCTTGGCAGCATTTTGCTGGTTGCAGTCCTGATCCGCACCTTTGCTCCCCGGATCATTCTTCCGGAACTGGGCATCCCTAATCTGATGCTGGTTTCGTTGGTTGTTCTGCTGGTTGACCACTACCTGGCTCCCGGTGCTGATCGGTGTTATATCTGCATCCCGGTGTTTTCTGCCATCACCTTCGGACTGCTGCCCTTTGCGGCCTGCTTCGTGGGTGCGTTGGATGCGCTGAAGCTTGCTGTTGCAGGAGGCATCGTTTTTACCGCTGCCACCTGGCTGTTCACTTCCGTCCAGGACCGCCTGTCCTCCGGCCCCGCAGCCAAGGCTGCTCCGATCCTCAGTGCCCTTGGCCTTTACCTGGCCGTCCAGGCTTTTGCGGGAATGATTATTTGAAAAAATGACACGGTCTTCTGGCCGTGTCATTTTTTGTTTACAAGAGCATGACCTGTATCACTATTGACATGGTACCATAAGTTATTTATGATAAAAGAAAATGCCAGGAGGAACCATTATGAAAGAATATATGATTTCGGATGGTCAGGATACCCGGGCCGTAATCCTGCCGGGAAAGGGAGCTACCGTCATCAGCCTTCAGAAGGATGGAACAGAATTTCTCTATTGCGACAGGGAAAATCTGACTTCTCCCGAGCGGCCCCGATGCGGCATTCCCTTCCTGTTCCCCGTTTTCGGCCGGTTAAAGGGTGGAACGTATCGTTGGGAGGAGCAGGAATATGCCATGGAGATCCATGGCTTCGGACATACCAGCGTCTGGCAGGTGGCGGCGCATTCCGGTTCCATGCTGCGGCTTGTTTTGGAAGCCGATGAAAAAACACTGGTTCAGTATCCCTTCCGGTTCCGGGTGACGCTGGACTTTTCCCTGACCCAGGGAACGCTGACCATCCGGCAGACCTACGAAAATCTTGGAAATACGCCAATGCCCTACAACTACGGTTTCCATCCCTATTTTCTCACGGAAACCTTAGAAAATCTCAGGGTGGAAACAACAGCGGATACCTTCTTTGACTTTGCGGTTGGAGGCAACGCCTTCGGCCATGGCAGTGTCAGCCTGACCTGTCCCGAGGGCGCCCCGGAGGCCGGCGCTGCCTTCATGGGTGTTCATGGCCCCACGATCCTCCATAACGAGCAGGAGGGAAAGCGGCTGACTATGGAATTCGATGACAGCTTCCATACCCATGTTCTTTGGACCCAGGCCGGAAAGAAATTCCTGTGCGTAGAACCGGTGAACGGAACTGCGGACAGTTTGAATACCGGCGTTTATCTGACATTACAGCCCGGGGAAAGCAAAACAGCCTTTGTATCCCTGCGCCCGGAGATCATCTAAGGAGGAATCATAATGGCACAGTTATTCACCAATGCAACGCTGGTCCTGGCGGACCGGCTGCTGCCCAACGGCTGGCTGCTGGAGGAAAACGGAAAGATCGCCCGCTATGGCAGCGGTGCTGCACCGGAAGCGGACACCGTCATCGACTGCGGGGGCAAGTACCTGTCTCCCGGCTTTATCGATGTTCACTGCCACGGCGGCGGAGGCGGCAGCTTTATGAGCATGGATCTGGAGCAGCATGTCAAGGCCATGAAGATGCATCTGCAGCATGGTGTTACCGCCCTGACACCCACCCCCGGCACCATTGACCCGGAGGAGATCCGCACGCTGGGCCGTATCAAGGCAGAGATCGACAAGCGGGAGGATCTGCCCCATCACCTGGGCTACTTCATGGAAGGTCCTTTGACCCAGCCCCACCCGGATATGGCTGTGGGTGCTGCCAAGGCGCCTGTGATCACCAGGGATATCTATGGCCCCGCGCTGGAGGCAGCCAAGGGCATCGTCAACCGTTGGATGGCAGCGCCCGAGTTGGAAGGCGGTATGGAATTCGGCCGTGCCCTGAGGGCCGCCGGTATCACCGGCTGCATGGGACACTCCAATGCCACTGTGGCCGATGTGGAAGAGGCCATGAAAAACGGTTACAGCTGCGTGGTCCATCTTTACAGCGTTATGTCCACTGTCACCCGGGACAATGGCTTCCGACGGGGCGGTCTGGTGGAAGCGGGACTGCTGCTGGATGATCTGGACGTGGAGATCATCTGCGATGGCTGCCACCTGCCTCCGGAGCTGATCAGGCTGGCCATCAAATGCAAGGGTTACGACAAGCTGATGCTGGTCTCCGACTGCGGACCCCTGGGCGGTTTTCCGGAGGGAGAATATGAGGCAGACTTCGGCCCCATGAAGGTGCAGGTCATTATCGAGGATGGTGTTTGCAAGCCCCCCGCAAGGAACTGCTTCTTAGGTTCTGTGGCCACCGGTGACCGGCTGGTGCGCACCGTTTACAAGCAGGCCGGTGTCCCTCTGTGGGCGGCTGTCCGCATGGCCACCAAGACCCCTGCCCGCCACTGTGGATACGCAGGCATCAAAGGAGAGATCACCATCGGGGCCGATGCCGATCTGGTGTGCTTTGATGAAAATATCGAGATACATGATGTATATTTGATGGGCAGGTCAGTGGAATTATCCGTTTAGATCTGCGATACTCAAGAACATCAGTGTACTGTCAATTCAAATACGGGTCAGGCACTTCCTGCTTCAAAGAAGACATTTCAGAAAAGAGATAATTATGAGAATGGTGAAAACTGGGTGTCCTTGTGTGTTTTTTAACCACAGACCTTGCCGCATACCGTGAATCGTGGTATAGTAAAAATACACCGGAAGACCGGTGACACGAAAGGAGCTGCCGCATATGAAATTTCAGTTTAGAGAAAAGAAAGTCAAACTCCCCGGTAATGTCCACGCTTATGCTGAAAAGAAAGTAATGAAGCTGGCACGGTATTTTGAGGAGGATGCGGAAGCAGTAATTGTCTTCTCTGTGGAGAAGAACCGGAACAAAGCCGAACTGACTGTCCATGGCGCAGGCACCTGGTTCCGGGCCAGTGAGAGCACATCCGATATGTTTGCATCCATCGATGCAGCGGTTGCCACCATTGAAGGTCAGATCCGCAAGAATAAGACCCGTTTGGCCCGCCGCCTGAAGCAGGATGCCTTCGTCCGCAGTGTACAGGAGGAAACCTCTTTCGTACCGGAAACAACGGAAGAAGATTTGAGCATCACCAAGGTCAAACAGTTCTACTTCAAGCCCATGACCCGTGAAGAAGCAGTCATGCAGATGAATCTGCTGGACCATAACTTCTTTGCGTTCCGGGATGAAGACAACGGCGGTACCTTCGCGGTTGTCTATAAGAGAAACGAAGGCGGCTACGGCCTGATCGATGATGTAGAGTAATATAGAGATAACCTGGGGAGCCTCGAAAGAGGCTCCCTTTTTAGTTGGTAGTAGTGCATGAAAAAAGATGTAGAAATTTGTAAAATAATGCTTGACAAATGGGGGGGCGTGTGCTAGTATATGCAAGTCGCCTGCGGGCGGCGGTAAATGAATAGCCGGTCTTAAGAAATTTGAAAAGTTCTGAAAAAAGAGCTTGACAAAAGACGAAAGATGTGCTAACATAGCGAAGTTGCTCAGCGAGCAACGAGCAAGAAAATCCTCTCAAAAAAGTTTGAAAAAACTTGAAAAAAGTTCTTGACAAACGGAATGAGATGTGATAGAAT
>JAFVPA010000017.1 GCA_017505505.1 Oscillospiraceae bacterium | reverse complement strand
TGGCTTCTGCAAGTGGTAAAAACACGGAAATCAGTGTACCGAGTAAAATTGTGATTGTAAAAAATGCGAGTGCTATAGCTCTCTTTTTCATTGCTGCTCCTCCTTTGTAAAGCAATAACCTATGCCCCCACCGTGCAGATCGGAGCAAGCTTGCGGTGGGGGCAAGCCCCCACCCTACAATATTTCCTTTGTCTGAAAGGAGTCTTTATGGCAGCGGAGCGTGAACGCCCTGCCAAAGAGGACCGCCGCCTATGCGGTGAAAGTGTCGACTATCCCTTTTTGTTTTTGGTATTGCTGCTTCTGACGGTGGGGCTGGCCATGCTGTACTCGGCCAGCTATGCCCAGAGTGAATACGATACCGGATACGAAATTTCTACCAAATACTTACAAAAGCAGGCGGTTTGTGCCGCCATCGGCCTTGTGGCCATGTATTTCTTCAGCCGCATCCCGTCAAGTCTCTGGTACCGCTTTGCCTGGCCCCTGTATGGCATCAGCATCGTACTGCTGCTGTCTGTTCTGGTCATCGGCGAGGAGGTCAACGGGGCCAAACGGTGGATCAACCTGGCGGGCATCCAATTCCAGCCCTCTGAGGTGGCCAAATTTACCATGATCGTCCTGTTCGCCCGGCTGACGCGGCAGTTCGGGCAGGACGCGAAACAATTCCGCTACGGTGTCATGGGCTTCGGTATGGCCCTGATGGGTATTCTGGTGCCTCTGGCTCTGGAAAAGCACCTGTCGGCCATTATGCTCATGGGTATGGTGGCCGTGGTGATGATGTTCGTTGCCGGCACCAGTCCCAAATGGCTTCTGGCCGGGGCGGCTGCTGCTGCTGTTTTCGTCGTCATTTATATCAGCTTCATGGGCTATGCCGGTGACCGGGTCACGGCCTGGCTCCATCCCGAGCAGGACCCGGGGGATACCGGGTATCAGATCCTGCAATCCCTGTATGCCATCGGCTCCGGGGGCCTTTTTGGCCTGGGCTATGGCAAGTCACGACAAAAATATCTCTACTTACCCTTTCAATATAACGATTACATCTTCGCCATTTGCTGCGAAGAGCTGGGTCTGGTGGGTGCGGTGGCCATTGCGCTTCTGTTTGCCGTCACCATCCTGCGGGGCTATTGGATCGCCCTCCATGCCCGGGACCGGTTTTCTACGGTGCTGGCTTCGGGATTGGTGACACTGATCGCCGTCCAGACCATCCTTAACCTTTGCGTAGTCACGAACCTGCTTCCTTCCACCGGCATTGCGCTGCCCTTCTTCTCTTACGGCGGTACGGCGCTGGCGGTGAATCTGGGGGAGATGGGGATCGTTTTAAGCATATCCCGACAAAGAAACCAGAGAAAAATACAGGAGGAATGAGTTATGAACCTCATCTTTACCTGCGGCGGTACCGCCGGACACATTAACCCGGCCATCGCCGTTGCCAATATGATGAAGGAACGGGACCCTAACGGCAAGATCCTGTTCATCGGCGCTACCGGGCACATGGAAGAAAAGCTGGTGCCCCAGGCGGGCTTCGAGGTTACTTGCCTTCCCGGTTCCGGCCTGAGCCGGAAGCTGAACCTGGCCGGCATCAAAAAGAATCTTTACGCAGTCAAGTGCGTGCTGGATGCAGTGAAGACCTGCAAGAAAATCTTCAGAGAATTCAAGCCCGATGCGGTCATTGGCACCGGAGGCTATGCAAGCTTCCCGGCCCTGTACGCCGCCCAGTCCATGGGCATTCCTACCTGCGTCCATGAAAGCAACGCTGTTCCCGGTGTCACCACCAAGCTGGCAGCCAACAAGGCCAGCCGCGTACTGGTAGCCTTTGAAGAAAGCGTTAAACATTACAAGAACCCTGAAAAGGTGGAAGTGGTGGGTATGCCTGTCCGCCGGGAGTTCCTGTATACCACCAAAGAGGAGGCCCGGAAAGAGCTGGGGCTTTCCGGAGCTGTGGTGGTCTCCGCTTTCGGAAGCCAGGGCGCCAAGGTCATGAACGAGACCATGGCGGATATGATGCCTCTGGAGCAGGGAGATAATTTCCCCTTCCACCATATCCATGCCACCGGCAGCTTCGGCAGGGAATGGATGCCCAAGCGGGTGAAGGATAACGGTGTGGACTGGGAGAATTGTCCCAGTCTCGACATCCGGGAGTACATCTACAATATGCCCACTGTCATGGCTGCCGCCGATGTGATCATCGGCCGGGCCGGCAGCGCCACCTGCAATGAGATCGCCGCATCCGGTACCCCCTGCATCCTGATCCCGTCTCCCAACGTCACAAACAACCATCAGGAGAAGAATGCCCGGGTCCTGGAAGAGGGCGGCGGTGCGGTGGTGGTCCTGGAAAAGGACTGCACCCCGGAAAAAATGTATGCCCTGATCCGGGAACTGCTGGCGGACGAAGCGCGCCGGGAGGAGATGTCCCGGAAGCTGCACACCATGGTGCGGCTGGATTCCACGGAGCGGATCTGCGACATCGTGGAGGAACTGAGCAAGAGATAACCCCATCCCCAGGAGGATATATATGGATACGATACAGAAGAACCGGGAAGAGACCGCCCAGCGCCGTCCTCGTCCGGAAGTGGAGCTTCCCCCCAGCGCCCAGCAGAACAACGGCGCGGTAAGAACGGCGGAGGAGCAGCGCAGCCGGGCCGCGGCGGCCCAGCAGGAAACGTCCCGGCAGAAGGCGGCTCCCGTTAAAAAGAAACCGGAAGCAAAGGCGGCCTCCCGGGCGGAAGCCCCTGCCAAAAAGAAAGCAGCCCCCAAAAAGAAATCCCTGTTTCCCAAGAAGGCCGCGCCTAAGAAAAAACGTCCTGCAGCCAAGGCGGATACGGAGGATATCTCCACAAAGAAACGGGCCTACGGCAACAGCAAGCCCAAGAAGAACATCTTGGGAAAGGAAAAGGACGAGAATAAGCCCCGCCCCAAGAAGCCCGCTCCCGCGGTCATTTACACCCAGCCCCAGGCCTTTAACCGGAACCGGCTGATGATCCAGCTGGTGACGGTCACCGCCATTGTGGTGGCGATGGTACTGGGCATCTCCGTGTTCTTTAAGGTGAAGGACGTGACAGTATCCGGTGCGGAGGTCTATAGTGAATGGTCCGTTCGGGAGGCCTCCGGCATTACCGAGGGCGATAATTTGCTGACCTTCAGCCATGCCCGTGCGGCGGCCCAGATCAAGGCCAACCTGCCCTATGTGGATACGGTGCGCTTCGGTATAAAATTGCCGGGTACGGTCAATATTATCATTGAAGAAGACGATGTGGTCTATGCCATCAAGGATTCCAACGGCCAGTGGTGGCTGATGAACTCCGAAGGCCGGGTGGTGGAGATGGGCAATAACAACAAGGCTGCCAGCCATACCCAGGTTCTGGGCGTTGCCATCCAGGATCCCATCCCCAATGAACGGGCCATGGCAGTGGAGGCCACACCTGTGGAGACCAATGCGGAGGGGGAGACGACTCCGGCGGTGGTGACCGTTACCGGAGCCCAGCGCCTGGATGCGGCCCTGAAAATTCTGAAGGCCATGGAAGCCAATGATATCGTGGGAAGCGCGGCCAGTGTGGATGTGACCCGGCTGGAAGACATTATCCTGTGGTACGGCAGCCGTTACCAGGTGAATCTGGGTGACAGCAACCGGCTGGATTACAAGATCGCCTGCATGAACGACGTTATCCTGCAGATGAGCGACTACCAGTCCGGCATCCTGGACATCAGTTTTACCATCTGGCCCAACCAGGTGGGCTATACACCTTTTGCATAAGATGTAATAATTTTGTAAATAATCTGGCGAAAACGCAGATTTTCTATTGACCATTTTTAAAATAAAGGATAGAATAATAAGAGCATGGGTAAAAAGAAAAACCAGAAACAAAATATCCGCGAAAGCGAACAGATACATAGGAGGAAGAGTAATATGTCCGAAAATATGAACGATCGCGTTGTGAAGATCAAAGTGATCGGTGTCGGCGGCGCCGGCAACAATGTTATTAACCGTATGATCGAGGCTGGTGTCAGCGGCGTGGACTTCATCGCTGTGAACACCGATAAGCAGGATCTGAATAAATCCGTCTGCAAGAACAAGATCCAGATCGGCGAAAAGCTGACTGGCGGCATGGGCGCAGGTTCCAAGCCTGAGATCGGCAAGAAGTCCGCTGAGGAAAGCCGGGCTGCTCTGGCCAAGGCTCTGGAAGGCACCGATATGGTCTTCATCACCGCCGGTATGGGCGGCGGCACCGGTACCGGCGCAGCTCCCATCGTGGCTGACCTGGCCCATGAGGCCGGTATCCTGACCGTTGGCGTTGTTACCAAGCCCTTCAAGTTCGAGGGTGCCAACCGTAT
>JAFVPA010000016.1 GCA_017505505.1 Oscillospiraceae bacterium | reverse complement strand
TCAGCTGTGTAGGGCGGGGTCATGACCCCGCCGACCAGCTTGCGTTTTTCGGCATGTTGAATATGCCCTTAGATATCACTTTCAGCATCGCCCCTTCTGCGTATTGACCATTACCAGGCGGCGGGGTCATAACCCCGCCCTACAATGGTATTTCCTATTTTGCAGACCCCTACTTAACTTCGTAAATTCACATTGAGCCACCCTGGCTCCGATGTATTCATAAAAGGAGAAAAGGAAAATGAACAGAAAGTATCGTAAGACCGTCATCGCCGGTAACTGGAAGATGAACAAGACTCCCTCCGAGACCAAGGAGTTCATGACTCAGCTGAAGGCCATCATGCCCAAGGGCCGCTGGTGCGACGTCGCCCTGTGTGTTCCCGCTGTCTGCATCCCCGCTGCTGTCCGCGCTATGCGTGAGACCCGCGTGGGCATCGGCGCCGAGAACTGCAACGCCAACGCCAAGGGCGCTTACACCGGCGAGATCGCTACCAACATGCTGACCGACGCAGGCTGCAAGTACGTCATCATCGGCCACTCCGAGCGCCGTGAGATGTACGGTGAGACCGACGCAGATGTCAATGCAAAGGTCCTGGCCGCTCTGGAAGCAGGCCTGATCCCCATCATGTGCTGCGGCGAGACCCTGCAGCAGCGTGAGGCCGGCATCACTGCCGAGCACATCACCATGCAGATCAAGCTGGGTCTGGCTGGTGTTCCCGAAGACAAGATCCGCAAGGTCATCATCGCTTACGAGCCCATCTGGGCCATCGGCACCGGCCTGACCGCCACCCCCGAGCAGGCTGAGGAAGTCTGCGAGATGATCCGCAGCGTTGTCCGCAAGCTGTACTCCTCCAAGAACGCCCGTGCCATCTCCATCCTGTACGGCGGCTCCATGAACGAGAAGAACGCTTTCGAGCTGCTGGCTCAGCCCGACATCGACGGCGGCCTGATCGGCGGCGCTTCCCTGGTGCCCGAGAAGTTCGTCAAGATCATCGAGGCAGCCAACCAGCCCACCGCTTAATTTCAAAAAGGGAGCAGCCTTGCTGCTCCCTTTTTTCAAAGTAACAGGTAATAGCGAATAGTGAATAGGTAATGTATGGTTTCCATTGCCGGCACAGGCGATACCTTACTTATTCACTATTCACTCTTCACGATTCACTAAGTATCCCGGGAGGATATTATGAAAACCTTATTACTGTCTGCATCTGATTCTCTCACCGCCCCCACTGCGGCCAATCTTATCATGAATGGGGAGCTTGTCGCCATTCCTACGGAGACTGTCTACGGTCTGGGGGCCAACGGACTGGACGAAGCTGCCGTTGCCAAGATTTTTGAAGCCAAGGGCCGTCCCCAGGACAATCCACTGATCCTGCATATCTGCGGCGCGGAGCAGATCGAGCTGTTCTGCCACCATATCCCCCAGAAGGCCTACGATCTGGCGGAAGCCTTCTGGCCCGGCCCGCTGACCATCGTGCTGCCTGCCCGAAGCATCGTTCCCAAGCGAACCACCGGAGGACTGGATACGGTTGCAGTCCGCTGTCCCGACAACGCTGTGACCCGGGAGATCATCCGGCTGTCCGGTGTTCCCATCGCTGCCCCCTCCGCCAACATTTCCGGCAAACCCTCCACCACCACAGCGGAGCACGTGCTCCACGACCATGACGGCAAAATTGCCGCCATCGTGGACGGCGGTCCCTGCCGGGTGGGTGTGGAATCCACCATTGTGGATCTAACCGAGGAACGCCCCCGGCTGCTGCGGCCCGGCGGCATCGGCCCCGAGGAACTGATCGCTGTACTGGGCGACCTGGTGGTGGACAAGGCTGTCACTGCCCAGATCGATAAGGACGAAGTTGTGAAGGCCCCCGGTATGAAATACCGCCACTATGCCCCCTCCGAGCCCGTGGTCATCGTCTCCGGCTCCCGGGAAGCGGCGGCCCGGTATATCCGCGCCCACTTTGAACCCGGCGACCGGGTGCTGTGCTTTGAGGAAGAACTGCCCCTGTACGAAGGCTGCAATCCCCTGTCCTACGGCCAGGAAGCCGATGTGAACACCCTGTCTGCCGGTCTGTTCGCAGCCCTTCGGGAGCTGGACGATCCCACCATCCACCAGGTCTACGCCCGGTGCCCGGTTGGCGGCGGTGTGGCCTATGCGGTACAGAACCGACTGAAGAAGGCCGCGGCCTTCCATATCGTGGACGCGGAGGTGGAGGCATGATCATCGGCATCACCGGCGGCACCGGCTGCGGCAAAACGACTCTATTGAAGGTCATCGAGCAGCAGGGCGGACTGGTCCTGGACTGCGATGCCATTTACCACAAGCTCCTGCAAACGGATACCGCGCTGCTGAACGCCATCGAAGCCCGGTTTCCGGGCACCGTGGAAAACGGAACCCTGCAACGAAAAAAACTGGGCAGCGTTGTCTTTTCCGATGAACAGGCTCTGCTGGACCTGAACGCCATTACCCATGGCGCCGTGAAAGCGGAGGTTTTGCGACAATTGGAAACCGCTCCAAAGCTGGCCGCCATTGATGCCATTGCCCTCTTCGAAGGTGGGCTGGCCGGGCTGTGTGACATCACCGTTGCCGTCACCGCCCCCACCGAAGACCGGGTCCGCCGCCTGATGCAGCGGGACAGCATTTCCGAGGAATATGCAAGAAACCGCATCGCCGCCCAGCACGACGAAGCCTGGTTCCGCAGCCATTGTATGCATATTCTGGAAAACAGCGGTACAGAAATACAATTCCACAATAAATGTCTTGCATTTCTCCAAAATATCGGTATAATAGTCTGAGATCGTAGGGCGGGGTCATGACCCCGCCGACCAACTATCGCATTTTTCTCAGGCTAACTCATACGCACGATGTAACAGAACGCAGATACCAACCGTGTTCAATTCCATAAGTGCGTCGGCGGGGTCATGACCCCGCCCGACATTTTTATATTTGAGGAACCCCGATGACCACAGAAGAACAGCGCGAAACGCTGCTGATGGCCCCCAAGAACGGCTATGCCACCATCACAGAAGAGCAGCGTGAAGAGATGAACGCTTATGCCAAGCGCTACATGGCTTTCATGGACGCTTGCAAGACCGAGCGGGAAGCCACCGCATGGACCGTCCGGGAAGCAGAAAAGCTGGGCTTCAAGCCTTTCACCCCCGGTATGCAGGCTAACCCCGGCGATAAGATCTACTACAACAACCGGGACAAGTCCATTATGCTGGCTGTCATCGGCACCGAGTCCCTGGCCAGCGGTGCCAATATCTGCGCCGCCCATACCGACTCCCCCCGTATCGACCTGAAGCCCCAGCCCCTGTACGAGGATTCTGAGATTGCCTACTTCAAGACCCAGTACTATGGCGGCATCAAGAAGTATCAGTGGCCCATCCATCCTCTGGCCCTCCACGGCGTTGTCTACCGCAAGGACGGTACCGTGGTCACCGTCACCGTGGGCGAGGACGAGAACGATCCCGTTCTGATGGTCTCCGACCTGCTGATCCACCTGTCCTCCGAACAGATGCAGAAGACCCTGGCCAAGGGCATCGTGGCTGAGCAGCTGAATGTGATCCTGGGCACCGAGCCCATCGAGGGCGAAGGCTCCGATCTGGTGAAGCTGAACGTGATGAAGTGGCTGAACGAGAAGTACGGCCTCATTGAAGCCGACTTCCACTCCGCCGAACTGACCATTGTCCCCGCCGGCCGCAGCCGGGAAGTGGGCTTCGACCGCAGCCTCATCGCCGCCTACGGCCATGACGACCGGGTCTGCGCCTATGCCGAGCTGGAAGCCATCTTCAACATCGGCACCCCCGCCAAGACCGCTGTCTGCATTCTGGCCGACAAGGAGGAGATTGGCTCCATCGGTATCTCCGGTATGCAGAGCCATGCCTTTGAGCACTTTATGGGCGGCCTGTGCGATGCCCAGGGTGTGAAGCTGGCCGACTGCTTCGCCGCTTCCTTCTGCCTGTCTGCCGACGTTTCCAACGCCTACGACCCCAACTTCGCAGAAGTCCACGACACCCGGAACAACTCCCGCCTGAACTACGGCGTTGCCATCATGAAGTACACCGGCGGCGGCGGCAAGAGCCGGGCCTCTGATGCTTCCGCCGAAGCCATGGGCCATATCCGCACCACCCTGGACAAGGCCGGTGTCCTGTGGCAGATCGGCACCATCGGCAAGGTGGACGTTGGCGGCGGCGGCACTGTGGCTGCCTACATGGCCAACCGCAACATCGTTACCGTGGACGCAGGCGTTCCCGTGCTGAACATGCACGCTCCCATGGAGCTGGCCGCCAAGCTGGACTGCTACATGTGCATGCTGGCCTGCAAGGCCATCTATCTGGCATAATAAAATAAATTGTAGGGCGGAGTGAAAGCCTCCGCCGGGCACTTATGCAATTGAGCAGAAGGAAATTTACTGCTCAAAATCTGCAACTGCCCGGCGGGGTCAGGACCCCGCCCTACATTTTTATACTGCTTTATACTGCTGTTTACTTATCCAGATGTACGTTGATATGGGGATAGGTCATGGCAATTCCCTGCTCGTCGAAAATAGCCTTTACCCGCTGGTTCACCAGGAAGTATACATCCCAGTAATCCGCATTTTTCACCCAAAGGCGCAAGCTGTAGGAAATGGCGCTTTCACCGTAGGCTGTAACCACCGCCATAGGGGCAGGATCCATCAGGACCTTGTCCACCGTTCCCGCCTGGACCAGAGCATCCAGAACATTCTGAACCGGAGCATCATAGGAAGCAGAAGCCGCAATGTCCACCCGGCGGGTTTCGGAAACGGAATAGTTGGTGATCTGGGCCGCCACTACTGCGCTGTTGGGAATGGAGATCAGCTTCTGATCCGGAGTGGAGAGCATGGTGTAGGTCATGTTGATCTCCACTACCGTGCCGCCCTGTCCCGCGATCTCCACATAGTCGCCGGAGTGGAAGGGATGGGTATACAGGATGGTGAAGCCGCCGATGATGTTGGACACCATATTCTGCAGCGCCAGGGAAAGTGCCAGAGTCAGCACACTGGCCAGGGCCACGATGCTGGTCACATCGATGCCCAGGGTAGAGGCCACGATCAGAGCCAGCAGGATGTACATAGCCGCCTTGGCCAGGGAGGTGATCAGACTATGGGCCGCCTTCTCCAGCTTGGATTTCTCCAACGCTGTCGCCAGTACCTTCATGACGATGCGGATAGCCAACACACCGATGACCAGAATGATCAGCGCCGTGCAGGTATCCTGAAACAGTTCGTTTGCCAGAATCTTTTCTAACATTGTAATTCAACTCCTTTATATAATTGGTGGAACTATTATAACGGTTGATGCACAAAATAGCAAGATAGCTGGCATATATAAATTATCGGTTATCTGCCGAATTCTATACGCCATTGTAGGGCGGGGTCATGACCCCGCCCTACAGTAGCTGGTTCGCTAAACTACAATTTCCGTCTTCATATCCCAATATTAATAATCATTTAAGAATTCTCCCTCTTTCATCTTAAGAATTTAAGTGCTATAATAATCCCACTCAAGAGAGAAAGGGGGACCTACGCCCCATGTATAATATTTTGATCTGTGACGACCAGCCGGATATCGTCAACGCGTTGAAAATATACCTGACCCCGGAGGGCTACCGGCTTTACGAGGCCTTCACCGGCACGGATGCACTGGAAGTCGTGAAAAACAATGACATCCACCTGATTCTGCTGGATGTGATGATGCCCGTCATGGACGGCATCACCGCCACCGCAAAAATCCGGGAATTCTCCAACGTCCCCATTATCCTCCTCACGGCCAAATCCGAGACTGAGGATAAGGTGCTGGGCCTGAACGTGGGAGCCGATGACTACATCACCAAGCCCTTTGTCCCCGTGGAGGTCCTGGCCCGGGTCCGGTCCCAGCTGCGGCGTTATGCCCGCCTGGGCAGCTGTCCGGAGCCCACCTCCGGCAACATCACCGTCGGCAGCGTGGTCCTGGACGACCGGACCAAGTCCGTCACCGTGGATGGAGAGACCGTGTCCCTGACTCCCACGGAATACGCCATTCTGCACCTGCTGATGGCAAACCCCGGCAAGGTCTTCTCCACCAAGCTTCTCTACGAATCCGTGTGGCAGGAGGCCGCCCTGGGCAGTGAAGGTGCCGTGGCCGTCCATATCCGCCACCTGCGGGAAAAGATCGAGATCAATCCCTCAGAACCCCGATACCTGAAAGTGGTCTGGGGCCAGGGCTATAAAATGGAAGGAGGAAACTAAATGAAACACAACATCGTCTTCAAGTTCATCGCCATCCTCCTGTGCGCCGCCTCCCTGCTGGGTGCCATTGGCAGCGGCATTGGCATCCTGGCCCTGACGGAGCACGACCTTTACAACAAAACGGTAGACCAGGTCAAGGAGGAACGCACCCGGGAAAGCGCGGAGCACTATGCCGAAAACCTGGCGCTGATGTACACCAGCACGGAGCTGGGCGGCAGCCCGGAAGCCATGGTAGAGTCCATGCTCCGCTACTTCGGCTTTGAGGAATTCTTCGGTACCTACGGCTACACCATCACTGATGCCGAGGGCAACGTGGTCAGCAGCTACCGCCCCGAATTGGCGGAAGCTGCCGGGATCACCACCTACACCGTCCCCGCCAGCGGCCAGTATGCCCACTTGGTCTCCCTGGAATCCCAGGAGGAGATCGATGCCCGGGAAGCCGCGCAAAAGGCCTCCCGGACCATGAACGCCTATGATTTCGGCCGGGGCAACTCCCAGATTCCCGCCCAGGGCATTCTGGTGAACAATGTCATGTTTATGGGCCGTGACGGTGCCCCCGTGTATGAAGCCACCTGTTACAATTACGAATACAACGTCACCTACCACTATGAAAACAGTTCCAACGGCTATGGCGTTGGCAGCCAGACGAACTGTACCGGTTTCCTGATCTGCAACCCGGATGGCCAGCTGGTCTATACCTCCTTTGAGACAGAGCGCTACGAACCTCTGCCAGAAACCGAGATCTACGGTTTCTCCTTCCTCAACGAGGACGAGGGTTTCAGTTTCTTCTGGATGGAAGACAAGCCTGTCGGCGAGCTCCGCCTGAGCAATAACCGCGATGTTGTCACCTTCCTCTCCACCCCCTTGGCGGAAGAACCCGTGGAAGAATCCCAGCCCGCCGCTGAGCCCACCATTGCGGAAGAAACCGTCCCCGAAACCACAGAGGCCCTGATTGAGGAAACCGTATTCCCCACCGAAGCCACCATTGCTGTGGATGAAAACGGCAACCCCATCGAAACCTCCGCCCCCGCCGAAGAGACCACCCCCACGGAAGCGCTGGAAGCCACGGAAGCAGCCGAAGAGACCTCTCCCGTGGAAACCGCCATGGAAGAGACTGTCCCCTCCTCCGCCTCCGCCATCCCTGAGGAGACTGCCGCTGCGGAAAATCCTGATCCCGACGCAGTTCCCATGGAAACGGAAGCCCTGATGACCGATCCCACCGCCCCGGCGGAAACGGTAGCAGAGACCCTGCCCCCGGAAACCGTTCCCGAGACCCTGCCCGAAGAGACCATCCCGGAAGAGACAGTCCCCGAAGAAACGGAGCCCCTCCTCATCAACGGCAAGACCCTGGACCATTACCAGGTCAACACCCAGAAGTATCACGACCGCCAGTGGATGCAGGCCAAATTCGTCTACCTCCCCATGCCGGAGCTGGAAGTGTCCGTCTATGTGGACCAGAATTCTGTTTACAACCAGCCCATGTATGACCTGCTTACCGTGGTCCGCAGTGTCCGCAATTACCTGCTGCCTGCCCTGGGTATCTGCCTGCTGGTCTTCGCGGTCTTCACTGTGTACCTGTGCACCGCAGCCGGCAGGAAGCCCAAGACCGAAGAGGTCCGGGCCGGCGGTCTGAACCGGCTCCCACTGGACCTGTATCTGTGCGGTGCCAGCTTCGCCATCGCGCTGATCATCGTATACATCGCAGAAGGCGGTTACTACCTGTTCCAGCGGGACTTCCTGACTGCCCTTGGCCTCACCGCGGCAGCCGCCTTCGCCGCCTGCCTGATCTTCGTGGGCTTCTGCTTCGCCTTCGTGGCCCAGATCAAGACTCCCGGCGGCTTCTGGTGGCGCAATACCCTCTGCGGCCACTGCATCCGCCTGTTCATGCGTTTCGGAGTCTGGCTGGAGCGCTATCTCCGTGACAAGGGCTTCCCCAGCCTGTGGAACCTGTGCAAAAAGCTCTGGAATCTCACCATTAAGGCTATCGTATGGTGCTTCCGCAGCTTCGAGCAGGCAAGCCTCTGGCTGATCTCCAAGCTGGGCCGCTTCTTCCACTGGACCGGTGAAAAGCTGCGCCGCTTCTTCGCCATGATCCCCCTGACCTGGCAGTGGATCGTCTGCGGCATGGTCCTGTTCTGCATGATCCTGATTGCCGCCAATTCCCGCAGCGTCTTCCTGATCTGGGTCTGCCTCATCGGTTCCTTCGCCCTGATCTTCTATGGTGCCCACTGCTTCGGCGTCCTGCTGGACAGCACCAAGAAGATGGCCAAGGGCGACCTGGATTCCAAGGTGGAGGACAAGCTTCTGGTAGGTGCCTTTGAAGAATTCGCCTCCGACCTGAACGACCTGGCGGATGTGGCCGTGGTGGCCGCTCAGAAGCAGCTGAAATCCGAGCGGATGAAGACCGAGCTGATCACCAACGTCTCCCACGATATCAAGACCCCCCTGACCTCCATCATCAACTATGTGGACCTGCTGCAAAAGCCCCATACCGATGAAGAGGAAGTCCAATACCTGGAGGTCCTGGACCGCCAGTCCCAGCGGCTGAAAAAGCTCATCGATGACCTGATGGACATGAGCAAAGCCAGCACCGGAAACATGACTGTAGACATTGAGCGTGTGGATGCTGTGGAATCCGTGAACCAGGCCCTGGGCGAATTTGCCGACAAGCTCAATCGTGCCAACCTGATCCCCGTTTTCCGCCACGATGACCCCAGCGTCCCCATGATGGCCGATGGCAAACTGGTCTGGCGGGTCCTGAGCAACCTTCTGGGCAACGCCGTGAAATACGCCATGCCCGGCACCCGGCTGTATGTGGACCTGATGGTGCTGGAGGGCAAGGTGGTCCTGTCTCTGAAGAACATCTCCCGGGAAGAGCTGAACATTGATGCCGAAGAGCTGATGGAGCGCTTCGTCCGTGGCGATGACTCCCGGAACACCGAAGGCAGCGGCTTAGGCCTGAACATCGCCAAGAGTCTGATGGAACTGCAAAAAGGCCAGCTCCAGCTCCTGGTAGACGGCGACCTGTTCAAGGTCACCCTGATCTTCCCCGGCGCATAAGTTGTGAAAAAACGCATTGCGGTAAGCAATGCGTTTTTTTCTGCACAGCCCCGGCGAACCGTTCACAATTTTGTCGAAAATCGTTTACGTTTCCGTTATTCGCTGTTCAAAACAAAAAAGTAATCTAATAACAGAAAGGATGCGGAAGCCGTGAGCCGCTCCCTTTCAACTCCGTAGATCCTCTTTTCTACCTCTCTTCTTTCCAAACCCTTTCGCGGGAACCCCGGTGCCTGGTCACAGCCACCGGGGGTTTTCCCGTTTTCAGCCTGAAAATCATCGTTTATCGCACTGGCGCGGCAGCGCCCAATGCCTTCCCCTTTGGGGAAGGTGGCAGCCCAAAGGGCTGACGGAAGAGGTATTTCCGCGGTGGGTTTTCGCCGAAAGCCAGTAATTGTTCAAACATCTTTCCGCACCTCTCCCGCCCCCTTCGGGGGCACCCTCCCCAAAGGGGAGGGCATTGGGGTGCTCAGTTAAACTACAGTTTACCACACCAACGTCTCCTTGACTTTTCCCCCCGCCGCGGTATAATAAAAATATAATCAAACATAAAAGGAGAGATTTCCCATGTACTATAGAATGACCGTGGCTGGTCTTCAGCGCGACCTGCCCATCTGCCCCGTCAACGACAAGCTGTATATCGCCGGTTTCGTCATCTTCGGCGACCAGGAGCTGACCGTGGCCTGTGCCCGGGAACTGCTGACCCGTGCACCTGAGTACGATTACATCATCACCGCCGAAGCCAAGGGCATCCCTCTGGCCCACGAAATGGCCCGTCAGGCTGGCGATGCCAAGTACATTCTGGCCCGCAAAGGCCCCAAGCTGTACATGCGGGACATCTTCTCTGTCACCGTCAACTCCATCACCACTGCCAAGGAGCAGAAGCTGTACCTGGACGGTGCCGATGCCGCACTGATGAAGGGCAAGAAGATCCTCGTTGTGGACGACGTCATCTCCACCGGCGAAAGCCTGAAGGCTCTGGAAGCCCTGGTCGAGAAGGCAGGCGGCGAGATCTGCGGCCGTATGGCCATCCTGGCCGAAGGCGATGCCCAGGATAGAGCCGACCTGATCTACCTGGAGAAACTCCCCCTCTTCAACCCCGACGGCACCATCATGGGCTAACTTTCACACAAAACGGGCACTGCCAAAATTGGCAGTGCCCGTTCTTTTTCAACTCAAATTCCCATTGGCATCACATTTCAGCGTCAAGCTCACCGGAACCCGCGTTACCGTAACGCCCCCGGCTTTTTCTCCCATGACCACAGACCCGGTTGCGGTATTTCCGCTTTTGCTTGCCGATTTGGAAACCACATACCAGCTGGAATCATAAATCGTCACATCCACGCTGGATGCCGTGCAGGTGGAACTGGACCCGGTGTAAGTAAACGTACCAGTCAGAACTGCTTTCCATTGAGAAACACTGTTGCTGTTATAATATGTGTACTGCTTATTTCCGGTCACACTCCATGTTGCCCGTGCAGGACTGTAGGCAACCTCAATCGTCATAAAACTTCCATCATCAAAATAGAGAGTTTCTACCGTTTCAGCTGCATTACCAACAACCGGAAGAGCTGATACCAATAGAATCACAACCAACAAAACAGAAAATGCTCGTTTCATTTTTTCACCTCAATCTATCTGCTTACGTTCAACTTCAATTATTTCCACAACAGCATATCCATTCATGTCCTTCACATGATCCATATAAGATGCCACGATCCAGCCTGCCCACAGGATAACAGCAGCCGCCATGGCCGCTCCCACTGTGAAAAGGATTTTTCTGTTGCTTTTCAACTCTTCCAGCACTTCCCCCGCTTCCATCTCATTGACATAAGTCGCGGCGATCTGCTTCGGCTCCCCGAAGCGGTTCACCAGTTGCTCAAAGCTGACATTCGCTCCTTCAGAAACATAATCCCGGATGGAACCCCGCATTTGCGTTACGATCCGTTTCTTCTGCTTCCAATTGCCCGGCAGCTCCCGGTACACTTCCCAAAGATACCGGGCCAGAGTCAGGACACTGCCCATGGTCTTCCTCCCCCTTTACGATCAGGAATACCCCCTGTGTGATCTCCTCATAGTCCCGCAGCAGTGCTTCCAGCCGCTCCTCTCCCGCCGGTTCCAGGTGGTAATATACCCGCGTCATCCGCTTGCCCACCTGCACCCGCCTGTCCGAGATCAGCCCCTGGTCCACCAGCTTGTACAGCACCGGATACAGCGACCCCTCCTGGGTGGTGATCTTTCCCTGGCTCACCCGCTCCGTCTCCTGCACCAGCTGATAGCCATACATATCCTCCCGTTTCAGCAGCCCCAGGATCACCAGGGACAGTACCCCCCGCCGAAAGCTGCTCTGACCATTGTCCGTAGCCATGAATCCACACCCCTTCCTTCTTAAATATGTTATAGCACAAATATTTTTTAGTTTCAATACCTTTGTAATAAAAATATTGTTGACAAAAAATATTCTTTGTGCAATAATGACAATGTAAGTCTTAGGAAAGGTGTGAGTCCAATGGTTCATTCTTTACAAGTAAATATTATACACTGCTGATACTGAGAAAGGACTATTTATGAAACGGATTATTTCGCTTTTGGTTGCCCTTGTTATGCTTTGCGCTTTACCTCTACATGCACAGGCAAGAACAGCTGAATACTTCAAGCTCATACCCAGTAACAATCGCATGTCCAGTGAGGGTAGATTTATAATTAATTGTTATAGTAACTACAGAACTGATTCCAATTTTATTGCAACCCACTACACTATCCCTTTAACTGTTTCTGCCCAAGTATACAATCAAGATCCCAACACCCCCCCAAAAGACGCTGATAATATCTATTACACAATTGAACTATATAAAGTCGGCATCCCCGACCGCATAGGTTGGTATACACACGCGGCCAATGGAGAAACCGGTTCCACTAATTTTACTGTATCAATAGGTTCTGAATACTATTTGAAAATTGTGATTACAGGTAACCTAGGTTCTTGGGAGTATGTGTACGGAGAGGGAGATATCTCCAATATGTATATAGTACCTAAAAGAGACTGATAACTTTTCATGAAAAGATTACTTCTTATTATAACCATTTTGTTGGTCTGTCTAATTCCTTATGGATGCACAGCCTATACCGGCACAATCTTACCAGGCACAACACAGCCCATCGAAACTGTACCAAAAGCACTTCCATTCGAAGTTGATCTCCCTGCCGAATATGCGGCCCAATACAAATCAGATGATGAAATTTCGATAGTTCTAAATCAGCAAATCATTGGTGGTATTATTCTAACAAATCTCAGTCCATCCTGTGTAACTGAAGCAAAATCAGAAGAACTAACAAATTTTTTAAACTCGCTTGCTTCTCTACCTGTACGACAGCAATACTTTCTAATGCTGGGAAATAATTGCGCCTATATATCAATTAAACGCGAAAATACAGAGACTGGAGAGATTCAGGAGCAATCCCACCGTATATTCATAAAAGGAGAAATCTGCTTCGATATTTGGGTTGATAACTCTTTTTTAAATATAGATCAGAAAAATCAATTATTCGACCACGTCACACATTCGTAACATGTTAAACAGAGCCAGCCGGTATCCCCGCGGATACCGGCTGACATATAAGGAGGTTATTATGAAAAAAGTATTGTCCCTCACCCTCGCCCTGTTCCTGCTCCTCAGTACATTCCCCGTCTACGCCATGGCCGCCGAAACCGACACCTTTGACCATGATGAATTGATTGCTATGGCTTGCGAGGTTTTCCCTGAGTACGCATCCACCATTCGAGGTGAAAATTTAGCCAATCAAGTTCAGCCTTATTCACTTACCGCCCCTACATTGATCCTAGAAGAGACGAGACAATATTCAAACAGCAAAAGTATTACTTATGCTGAGTTTTCCGATGGAACCGCTTCTGTTGCTTCACATGAATTTTATCCAACCCAAGTTATTATAGGAACAGAATCCGACAGCAGTAGCGGCACTATCTACAGAAGTATTATTAAGGCCACGAGTAACTTTAATGATGAATGCTTTATGGATAGTAATGTAAAATATTTGATTGTAGCCAATGGTCTTGACCGAATTTTAAGTTATGGTGACTTTTCAGACTCAACCACACATGATACTGAAATTATTGGACAAAGGCCCTATGAAGAAGAACGCGCTCCTGCTTATGTTACATATCGAACTTATTTTACTGTATCTGACACCGAATCGAAACACATATGCATAACATTCAAAATTCAATCCAGCTACTGCTCCCTCACATATAGCGATCCTCGTCCTCAGACATGAATAAAAAATCTTTTACCATATTAAACTTTGTCATAGTTCTTTTATGTATCACTCTATCCTATATTTGTTATAAACACGCAAAAGACAATCGCACTAGATTTGAAATGACTCAAATGTTAACAATTTCTGTGTGCCCTGCCCCTAACGCTGGTGCCACCAATATTTCTCCCACAGATTTAGGCGGAAATTATAATAGTACTATCACGTACTATAATGTTTGTGATGTCAATATCTCCATAGATAAGAAAAGGTTAACGTTAGAAGACGCTATATGCCAAGGTTTAATTTCCATCGATGAAATATTCGCATACGCACGCATTGATGCACGAAACGGGTTTTGTCAAGAATCTTTCAATTCAATAAATGGATTAACACACTTTACCTACAGATATCCCGAATTTGATTTAAGAATCATTTATGATGTTTATGAAACACCAGATGGGCAACAGCACCTTATCAACGATTTTGGGATATATGAACCTTTTACACATGTTTTTTCCACATATACAGACGAGGATAACAAATATAATTACGCTCTCGACAGAGAAGACTGGGGCTTGACCTTCACCGTAACACACCCTTCCTTCACCGGGATCTCTGTCCACTGCCGTCAGTCAGGCGGTCAGCAGATCGGGCAATTAAAAATCAGCTGGTATAGCATAAGAAATCAGAACGGGTTTGTTCCCAATCTGGAGGGTACAGAAAAATCTCCCAGTCTGGAGCAGCTTGTAAAAATGGACGGCGAAACCGCCTTCACCATCAACTGGCAGGACCACTACGGTGAACTCCCCAGCGGCAACTACCAAATCACTTTCCATGTTCTGGATGAATTTGACGAATCGCAGGTTCATCCCCTCATGCGTGATTATCACGATTGGCAATACTACATCTTAGAGTTCACCATTCCTTGAACAAAAAATGCGGGAGAGTCCCTTGGACCCTCCCGCATTCTCATTTCGGCACCTCCCCATTAGCCGCCGCCTGTGTAAATTCAAACTGATAACTCACATAGTCATTTCTCGGCTCCTGGGTCAGCACCAGCTTCGTCAGATAGCAGTACCGGATCCCCCAGACAGGATGCTCCAGATTCCCCGCCGTGCCATCCTCCGCCAGCTTCATCAGCTTCTTAAACTCCGTAAAGGCATCCTCCCCATAGAACGCCCCACTCCCGGTAATGATCCGCTGCATGGCCCCCATCCCGTCAAAATAGGCCACCCCATTCTCCGTATGGTACTGGGCCTCCCGGCGGCATTCCTCCTTGTAAGTATGGGGATTCTGTGGCCAGACGAAGGTCTTATAGCTTAGGTAGTCCATCTCATTCCACCTCCGCCACCGTCTTGGATAAGGCATATCCCTTCCGGATACGCCGCAGGCCCTGCTTGGTAAACTGCCGCCTGACACTGTACCACCGACACCCGGAATAGATTTCGGTATGGTCCTCTGTAATGATCTCCAGAGAAAACGCCCCCTCCGGTTCCTCCGCCTCCGGGGAACCCACAGGGATCAGCTCTTCCAGCTCCAGCTCCCACAGCCCGGATCCCAGACTGATGCCCACCGGGTTTGCCTCCCCCATGACGTACTCGGCCTTTGCTCCGTTGGTCTGCTCCGCGGTGAAGGACACCACACTGCGGTGGATCCGGTCATCCACATAGCAGTAAAAGCCGGGCCAGATGATGCAGCTTTCCGCCTCTGTCACACCCGTAAAGGTTGCGAGAATGGGAACCACATACACCTGGGCCACACCGTCATAGCTGCACCCATTCTGTACGCACACCGCCCCGGACCACCGCAGCGTCTCCGTGGCCCGCAGGGCCTCCACCTCGCAGGCCGTGCCGCCCATGGAGGCCGGGCAAATAATATTGATCTCAATAGTCACCGTCAGGTTGGCCCGGTCCACCTTCTCGATATGCACCGCCGCCACCGTATTGGTGATCTGGGGGAACATCTGCCCCGGAAACGCCACATTTGCGTTAAAATTGGCCTGCCGCAAGCGCCGCAGCACCAGTTCTAGGATTGAGTACCCCATATACCATTCACACCCTTCTCAACACACAGGCCCCACTGGTATACCGCCTGGTCTCCGTAATAGTAATTCTCCACCCGGCGCAGCAGGTAGCTCTTTCCTCCCAACGTCAGGGTATCCCCTTCCCGGATCCCAGCTCCCACAGGTCCCATGTACACATACTGCCCCCGGGTGATCTCACCCAGCAATGACGCTTCACTTTCCATACTCATCCAGCTTTGAGAGTTCACCGCCCGGAAAAATCCCCGGACGGTTTTGTTCACTCCCCCGCTGGTGATGGTCATGGCCGTGCCGTGTTTCGCCATGACCTGTTCCACCACGGTTCGCATATCACACCCCCAGAAAGGCAAAACGGTCCTTCAGGTAAGGCCCTATGATCATCTCCGCCTGCCGCTCCAGGCACCGGGAAGCCGCATCCCGGGAACCGGAGCCCCGCTTCACGGTCAGATCTCCGGCCTTGAACTCCTCCACAGACACATCCTCCGACACACTGCCCAGCGCCGCCAGGGCGTACAGGCTGGCCGCGGCAATGAAATCCGCCTTGCAGTCCTCCGGCGTCAGCCCTTCCCGCAGCCGGGAAGCCAGAGCGGAAGCCGCCCCACCGCAGAGCAGTTCCAGCAGCGCTGTCTGCCGCCCGTCCAGCTCCCCCGCCAGCAGTGCCGCCTGGGCAAATACCTGGGCCTTCATCATACGTTCAGCACGCAGGCCGCGCCATCGCAGATCTTGCCAAAGCCGGAGATGGAAGTGATGGCTGCCCGCTCCAGCTGGCGGTCGATCAGCTTGTCATACTCCACCAGCACATCTCCGGCCCGAACCAGCTCCAGCGCATAGCGGTTGTCCAGACCGATAATAACACCGTCTGCCACCGCGGAAGTCCGGTGCAGCTGGGCACCCAGAGGGGTAGTCAGCTTGCCGGTACCCTGGAAGTTCAACCCGGTCAGGGGATTCTGCAGCTCAGGGATCTTCAGCATCTTGGTCATGGTTGCGGTGGAGCACAGCATGGTGTTCATCGTGTAGGGATCAAACTGCCCCCAGAACTCCACCAGCTGGTCATAACCCAGAGTACCCTTGGTGCCGGAGATGGGAGAAGTGCCAACGGTGTAAACCGCCGCCCCATTGTCATTGCCATCGCCGTTCATCAGCACCTTCACCGCGTCAGAAAGCTGCTGCTTCTGGATGTGGGCACCGATCTGCCGCAGCATCACGCTGAACAGGTCCAGCTTCTGGAACCGCAGTGCTTCGTAGGAAGCCACCAGCATACGGCCCCGCTTGGTAAGGCTCACCAGATGCTCCTTGGTCTTCACCTCGGTCTCAGGGATGGCCCCGCCTTCCTCCACATCCTGCAGAGCCTTATCCTCATCGGTAGGCACAGAGTAAATGGAGCGGTAATCCATCGCATCGATGACCGTGGTAGTCGCTGTAATGGCAGGCAGGATGTCATTCTCCTCCATGCCCTGACGGACGGTCCGTGCGATGTACTCAGGGAACAGCACCGCACTGTCCATCGTGCGGAAGAACTTCTCCACAGGAGAAGACCCGGCCCCCTTAGCCCGGATACCGAAGCGCTTCAGCTGCCGCTGGAACGCATCGGTTCCCTCCAACGCAGTCCCCCGGTAATTCTCACTGGGATCCAGAGATTCCAGCACCTGGGTGAAGCTCATGCCTTCCTGACGATACATACCCTTTTCCAGTTTCAGATTGTCATAACCCATTTTCATTTTCCTCCTAAAAATATAAATTTCATGCAAAATGCAGAATGCTGAATGCTTAAATAAAATACCAATTCTGCATTTATCATTTTGCATTTAGCATTTAAATTAAAAACCCACTCTCCACCGCATCCTGCCTCATCGCCTTCCCACCCAACTGTGTCACTACAGGCAGTGTCTCCTCCAGTCGCTCCTGCAAGGCATCCTTCAGTGCCAGCAGGTCATCTGCCGCAGCCGTCCGGGCCAGACTCCGCAGCACAGGCTCCGCCACGCCCAGCTCCAGCGCCAGACCCAGCCGAACGACACTGTCCTCCAGCTCCTTCTGGTACCGCTTTCCCAGCTCCGCCTGTTTGAACAGCACCCGGTACTCTGCCTGGGCACCAAATTCCTCTGCCAGCTCCTTCAGGCATTTTCTGCCATGCATTGCCTTCAATACTCCGGCCTCCCGCTGGGCCGGCACCGCAACAAAGGAGAATTCATAAGCATCCACAGGCTCCTGTAAAATGGCGCAGCAAACCGCACCGTCATAGCATTCTCCCTTCAAATGCCCGCAGGTCCCATACTCGCTGCCGCAGACGGAACAGATGCACCGCCCCATAGCGCAGCCTACGGAGACCTCCTTCTTGATCCCAGCCTCAATGTCCGCGATGATCTCCTCATTGGCACCGCCCCGGCGGATATAGGCCCAGGCCTTGATGTAGCGGATGCCCTTCTCCTGTACCACCTGGGTCTCAAAGATCCGGGCTACCTGGTTTTCCGCGCTCCACTTATGGTCCACGATACCGGTCTTGCCGATGAACAGCTTGGCCAGAGCCGGCAGCGCCGCCCCATCAAACCGCTCAAAGTCCCGGTCCATCTGGTCATCACACAGCCGCAGGGAAAATACATATACCTGTTCCCCATTCAGCCGTGCCTTCGCCTGGGCATTGATGGCCTCCAACTGTACCGCAGTAGGCGCACCACTGTTATGCGCCTGCGCAGCTTTCCTGATTTCCAATCCAATTCCTCCTTTGATATTGAACAAAAAATTATTGTTTATCGCAAAATAATCTGTAGGGCGGGGGCCTGCCCCCGCCGGGCACCAATGATACCGGGCGTGACCATATTGGCAATTATCTGCCATTTTACGTCGATTTCGCCGTGCAATGATCGCAACTGCCCGGCGGAGGCTTTCACTCCACCCTACACGGGATGGAGCGATATACTGCAATTTACCCCACTGCCTCCGCCCGGTACTTTTCCGCCTGGGCCCGGTACAGCTCTGCCTGAGCCTCCTGGGTGATATCCTGCAGGGAAATATCATCCCACACAAGCTCCACCCGGTCATCCAGCCCTTCCAGCGCCAGATAGGTCTTACAGATCTTCCGCATGGCCGGCTCTACCGCCCGCCGCAGGGCCCACAGCTCTGAGGTCAGCAGATCCGCCTGCTGGGTACTCATCCGTTCCGTGGTGCTCCAGCTTAAGCCCAGCAGAAAAGGCGGAAGCCCGGTCTTGGCCACCAGCTGTTCCAGGATCTGCCGCACAGGAACCTCGGAATCCAGGATAGGCGCCTCCCCGCCGATGACCTTGATCTCCACATCTCCCACTGCCACAAAATCCCGAACGGTACCGTTCTTATTATCTTCCATGGCCCTGGCCCATTCCGTGGCTACCGCCTTGCCCCGTTCCTGAGCTGCCGCGGGATCCAGCTCTTCACCGCCCTTGCAAATGACACTGTAGCGGACATTTCCCGCCCGTTCCCAGTTAGAGCCTATGGTGTTGTAGATCTTCAGTAGAATATCCGCCAGGAAGGGCATTCCCCGGAACATGCTGACACCGTAAGGATGTCCAGGCTCCGGATGCCAGGTGGTGAACAGCAGCAGCTGCTGGTAAGGCAGGGGCCGCATCAGCCCATGGTCGTCCATACCCCACAGCACCATATCCAGAGGACTGTTTCCCTCTTGTACTTCCAATGCCGTCACATCTCCCCAGCAAACCGCCCGAAGCTTTCCCCCAGCCACCACCAGTTCTCCCACAGCCCTGCCATAGGTCAGCAGGCTGTCTAAGTATCCGCTGAGGAAGCTCTCAATTCCCATCTGCCCATGGCCGCAGGGCATCATCTGCAAAAAGTCATTGAGCCTGCGCTGGGCCTCCGCCGTTCGGCACTTCACCTGAAATCCGCCGCAGAGTCTGACCATTTTCCCTACCGCCGCATCCAGCACCGGAATGGCCTCCCGCATCTCCCGGTAGACCCGTTCTTCTCCGCCACCCAGAGGCACGAAGCCCCGCATAGCCCCAAAGGGATGCAGGCTGCCATTGCGCAGCTGACAAACCGCCGCCACCGAACCGCCTTCCTTCTTCTTCCGTCTCAACATATGTGCTCCTTTCCTCCATATAAATTATCGTTTATCGCAAAATAATCTGTAGGGCGGGGGCCTGCCCCCGCCGGGCACCAATGATACCGGGCGTGACCATATTGGCAATTATCCGCCATTTTTTATCGGTTTTGCCACGCAATGATCGCAACTGACCGGCGGAGGCTTTCGCCCTACACGGTATAGAACGATAAACTACAATTTACCGTCTCCGCTCCACACTGCACGCCGCAAATCCGCCTCTCTTCTCCCCCAGCACCGTAGCCACAAAATACCGCATATCATCCATGGCATGATCATGGGCCTTGCACACCTTATCCTTACTGCCGCTGCTTAAATCCCACACATACTCTTCCATCTCCCGCAGACAATCCCCGCAGCCCTCACAGATCACGACCCTTCCATCCTTCAGACAGTCCGAAGTCTGCCGGATCCCCGACAGCACATCATTCTCCGCCTTTTGAACCCGCCAGCCTTTCCTTCGCAGCACTTCGAGAAAGCTGGCCGCCGAAGGGTCCACGATCACCGCTGTGACTTCCCGCTCTCCAACCAATTCCTTCAAAGCCTGGGCATATTCCTCATCCGTCATCTGCCGCATTTCCTTCCGGGAATCAAAGTAGAATTCCTTCACCCGGTACCAAACGCCTCCATGCCGTCCCCACAGTCCCATGGATGTAGGATTCACCGTACCGTAATCGCAGGAAACATACCACTTGTCGCAGCTTTCCGGCGCTTTTCCCACCATATCTTCCGTGAAGAAATCATACACCCGGCCTTCCGCCTGGGCCCACTGCCCCAGCACATACCGCTTATAAAACACACCGCTGTACAGCTTTTGATACCGCCTGCGGATCTGCTCCGTCAGTCCCGGGTTGTCCTCCATGGTAAACGTAAGCCGCAGAACGTTCCGCTGCTTCGCCCCCAATATCCACTCCTTATAAAACCAGTGCCCCGGCCCCGCCGGGTTGCAGTTGAACCACAGCCGGGAACCTTCTACCGAACACCGGGCACAGGCCTGCTCCACGAAGGACCGGGGCATCAGCGCCGCCTCATCCAGCAGCACCCCCGCCAGAGTGATGCCCTGAATCAAACTTGCGGAGCTTTCATCCCGGCCGCCAAAGATGTAAAATTGATTTTCCCGCCCCCGGAACCGCACCGTCAGCAGATTCTCCGACCGTTTCTCCTTCCAATGCATTCCCAGTTGGGTCAGCCTCGGTAAGATCTCCGACAGTACATTCCGCCGCAAAGACGCAATGGTTTTCCCACAGACGCCGAATTTCTTCCCATCGAAGCAGGTCTGCGCCCACAGAAAAAAGCTCAACCCCATAGCCAGGGTCTTTCCCGACCGCACGGCTCCGTCACAGACAATGGCCTCTTTTTCAAAATTCGCATTTCCCGGCACCCACCAGGTCAGCACTGTCCGCTGTTTGGGAGAAAAAACGTTCTGATTCACCCTTCTCCACCGCCCTGCAGCGCTTTCAGGAAAGCATCCATATCCGCATCTTCCTCCCCAGCCAATTGGGCCAGTAATTCCAGCGCCTGAAGCCGGTCCACCAGTTTTACTTCCACCGTCCCTTTGTCATTCCGCTTCACTTCACTGAGCAAACTCAGATCCAGCCGCCCCAGCTTCGGCGATTCCTCCAGAACCAGCCGCACACAATCGTTGGCCCGTCCAAACGCCAGCTCCGCCAGCCGCCGGGCCACATCCTGCTGCCGAATCTCCCCGGACAGGATCCGTTCCCTCAATTCCTTATCCATGCCCTTGCTTCCCATCGCTATCCTCCCTTTCACCCGTAATCTCAAAACAGAAAAAAGTTGCACACAAACGTGCAACTTTCCAAAAAATAAATTTTGCGGGGAACTGCCATCGGCAATTCCCCGCAATGTTCAAAATTTTCTGATAATTTCCGCAGTTCCCCGTGCCAGCACAGCTTCCGTATCCGCGCCAAGCACCTCTTCCAGCAATTCAAACTCCGTCAGACTCCCATGGGGCACCGCCCAGGCCCCCGCATCGGTGCCCGGCGCGATCAAGCCGCCCATCCCGGCAAACCGCTCCACATTTTCCTGTGCGCTGTCCAGAATGGCACAGACATCGCTTTCCGAAAACCGCCCCTTTCCCCGCAGATTTCCCACAGTAGACAGGGTCGGCACCCAGACTGTTCCGTTTTCCTTCATGGCACACAGTGCGTCCGCATCCAGATAGGCCCCATGATCCACAGAATCCACCCCGGCCACAGCCGCCGCCTCCACGGTCCTGGCTCCATTGGCGTGCGCCATCACCGCAAACCCCTCTTCGTGAGCAATGTGGATCAGCTCCCGGATTTCCTCCGCCGGCAGCGGTTCTTCTGACAGCACCCCATACCGGTCAAAATCCATCAGGCCGGAGATCATGATCTTAATAAAATCCGCGCCTTCTTCCCGGGCCTGCCGCACCAAAGCGGCATATTCCCGGAAGTTTTCATACTTCTTTCCAATGAACGCCCCATAATGTCCCGCCTTGCACAGGGGGGCCAGCGGGGTCCGGTAGATGATCCCGTATTCCGGTGCCAGTTCCCGTGCCATCTTACCCACACCCCAACGGTCCCCACCGTCCCGCAGATAGGTAAATCCCAATTCCCGGTATGTTTCCAATATCTTCCGCACCCAGGCGATATCTACCGCTTCCCTATGCCGTCCAATGGCGTGCTTCCATTCCACCCCATCCAGCACCATGTGCATATGACAATCGCAGCGCATGAAAACCACTTCCTTTTTCAATCTCCCCCCAGTATACCAAATCCACCGTCCCACCGCAATACAAGAAATTATCGTTTATCGCACTGGCGCGGAAGCGCCCAATGCCTTCCCCTTTGGGGAAGGTGGCAGCCCAAAGGGCTGACGGAAGAGGTATTTCCACGGTGGGTTTTCGCCGAAAGCCAGTAATTGTTCAAACATCTTTCCGCACCTCTCCCGCCCCCTTCGGGGGCACCCTCCCCAAAGGGGAGGGCATTGGGGTGCTC
>JAFVPA010000015.1 GCA_017505505.1 Oscillospiraceae bacterium | reverse complement strand
GGCATAAAAACAGGCCGCTTTAGCGGCGGCCTGTAAGTGTAATGCGGTGCCAAACTTTCAATGCCCCTTTAGGGGTGAAGCCAGTATTAGCCCCTTCTAGGGGCTGTGCAAACCACCACTTTAGTGGTGGTTATGATTACAGCCAGCCTGCGTCTTCGCTTTCGGCTTTCCGCTGCCGGTTCATGAGGCCGGAGAAGACTTCTCTTACATCCGCGCCTTCGTAGAGCACCTTATAGGCCGCTTCCGTAATGGGCATGTCGATGCCCTTGGATTTGCCCAGCTGGTAGGCGGACTTGGCGGCGTAGTAGCCCTCCACCACGGCACCCACTTCCTTCATGGCGGTCTGGGCATCCTTGCCCTGGCCAATGAGGATACCGGCCCGGCGGTTTCTTGAGTGCATGGAGGTGCAGGTGACGATCAGATCGCCCACACCGGCAAGGCCGGCGAAGGTCTCTTTTCTGGCACCCAGGGCAACGCCCAGGCGGGCGGTCTCGGTCAGGCCACGGGTCATCAGCATGGCCTTGGTGTTGTCACCGCAGCCCAGGCCGTCGGTGATACCGGCGCACAGGGCAATGACGTTTTTCAGGGCCGCACCCAGCTCCGCACCCACAGGGTCGGGACTGGTATAGACACGAAGACAGTCTGCCATGAAGGCATCCTGGACGAATTCCGCCATGTCCTGATTTTCACAGGCGGCGAGCAATCCGGTGGGGGAGTCGATGGCCACCTCCTCGGCGTGGCTGGGGCCTGTCAGGGCCACTACCTGCCGTCCGGTGACCTCGGCCACCACTTCGCTCATGCGCTTGTGAGAGCCGTCCTCAAGGCCCTTGGTGACGGATACCACCACGGCATCCTCATCAAGATAGGGGGCCACACCCTTACCCACACCCCGGGCCGGGAAGGAGGGGGAGGCCATGACGACCAGCTTGCAGCCCGTCACGCAGGCGTACTCTCCGCTGATCTTCAGTCCCTCCGGCAAAACCGCAGAGGGCAGCCGGGGATTGCGGCGGGTTTCCTCCATCTGGGGAATCAGATCTTTTTCGAAGGTCCACATGGTTACATCGTGGCCATTTTTGCACAGGCGGATGGCCAGGGCCGTACCCCAGGCACCGCTGCCGACGACAACAGCTTTCATTGCTTTTTTCCTTTCGCGAAGAGATCGGTCTTCCGCTCCTGGCCCTTGAGCAGACGGACCACGTTGCTCCGGTGCTGGTAGATGGTCAGCAGGGACATGGCCCCGCAGCCCAGCAGCACAGACAGGTTATCGTAGTAGAAGACAGCGAAGCCGATACCAAAGGTTGCGGCGGCCAGCACGCTGCCCAGGGAAACATACTTTGTGGCAAAGTAGGCGGCGAAGAAGACGATGGCGATGAGCAGTCCCACCCGCCAGTCGATCATCCAGGCAATGAACCAGCCGCTTAAGATGCCCTTACCTCCCCGGAAGCCCAGCAGGGCAGGGAAATCGTGGCCGATCATGACGCAAAGGCCTCCCAGGACTCTGCCCTCCAGGGCAAAGCCGTAGGGCGCGAACATTGCGCCGCCCAGCCAGCAGGCCAGCACGGCCTTGAGAACGTCAATGAGGATGACAGCAATAGACTTACTGGCACCGAAATTGCGGATAAAGTTGGTCAGACCCGCATTGCCGCTGCCGTGGTTGCGGACATCGTCATGAAGCATGGCGGAAATGCAGACGGCACCGTTATGGTTGCCCAGAAAGTAGCAGGCCAGAATGGTGACAAGAATGGCGGAAATGGGCATCAGTCGTCCTCCTTATCACCCTTCTGACGGATGGTGATCCGCACAGGGGTGCCCTGGAGGCCGAAGACCTCCCGGATCTGATTCTCCAGATAGCGCTGATAGGAGAAGTGGAACAGACGGGCATCGTTGCAGAAAATGACAAAATGCGGGGGCTTGGAGCTGGCCTGGGTCATATAGTAGATCTTCAGGCGGCGGCCCTTATCCGTAGGAGGCTGGACCCGGGCGGTGGCGTCGGCCAGGACACTGTTCAGCGCGCCGGTGGTGATGCGCATGGTGTTCTGGGCGTGGACCTCCTGGATCATCTGATAGAGCTTATCCACACGGGAGCCGGTCAGGGCGGAGATAAACAGCACGGGGGCATAGGTCATGTAGCTTAAGCCATCCCGGACGGCGGCTTCCATGTCCCGCATGGTGTTGGTTTCCTTGTTTTCCACAGCGTCCCACTTGTTCACCACGATGATGGCAGCCTTGCCGGCCTCGTGGACCAGACCTGCAATCTTGGTATCCTGTTCGGTGACACCGTCGTTGGCATCGATGAGGATCAGACACACATCCGCCCGCTCAATGGCGTTGATGGAGCGCATGTTGGAATACTTTTCGATGGCATCGTCCACCTTGCTCTTGCGGCGCATGCCGGCGGTATCAATGAAGCAGTACTTGCCGGTTTCATTTTCAAAGTAGGAGTCGATGGCATCCCGGGTGGTGCCGGCGATGTTGGAGACGATGACTCGCTCCTCGCCCAGGATCCGGTTTAAGAGGGAGGACTTGCCCACGTTGGGTTTGCCCACAATGGCGACCTTGATCAGATCCTCGTCCTCGCCTTCGCTGTCATCCTCGGGGATGTTTTCCAGCACCCAGTCCAGCAGGTCGCCGGTGCCATGGCCATGGACGGCAGAGGTTTCAAACAGATCACCGATGCCCAGAGAATAGAATTCAAACACATCGGGATTCACCAGGCCGATGGAGTCGCACTTGTTGACGGCCAGAGCCACGGGCTTGCCGGATTTGCGCAGCATGGTGGCCACATCCTGGTCCGCAGCGGTAACACCGGAGCGAACGTCCACAACCATAACAATGGCATCTGCCAGCTCAATGCCGATCTCTGCCTGACGGCGCATGAATTTCAGCATATCGTTCTCAGTGCCCGGCTCAATACCGCCGGTATCCACCAGAGAGAAGGTCCGTCCGCACCACTCGCAGTCGCCGTAGATCCGGTCCCGGGTAACGCCGGGGGTATCCTCGACAATGCTGGTACGGTGTCCGGTGAGCTTATTGAACAACATGGACTTGCCTACATTGGGGCGGCCAACAATGGCCACCAAAGGTTTTGCCATGGGAAACACTTCCTTTCATTTGTGAAGTCACATTATATTATGGCACAAATTCCCTCCAAAAGCAATGGGGATTTGATGTTATTTACAAATTTGTAAGAACTATTTTGTTGATTTTGAAAACATCTCAAGGAACAGCATCGTAGGGGAGGGGCATTGCCCCTCCCGCAACCTATCAGCCAATACGCAGAACCGTTCTGCAGCAACTGGCTCCCTTTTCACGCAGAATCACCGCCCGGACATCGGCACCGGGCGGGAGGGGCAATGCCCCTCCCCTACAGAAGCATTATAAAAAGGAAAAAGCGGAAGGCCGAAGCCTTCCGCTGCATTTCCGCTTTTGCCTTACTCAGCCTCAACAGCCAGGACCTGGCGGCCATTGTAGGTACCGCAAGCCTTGCAAGCTCTGTGGGGCATGATGGGCTCACCGCACTTGGGGCAAACCGCAACGCTGGGAGCAGACAGCTTCCAGTTGGAGCCACGGCGCTTATCGCGGCGGGCCTTGGACACTTTACACTTAGGGACAGCCATGGTGACACCTCCTTGGTCAAACTGCTTTTAACAGCATATTTAAACTTACTTGTCTAGCAGCTGCTTCAAAGCAGCAAATCGGGGATCGAGCTCCTTCTGGCAATTGCAGGGACCGTCGTTCAGGTTCTTGCCACAGCGGTGGCACAGCCCTTTGCAGTCCTCCTTGCACAGCAGCTTGGAATCCAGATTCAGGACGAAAACTGTCCGTACAATATCATCCAGATCGGCGCTGTCTCCCTCCAGAGGGAATACCCACTCGTCTTCGTTCTCTTCGTTGGCCATTTCCGTGACCAGCACCACATCGATGGGGATGTTCACATCCCGGTCGAAGTCATTGGCGCAGCGGTCGCAGGTTCCGTGGATGGTGGTGCGGATATCGCCTGTCATCACGAGAACACCGGCCGTGTTTCTAACCGTACCCTGGGCCCAGACGGGCTCGGACACGGGATAGCTGACACCGTAGCAAAGATCACTCAGATCCACACTGGTGGAAAAGGAGACCGATGCGCCGGGACAGTCGATGATCTTGGAAAGTCCTAACAGCATACTTTTCCCCCTTCTCACAGTCGTGCCTAGATATTATATAGGGTAATTCGTGATTTGTCAAACATTATTTTTACAAAATCTTTGAAGTTTTGCGAGAAAAAACACAGCATGTTGTGGATAAGCAGAAAATGATCGCTGTAGGGGCTCCCCTACAGGATGGCGTTCTATTTCCGGGTTCCCGGACATACCCTTGAGCAAAGGCAGGAGCCTTCTTCCTGCCGTGTGAAGGAGGAACGGCTATGGACAGAATTTATGGAGATATCGCCGCCCGGACGGGAGGCCATGTGTATATCGGTGTGGTTGGCCCGGTTCGTACCGGGAAGTCTACCCTGGTCAAGCGGATCATGGAGCAGCTGGTGATCCCCGGCATTTCCGATCCCTACCGAAAGGAACGGGCCAGGGATGAACTGCCTCAGAGCGGCTCGGGCAGGACCATCATGACCTCGGAGCCAAAATTCGTGCCGGAGGAGGCGGCGGAGGTCTCTCCCGATGGGGTGACGAAGCTGCGCATCCGGCTCATCGATTCCGTGGGCTACATGATCCCCGGTGCCGTGGGAGCCGAGGAAGAGGGCGTTCCCCGGATGGTGACCACCCCCTGGTACGACCATGAGATCCCTATGACCCAGGCGGCTGAGCTGGGGACCAAAAAGGTCATGCAGGAGCATGCCACCATTGGTCTGGTGGTTACCACCGACGGCACTGTCACGGACATCCCCCGGCAGGACTACCTGGAAGCGGAAGGAAAGGCCATCCGGGATATGCAGAAAACCGGAAAACCCTACCTTATTATAATAAACTCCCGGGACCCGGCGGGAGAGGCTGCCAATACGGTCCGGGAGCATATCCGCAAGGAATACGGCGTGGAGCCTATGGTGATGGATTGCCAGTCCATGGGGGTGGGGGATATTGCCCAGCTTCTGAAAGCACTGCTGTATACCTTTCCCATGACGGAGCTTCGGGTCCATCTGCCCCGGTGGCTGGATGCCCTGGAAGAAGATCATCCGGTGAAGACGGCTCTGTACCAGGCTTTGCTGGAACGGGCCGGTGAGGTAGGAAATCTGGGCCAGGCAGAGCAGATCCTGGCGGCCTTGCAGGAGGTTCCTCAGATCCAGGACTACGCTCTGAAGGGGGTGGATCTGGCAGATGGGACCGTGACCTGCACCATCGTTTTGCCGGAAGCCCTTTACTATGAGATTTTAAGCAGCAAGGCAGGTATTCCCATTGAGAACGATGCCCAGCTGCTCTCCCTTCTGATGGAGCTGGCCCGGGTGAAGCAGGAATACGACAAGATCTCCGATGCCCTCTCTGCGGTGAAGGCTACGGGTTATGGGGTTGTCCAGCCTTCCGCCGATGAGATGAAGCTGGAAACCCCGGAGATCATCAAAAAGGGCGGCACCTTCGGGGTGAAGCTGAAAGCCGGGGCCCCTTCCATCCACATGGTCCGGGTGGACATCGACACGGAGATCAGTCCCATGGTAGGGGACGAAAAACAGTCCCGGGACCTGATCGCCCACCTGACAGGGGAGGACCCCCAGAATCTGTGGCAGAGCAATATTTTCGGCAAATCCGTCTACGAGCTGATTCAGGAGGGCCTCACCGCCAAGCTGCTGGGCCTTCCGGAGGATGTCCGCACCAAATTCCGGGGGACTTTGACCCGAATTGTCAACGAAGGAGCCACGGGGCTGATCTGTCTGATTTTGTAAATTTGACGTATCTTAGGGGAGTGGCATGCCACTCCCCTAAGATATTTTACGATGGATAATTTCTTGACAATCTGGTTTTCTAAAAGTAAAATCTTAATATCATTCGCTATAAAATAAAGACAGGGAGACGATTGATATGACCGTAACCTATGAGGCGAAATCCTACAGCAAGGGAAGAACTACGGTAATGGGGCTCGCCACCTTGCTGATTATTTGGTTCCATAGCTGTATTACTACAAAAGAAGGCAGCCTCATATGGCTACAGAAATACACATCCGACATTGGTGTGGACATGTTTCTTTTTGCGTCTGGTGTGGGCGTGTTTTTTGCATTAAAGAAATATGATAGATATTTTCCTTATCTTTTCGGCAGATTACAGCGGGTTTTTATTCCTTTTTTACTTGTAGCAATTCCATGGTTTGCCTATCATGATATCATGATTGGGCATAGCCGCCGGCTGTTTGTTAAGGATGTGACCATGCTGACCTTCTGGCTGGAGGGCAGAATGACATTTTGGTATGTTTCGGCAATCTTACTGCTGTATATATTGACACCGGCCTATGTAAAATTATGGAAAAAGTACAGGTGTTTGAATATCCTATGTATAGCTGCCATATACGGATCAATGCTCCTGTTTCCCATAGAAGGCTTGAGAATGGCAATAGGTCCTGCAATGATCTTCTTTCCGCGAATCCCCATTTATTTGATAGGATTGTCTTTTGGCAAGGCTATTCAGGAAGAACGCGTGTTCCGTGTAAATGTTCTGGTGGTTTTAACTGTGTGGGCGGTTTGTGGCGTAATATCTGCTGCGGCGATGGGGTATTGCGCTTGGGAAGTGCCGACGGAATTCAAATATATTGCATATGGTCCACTTGCGGTCATTTTGTCGTGTGCATGTGCTCGAATTCCTGCAAATAAGCTGACAGATTTTTTTGGAAAGAGAAGTCTGGAGATTTATTTGCTGATGGAAAAAGTACAGGTCACTTTGGGTGAACGGGTGGAATTGGTACCTTTGATGTGCTGCTCTGCGTTGCCGTTCTTTATGCTATCCTTTGTTGTAACCCTTATTTTGGCAGAGCTTTTACGGTGTATGGCATATCCTTTTCAAAGACCGATTCGTTGGAAGCGGCTTGACAATCCTCCCTGCGGAAAGTAAAATAAAAGAAAACCAAAGGAGGATTTTCTATGTCTATTACCATCGAATACCTGTGGCAGGACCGCAAGAGGTACTTCGGTCTGCCTCTGAGCTTTACCCGGTACAGCCTTTCCGAGGACCGGCTGTTCACCTCTGTGGGCTTTCTGAACATCAAGGATGACGAGATCCTTCTCTACCGGGTCCGGGATATCGACACCAGCCGCACCCTGTGGCAGCGGCTCTTCGGCGTGGGCACCGTTATCGTGGCCTCCTCCGATAAGACCATGCCCAATCTGGTGCTGAAAAATATCAAGGACCCCATCTTCGTCAAGGAATTGATCCACAAGCAGGTGGAAGAAATGAAGATCAAGCGCCGGGTCCGGTTCGGCGAGATCATGACCGATGCCGACAACGACGGCATTGACGATGAGCTGGATGATGAGATTTGAGGGATATCCCCCACCGCCAGGGTGGGGGATATTTTTGCAGAAAGCAGCAGGTGTAGGGCGGCTTGCCCTCAAGCCGCCGCGGCGGGCTGAGGGCAGCCCGCCCTACTTTGCCTAAAAAATATTAAGGAAATTACGTTACATAACGCTTTACCATAACGCAAAAACGTGGTAAACTATAAGGTACTTTTCCATATATGGGAGGCCCTTATGAAACTGCCCCGGGGTAACACCGTGAAATTGAATCCGCTGGCGCTGGCCTTTGCCATCCCCTGTGTGGGGATGCTCTTTGTCATGCTCATCAGCCAGTTTGAGCCCTTCGGCAAATATTCCATGCTGTATTCGGATATGTACCACCAGTACTATCCCTTCTTTGTGGAGTTCCGCAATGCCATCCGGGAAGGGCACGGCCTGCTGTATACCTGGAGCGTGGGTCTGGGCATGGACTATCTGGGCCTCATTGCCTATTATCTGGCATCTCCGCTGAACCTTTTCAGCGTGCTGGTGCCGGAGGGCTGGCTGCTGGAATACTTTTCCCTGCTGGTGCCCATCAAGCTGGGGCTGGCGGGACTGTTCTTCGCGATCTTCCTGAAGGGCCTGTTTGGCAAGAAGGATCTCTCTATTGCGGTCTTCGGCGGCTTCTACGGTCTGTGTGCCTGGGCGTTGGGCTTCCAGTGGAACATCATGTGGCTGGATACCTTTGCCCTGCTGCCCCTGGTGGCCCTGGGCACTGTGGCACTGTTGAAAGAGCGAAAGTTCGTCCTGTATACCGCAACACTGTTCCTGTCCATTTTTGCTAACTATTATATTGGCCTGTTCACCTGCATTTTTGTCTTCCTGCTGTTCTTTGTGTATCAGATCTGCCACTGGGGGGGCTGGAAGAAATTCTTTGCCGACCTTTTCCGCATTGCTTTCTTCTCGTTGCTGGCCATCGGCATGACGGCCATTCTGGAGCTGCCGGCCCTGGCGGCGCTGCAGACCACCCAGTCCAGCGTTAACAAATTTCCCACCGGCTTCCGTCTGAACATTGCCTCCTCCCATGACCTCAAGGGCCTCTTCGATGCCATGCGTCAGGTGGCGGGCAACATGGGCGGTGCGCTGGAGCCCAATTTCAAGGAAGGCCTTCCCAATGTCTACTGCGGCATCATCAGTGTCTATCTGATGTTCCTGTACCTGATGGCCGGGGATATCAGGCTCCGGGATAAGATCTGCGCCGTGGCGCTTCTGCTGTTCTTCAATGTCAGCTTTATCATCCGGCAGCTGGACTATATCTGGCACGGCTTCCACTTTACCAATATGATCCCTTACCGGTTCAGTCATCTGTACAGCTTTGTGGTGCTGTACATGGCCTACCGGGCCTGGCTGCTGCGGCGGAAGTTCCCCAGCTGGCAGCTCATCGGCGGGGCGGTATTTGCCGCGGCGGTTCTGGCCTGCTCGGAAGAACTGACGGCCACCATCCCGATGGAACTGGGGCCCCTGGATATGGAGTTCCCTGTGTACTTCGTGTACAATCTGGTGTTCCTGGTGCTGTACCTGCTGGCCATGCTTACCGGAAATATCGAAGACCCGGTCCCGGAGGACGCGGACGAGGCGCAGCTGCTCCAGGCCCGGATGGACCGGGCAAAACAGCGCCGCCGGGCCAGCTGGCTGGTGCTCACCGTTATGGGCGTGGAGCTGATCGCCAATCTGGTCTGCTTCGGCCTGTACTTCACGGGTACGGGGGTCAGCAACTACCCCAAGGGTACAGAGTATACCGCTTCCGTTATCCGGTATATGAAAGAGCGGGAGGACGACCTCTTCTACCGGGCGGAGACCACCCATTCCCAGACCCTGAACGATGGTGCACTGAACAATTACAACGGCATCACCGCCTTCACCAGCTCTGCCAATGTGAAGACGACCCTGTTTGTCCAGTCCCTTGGCTTCAGTGCCAAGAACACCTACAACCGCTACCTCTTTGAAGAAAGTTCTCCGGTATCCAACCTGTTCCTGGGCTTAAAATATATGATCGAACGGGACGGAAAGGACAAGACCAGCACCTTCTTCAAGGATGTGAACAAATTTAAGGATACCGTTCTTCTGGAAAACCAGGCCTATCTGCCTTTGGGATTCCTGACAGAACGGGAACTGGCAAGTTTGACATTTGAGACCTCCGGCAATGCCTTCGAGTTCCAGAATGAACTGTTTACTGCGGCTACGGGGGTGGATGGTCCGGTCTGGCACCGCCTGCCGGGAGAAACCCTGTCCCTGAGTACCAGCGGTGTAAATATTACGGAGAGCAACGGCTACGGATATTGCAAATATGTCAGTGAAGAGAAAAACTCCAATGTGACCTACACCTATACGGCACCCCGGGACGGCTTCCTGTGCATCCGACTGGACCTGCCCAAGCGCAACGACTTCTATGTCAGTGTCAACGGGCTGGAATTGTATAAGGAGAGCATCAGCCTGCCCCAGATGCTGGCGGTGGACGATGTACAGGCCGGGGACATCATCGATATCCGAATCGTCTGCAAGGCGGACGAAAACAGCTCCATGAGCGTGGATGTGGCGATTTTGGACCACGAACGGTTCTGGCAGGGGTATGATATCCTGAATGCTTCCACGCTGGAACTGACCAAATTCAAAAGCACCCGGGTGGAGGGCATCATCACCTGCGACCGGGACGGCCTGCTGTATACCTCCATTCCTCAGAACGGAAACTGGGTGGCCCAGGTGGATGGAAAGAACGCGGAAACAGTTCTGGTGGGAGACTGCATGACGGCTCTGGAGCTGACGGAGGGAACCCACCGGGTGGTGCTGACCTACCGCAATGGGGCCTTCTCTCTGGGCTGGAAGGTGAGCCTGGTCTGCGTAGCTATATTTGGCTTGACTGCCTGGCTGGTTTACAGGCCGGATCTGTCCGAACTGCGCAAACCCCAAAAGCGGGGCAAGTATCAAAAGTAATATAATTATAATAATGTAGGGCGGAGGCCTGCCTCCGCCGGGCACTTCCGATTCTTGCGCATGATTTGTTTCCGCGCAAAGATCGTTACTGCCCGGCGGGGACAGGTCCCCGCCCTACATTCCTATGTGAAATTAAATGTTTCAATTTGAAAATAGTATTACAATGCCTCCGTAATGGTACCGCCGCCGACTACCATATCCCCGTCATACAGCACCACGGCCTGGCCCGGTGTCACAGCCCGCTGGGGAGCATCGAATTCCACCCGGACAAAGCCGTTTTCTTCGGGATAAACCGTGGCGACCTGCTCAGACTGGGAATGCCGGGTCTTGGCGGTCACCCGCAGAGGTTCGGTTAGGGTGGGGAAGGGGTACCAGTTCCAGTCCTTTGCCCGGAGGGCCGGGGAGAAGAGCGCTTCATTGGGGCCTACCGTGACGGTATTTTTCTCCATGTCCTTCCCGCAGACGTAGACAGGGGCCCCAAGGGCAATACCAAGGCCTTTTCGCTGGCCTCTGGTGTAGCATACCGCACCCTTGTGGCGGCCTACCACGTTGCCGCTCAGATCCAGATAGTCTCCCTCGGGATAGTCTTTTCCGGTATACTCCCGCAGGAAAGCGGCGTAATCTCCGTCAGGAACGAAGCAGATATCCTGGCTGTCCCGCTTCCGGGCATTGATGAATCCCTGCTGTTCTGCGATTTCCCGAACCTCGGCCTTCGTCAATGGACCCAGAGGGAAGAGAATGTGGGAAAGCTGCTCCTGATCCAGTCCGGCCAGAAAATAGGTCTGGTCCTTGCTGCGGTCCGCCGCTTTATATAATAGAAAGCGTCCTGTGTTTGGATCCTGACGGATCTGGGCATAGTGCCCGGAGACCACATAGTCGAAACCCAGCTGAGAGGCCCGGTCCAGCATGGCCCCGAATTTTAAATACCGGTTGCAGCGAATGCAGGGATTGGGGGTCAGGCCGCTTTCGTAGGCGGAGACAAACTGTTTTATGACAGCTTCTTCAAATTCCGGCTGGAATTCCATAACATAATGCTTGATTCCAAGCTTTTGGGCCACGGCAGCGGCATCGGAAACATCGTCGACCCCACCGCAGGCAAAATCATGGAGCCGCATGGTAGCCCCGGCGCAGTCATAGCCCTCAGACAGAACCCTCCAGGCCGCCACGGAGCTGTCCACACCGCCGCTCATGCCGACCAAAACACGCGTTTGCTTCATTTTGCAGCCTCCTTTGTCGTTTCTTCGAGTATATCAACAGGAAAAAAGAAAGTCAATGCTGAAATCCTTCCAGCTGAGCAGTCTCCCAAAAGTTACAAAAAATTGTTACAAAATCAAACGCGGGATGAGAAAACAGCAGGAAATAGGGACAGTCAGGAAAAAAACGGAGGAGAAGTAACAAAAGTGGAAAATAATTTGTAACAAAAATGTAATTATTTTCAAAAAAGGTATTGCAATTTGTAATCAGGTCTGTTATAATACCGTTACTTACAAAAGATAAAAGGAGTAAGAAGCTATGAAGAAGAGAATTGTATGCGTATTACTGACTCTGATCATGCTGATGAGCCTGGTGCCCATGACTGCTTCCGCAGCCAGCAACAAGGTCAGCGAAGCAGCGATCACTGTTCTGAAGCAGTTAGAAACCTTCAATAGCAGCTGCACCAAGATGCCCGGTGTTACTGCTACCTCCCCCGTATTTGTGACCGGCTACGGCACGGCCTGCACCAAGGAGCATGCTCTTTGTGATAAGGACGGTCTGTACCACCACGTGAACAAAAAGAATGAGTGGATCATGACCGGTTCCAAGTATTCCGTTACCACCCAGGCCGAAGCAGACAAGGCTCTGCGTGAGGCTCTGAAGACTCTGGATGAGAAGGTCAATGCCTTCGCTACCGCAAACAGCCTGAGCCTGTCCCAGAACCAGCATGATGCCCTGGTCATCTTCTCTTATGACGCTGGCGCAGGCTGGACCACCGGCAACGGTGTGGTCAAGACTGCTGTCATCAATAAGTATGGCACCAACGAGCTGCTGAACGCCCTGAGCAACTGGGCCGGCGAGGGCAAGGTCACTGACCGCCGGAAGATCGAAGTTAACATGTATGTAAACGGCGTTTACTCCAATACCGCTCCTACTACTTACACTACCGTTACTTACAATGCCAATGGCGGTGTCCTGCCTCAGGCTAATGGCGAGTCCTACACCATGAACTTTGACCAGAGTGCTACCGTGGCTCATAGCGTCATTCCCGCCAAGGTTGGTTACAAATTCCTGGGTTGGTACAACGCAAAGGCTACCCCCTCTGTCCGTTATGACTCTCTGAGCAAGGACTGCGCAGGTAAGACCCTGTATGCACAGTGGCAGAGCAATACAGTGACTGCAAAGAATGCAGCCACCACCGCAATGTCTGTGAATTACACCCTGAAGACCTCTGAACTGCTGGAGAAGCGCTGGTACTATACACCTGAGACTACCGCTACCAGCTGGGATGTTTCCTACCAGACTGTGAACATCTGCCGTGAGTTCCAGGATGCCAACGGTATCAGATGGGGCCAGGTTGTTGAGGCTGGCAAGGGTACCGGTATGAACCGCTGGGTCCGCCTGAGCGGTGCAAAGGTCGCCGAGACCAGCGATGGCACCCAGGCAGCTTTCCAGGTCTATGTTACCGTTACCAACAGCTTCGTCAACCGCCGCGTCAATGCATCCTCTGCCAGCGCCAAGAATGGCTCCTACAGCCAGGGCAAGGAACTGCTGATCATCAACGAGGATGACGGCTGGGGCCAGGTTGGCCAGATTCTGGATGACGGCTCCATTAAGGCCATCGGTTGGGTTTGCCTGATGTACACCAACTGGGATGAAGTTCGTGGCGGAGCTGTGGAAACTCCCAATACCTCCACGATCGCAACAGCTACCGTTACTTACAATGGTTATCTGAACATCCGTGCAGAAGCCGGTACCGACAGTAAGATTGTTGGTGCTCTGGCTAAGAACGATACTGTTGAAGTGTATGAGATCAAGACCTTCAATGGTCATCAGTGGGGCCGCATCAGCAATGGCTGGATCTGCCTGAGCTACACGGTCATTGATAACTTCAGCGGCACCGGTATTACCACCGATGCAGGTGCAAATTCCTACATGTTCACCGCAAAGCTGAAGACTGCTACCAACTTCTATGCCGATGCCAGCGTGAATGCAGCCCTGCGTTACCACAGCAAGGATGTTGAGATCCCTGACGGCACTGTTAAGATCCTGCAGCTGAAGGCTGATAATGAGGGCAATACCTGGGTCAAGGCTCTGTGGTATGTGGACCACGACAAGGATGCCGAGGGCATCAAGGAAATGCCTCTGTACGGCTGGGCAAAGCTGTCCAAGTTCACTCTGGATCCTGCCAGATACACTACCGCTGTTGACAACGTAACTGTCAGAGAGCAGCCCTCCAGCGGCGCACCCGCAAAGGATGTCAAGCTGGCAAAGGGTGTGGAAGTTACCATTACCGAAGTTGTGCTGGTCGGCGAAAACATTTGGGGTAAGACCGAAGCCCACGGCGGCTGGGTCAACCTGGCATCCAAGTACTTCTCCCGTACCGACGTTGTCGTCAACGAGAGCAATACTTCCAATATCTCCACCAACCTGATGGCTACCGTCATCAATACCGATTCCCTGAAGGTCCGTAAGACCGGTGCCACCTACGGTGCAATCATCGGCTCTCTGTCCCGCGGTACTACCGTCAATGTTTGGGAAGCCAATGCTGACAAGAGCTGGTACAAGGTCGACTCCAACAAGAACGGCACCTATGATTACAACGGTGACGGCTGGGTCTCCGCAAACTATGTCTCCGTTTCTGAAAATGTTACCAACAGCACTGTGACCGATAAGAACGGCAACTCCTACCAGACCGATGGTACCGGCACCGGTATCGTGGCCAACACCTACTCCGGTGTTAATGTCCGCCAGGGTGCAGGCACCGGCTATGCTCTCGTTGGTAAGCTGCTGCCCGGCACTGTGGTCGAGATTCTGGAGACCAAGCAGGCTGGCGCAGGCAAGTGGGGCCGTGTGGCCCAGGGCTGGATCAGCATGGACTACGTTGCCATGATGACCTACAATGAGGTCGTGGACAACAGCTCCAACATCCCTGAGGGCGGTATCGGTGTCGATTCCTACGACGATGCACAGAAGACCACTACCACTGCCGTTTACACCGGTGCGATCCTGCCCGGCGCAAAGGTTCGCGTTGAGGCCAATAAGAATGCAGATGTTATCCGCGAGGTCACTCAGATCGAGAACATTACCATCTACGAACTGGCTACCGTGAAGCAGACCGTCAAGGAAGATGCAGGCACCTCCATTGATCCCGCCGGCAACAAGGACCAGCAGGTCATTACCACCACCGAGATCACTTACTGGGCACGCATCAATGATGGCTGGGTCAAGGATCCTGAGCAGTACATCGATCTGGCTCCCCTGGATGAGAAGGTCCATACCATGACCGGTTCCACAACCCTGAATGTCCGTGAGACTGCCGGCTCCGAGGGCAAGCCCGAGAGTGACAAGAAGTTCAAGCTGGCTAAGGGCGACAAGGTTACCGTTACCAGCCTGGAAATCGTGGACAGCAGTGTCTGGGGTTACATCGAGTGCGACAAGGGCGAGGGCTGGGCAAGCCTGTCCTACATGTCCGAGGGTGCGATCTATGAGAACAAGCCCGTTGAGACACCTCCCGTCAACAACACGCCTTCCGCTCCCGTCATCGGCAACGGCAGCAGCACCGGCGGCTTCGTGACCAATACCAGCGGCTACCGCTATACCGGTAAGGTCATCCGTACCAATGAGCTGAATGTCCGTTCCACTCCTTCTACCACTGCTTCCAAGACCACCACTCTGACCAGCGGTCAGGCTCTGGTGATCTACGAGACCACCACTGCCGAGAATATGGCTTGGGGCCGCTGCGATGCAGGTTGGGTTTACCTGTACTATGTTGACATGACGCCTGTCACCGGCGCTGTGGATGCCCGTGTTGTCTACAATGATAACACAATCATCTACACCGACATGAACTGCACCAGTACCGCCGGTACCTACGCAAGAATGTCCGTCGTTGACATCTACGAGATCGTCGGCAAGATGGCCCGCACCGAACTGGGCTGGGTCAACACCGATAACCTGCTGTAAGCTTAAATCCGATAACACCGCAGCGAAAAGCTGCGGTGTTATTTTTTTCTTGAATAGACAGGCGTGATGTGGTATGATATCCCAAAAGTAAATCACGGAGGAAAGAAATATGAGCAGAGCAGATGAACTGTATAAGCAGACATGCCGTAAAATTCTGGAAGAAGGATTTTCTGATGAAGGTCTGGATGTGCGTCCCAAATGGGCGGACGGCACTCCCGCCCATACCATCAAGACCTTCGGCGTGGTGAACCGCTATAATTTGGCAGAGGAATTTCCCATTATGACCCTGCGCCGCACGTATTGGAAGAGTGCTATCGATGAAATGCTGTGGATCTGGCAGAAAAAGTCCAACCGGGTCTGCGATCTTGGCAGTCACGTCTGGGACGAATGGGCCGGAGAGGACGGCACCATCGGCAAGGCTTACGGCTATCAGCTGGGCAAAAAGTACCAGTTCAACCAGGGCCAGGAGCCTATGGATCAGGTGGACCGGGTCCTGTACGATCTGAAGCACAATCCTGCCTCCCGCCGGATCCTGACCAATATCTACAACTTCCAGGATCTGCATGAGATGAACCTGTATCCCTGCGCCTATTCCATGACCTTCAACGTCACCGGAAACAAGCTCAATGCCATTTTGAACCAGCGTTCTCAGGATATGCTTACCGCCAATAACTGGAACGTGGTGCAGTACGCTGCGCTGACCCACATGATGGCCCAGGTCTCCGGTCTGGAGGTGGGCGAATTTGTCCATGTGATCGCCGACTGCCATATCTATGACCGCCATATCCCCGCGGTGAAGGCCATGCTGGAGCTGGAGGGGTATGAGGCTCCCAAGTTCAAAATGGACGAATCCATCACCGATTTCTATGCCTTTACAAAGGACAGCTTTAAGATGGAAGATTACAAGTTCCATCCCTTTGATTTCGAGATCCCTATGGCGATTTGACATTCTTGGCATGTCGAGGTGTTGATATGGAACTGATCGTAGCAGTCTATGATGACTGGGGAATCGGCTGCTGTGGGACGCAGCCTGTGGCACTGTCTGCTGACCGGAAATTCTTTCGGGAAATGACCCGGGGATGTATGGTCATTGCGGGCCGTCGGACCATTGCGGATTTCCCCGGACAAAAGCCCCTTCCCGGCCGCGTCAACGTGGCGCTGACCCGTACCCCCAAAGAGATTCCCGGTTTCACTGTCTGTACCTCCCCGGAGGAAGCTGTGGAGCTGGCCAAGACCGCCCAGCGGGCCATGGTCATCGGCGGCGGCAGTATTTACAGGCAGATGCTGCCTTACTGCGATACCGCCTATATCACCAAGGTGCATACCGTGATCGAGTGTGATACATACTTCCCGGATCTGGATGCAGATGAAAGCTGGTATGTGGCAGACAAGCTGCAAAGCGGCGAAGAAAACGGCATCGCTTACGAGATGCTGCTGTACAAGCGGAAATGAGCGAAAGCCTGACGATTTTTTTCGTCAGGCTTTTGAAATGGCGGCTTGAAGCCATGAAAAAAGCACTCAGCGGTTGAGCCGCTGAGTGCTTTTGTAGTATGTAGGGATAATTTAGATGTTCAGCAGATCGGAGTAGACCTTCAGAGCACCGTCGGTGTCGTGGGCCAGGACCTTCTTAGCCAGGACCTTACCCAGCTGAACGCCTTCCTGGTCGAAGGAGTTGATGTTCCATGCGAAGCCCTGGAACATGACCTTGTTCTCGAAGTGAGCCAGCAGAGCGCCGACAGACTTGGGGGTCAGCTTCTCGCCGATGATGATGGAGGAGGGACGGCCGCCCTGGAACTTCTTGTTCAGGTCGGTGTCATCCTTGCCGCAGGCGAAAGCCACGATCTGGGCAGCCACGTTGGCGCACAGCTTCTGCTGGCTGGTGGAGCCCTGGATCAGCACGTCGGAACCCATCTGGCTGTTCTTGAAGCCGACGAACTGCAGGGGAACGATGTCGGTGCCCTGATGCAGCAGCTGATAGAAGGAGTGCTGACCGTTGGTACCGGGCTCACCGAAGATGATGGGGCCGGTGACGTAGTTCACAGGCTCACCGAAGCGGTTAACAGACTTGCCGTTGGACTCCATGTCCAGCTGCTGCAGATGAGCGGGGAAGCGGCTCAGAGCCTGAGAGTAGGGCAGGACGGCGGTGTTGGGCATGCCCAGAACGTTACGCTCGTAAACGCCGATCAGAGCATCCAGCATAGCGGGGTTAGTCAGCAGATCCTCGTTCTTAGCCAGCAGGTCGGCCTCAGCGGCGCCGTTCAGGAAGTCAGCAAAGACCTCGGGGCCGAAGGCCAGGCTCAGCACGCAGCCGCCCACGCCGGAGGAAGAGGAGAAACGGCCGCCGATGTAGTCGTCCATGAAGAAGGCAGCCAGGTAGTCGGGAGAAGAAGCCAGGGGAGAGGTTTCAGAGGTAACACAGGCCATGTGATTGGCGGGGTTCAAACCGGCTTCGACCAGCGCATTCTTCACGAAGGACTCGTTGGTCAGAGTTTCCAGAGTAGTGCCGGACTTGGAGACCAGAACGAACAGGGTGTGGGCCAGATCCAGGTTGGACAGGACGCCTGCTGCATCGTCGGGGTCAACGTTGGAGATGAAAGCGGCCTTCATCTTCAGGGTGTTATTGACCTTAGCCCAGTTCTCCAGAGCCAGGTAGATAGCCCGGGGGCCCAGGTCGGAGCCGCCGATGCCGATCTGGCAGACAGTGGTGAACTTCTCACCGGCAGCGTTGGTGATCTCGCCGGCATGGACCTTGTTGGCGAACTCAGCGATCTTCTTCTGCTCACCCACATAGAAATCACGCTTGTCAACGCCGTCAGCCTGGACAGCTTCGCCCAGCTGACCGCGGCACATATGATGCAGAACACGGCGCTTCTCACCGGTGTTGACCACTTCGCCGTTGTACAGGGCAGCGAACTTCTCGGTCAGCTGCTGCTCGACAGCGAACTTCTTCAGGACTTCCAGAATAGCCTCGTCAACAGGACGGGCACCGTAGTTGAAGTTAAGGCCGGCACCCATGGGAACGGTGTAGTTCTTGACGCGCTCAGCACCATTTTCGCCGGACATAACGGCAGCCAGGTCCACCTTAGCAGCGGTCTGCATCTCAGCGTAAGCAGCCAGAGTGTCCATATTCTTCCAGATAATCATCGGAATCTCCTCCTAAAATATATTACAATTCATTTTGGGGGTATTTGCACTAATAAAAATTATACTACCAATTTGCCGAAATTTCAAGTATATAGGAAGGGTGGATGCAATTTTTTCACAAATGTTTTGTCATAACAAAAAAACAGCAGACTTTCCGAAGAAAGTCTGCTGTAAAGAAAACCAATATAAGGTTTAGCGCTTGGATAACTCCGGAGCCTGGAAAGTATCAATGTGCTGTTTGGGACTTTTCTTCGTTTTACACCTAAAAACAGCCGAAATAAGCGGTTTTCAGATGTATTTACTCAGAGAATCAATGTGGTACGAATGACCACAAAAACGGTATCTGTATCCTACTTGTTCCTTGTGGACGGCATCCCAGGACTGCCCAAGACAACAAGTAATCAAGAAGCTGTATTTGAATCACCTCAAACTCAAATACACTACTGGAGGACACAACAATGGAAAAATACATCTATGACAATAATAACGGACTATGGTATGAATTGCAAGGAGATTATTACATCCCTTGTTTGGTGCTGGACGAAGAAGATACTCAACCCATTGGAATGTGGGGCAGAAAGCATCTGCGGTACATCAAGGAGCATCGTCCGGTGCTGCACACCACGCTGCTTCTCAGCGGCAGGCTGAACAGTCATCTTGCGGAGATCGACAACAGGGCAACGGAAATGTTTGATCGGCTTGTGAAGCAACTGGCTGAAAGAGAGGGTATCACCGAGCAGCTCAAAGCGCAGGATCAAATGGTCTGGGTGGGTGCTATGAATGGTATCCGCAACGCAGCGGAGGAAATCGTCAATGCGGAGGTGATCTTCGCATGAACATTCTGGAAGAACTGTGGTACGGCAATATCGAGCCTGCTGAATATGATATTTCACCCAGCAAGGAATACAAAGAACTGCTCCAGCTAATAAGCCGAAATGAGGATAAGTTACTTGCCACTATGACAGATGAACAGAAAGAGCTGTTTACAAAATATGCAGACTGTGTACGGGAGCATCAAGTCATGGCGGAGAATTTGCTATTTCAAAACAGTTTCCGCCTGGGTGCCAGGATAATGCTAGAGGTTATGCGTGAATAAGAGATTGATAGCTACAGAAATCAAATAAGCGCAAGGGTGCCCTGTTTTGGGGCACCCTTTATACATCAAAAACAAAGAGAAAAGGGCATTGATATTGAATTACACCGATAAGTGCTGTATAATTATCAACGAAAAGAGGTGTTGTTATGGCAAAAAAATCGTATGGCCCCATAGTTGATGCTTATAAGAAAAAAAGTCGTGACAGGAAACGCCGTGGTGGCGATCTGTTCTATAATGTAGGTTCGTTGTTCAAAGCAATTCCTTCTGGGCGTAGCAAAAAAAGAAAGAAGCGTTCCTACTCATCAAATAAAACCTATTCGTCCTCCACAACCAAAAAGACTACTACACGCAAGACAACAACGCAAAATCAAGTACAAGAACCAATGACCTTTGGTGAGTTCATGTCTGGTATTGGTTTTATGGCAGCGATTGTTGTAATGTTCATTCTGTTCTTCGTGATTGGCTTCTGGAAAACAATCTTGCTTGTGGTGGGCCTATTCATTGCAATTATTGTAATAATGGTAGTAATCGACGAAGTGAAGGAAAAGAGAAATGCTGAGATGGATAAGTATTTGGGTGCTGAAACTGAAGATAGAAGCAACCAAATTCCGTACATCAAAAGCCTGCTCGGAGAAATCAAAAAGCATCAAAACATTGCCAATACATCGAATGACCCTGATGAAGTTAGGAAACACTTGGATTGCTTGCTCGGTGTTATTGATGAAATAATGACATTTGATGAAGCACTGCTGAAGCAAGCAGGCATGACAAAAGTGAATGCTGCTTCTACAAAAGAAGATATTCTAAAAGTGTATGATGCAATGATAGCTCAAGCAGGAGAAAGCGACGAAGCTGACGCTACAATCACAGAGCAACCAGAAGAACCTTCTGTAAAAGAGGCACCGCCGCAGCCTATGGTTTCCGATGATGGAATTGTTCCTTTGGAAACACTTTTGAAGATGGCCACCCCATCCAAGCAGGGCCTTTACCCCCATGAAATTCTCATGCTACACTATGCCAATACCTACAAAGTTGGCGGCGGCAATTCCTTCCAAAACTTCTGGTTATATCAGTATTCTGTCGAAAACCCACAGATTGTTTTGGACTCCCTGCTCAGTCGTGGTTTCCTTACTTCTGGCGACTTGAAGTCTGCATTGGAACGCCAAAAGGTCGTTGATTTGAAAGCAGAACTCCAAGCCGTAGGAGAAAAAACAACAGGTAAAAAGGCAGAATTGGTGGAGCGTTTGCTGAATGGTTGCAGTGTTGATAGCTTGGAAGCGAAATATTCTGAGCGTTATTATGCTTTGACTGAAGCTGCTACCAAAGAACTGGAAGATAATGAGTATGTTCTGTATCTGCATCGTACAAGGCGAATGTCTGTATGGGATATGAACTATATGCTATTCCATGACAATCCCTCCCATCTGAGATACAGAGATATTCTCTGGCGTGAGTTCAACATTCAGTCCGGCGAGCATTTCAAAGTTGGTGACATGGGTTTGTACCGAAATACCAGACTGACCATGTACCAGTTCCTTATGGAAGAAAATCATATAAAAACAGCGTTTGCAATGCTTTGTGAAGTTGTTGCTTATGATTTGAGTGGTATGGGAAACCAAGAGATATTTAATCCTACCGCAGAACTGAAGAAGATTGTGCTGGAATGCACCATCAAATCCTGTTTCCCTTACAGTACCTCGAGCGCAACCATGCCCCCTGCTGTTATTGAGTGGATGGCGAACCTGAAAGAACAGCTTGGAATGTCTGAGAAAGAGTTTAGAGATGCACTGCTGAAGAACTTTGAAGAAATCCAGCTTTTCAGAAGGATTTTTACAAACGAAGAATGTGTTGAAATCGTAATGAACGAAATTGGCAACCATCCTCGGAAGCAAGCAGCTATTTACAAACAAGCTGAAGAACGCATGAGACAGGAATATGAATTATTAGCCTAATGCGTAAAGACCAAGGGAACAAATGGCTCCCTTGGTCTTTTTTAATCGGATTTGTGTATATTATTTTATGTTAGGTTTCTCTGCTTCAAGGGTTTGCAGCAGATGGATGGCATCCATGTTCATGCGGAACTTGGCTTTGGCACCACCCACACCCAGAGAATCATCCGTGATCCGGAAATTTTGTGCTTCCACCACAGAGGCAGGAGATTCCGGTTCTCTGGTGCTGATGGTCTGGAATACCACATCGTAAGGAAGTCTGCTCTTTTCTCCGGATATATATTCTTCCGTCTTAATGGTGTAAGCCGGTTCCACAGGGGCTGGTTCTTCCGGCGCAATTTCTGCCGCGGCTTCCTGTTCTTCTACCAATCTTCGGACAAAAGCAATGGGTTCTGTCCGGAAGATGGGAAAGCCGGTGGCATTCTGGAAGGTAATATCCTGGAAGTTCACAGAACCAAATTGCAGATTTACACGGTCAACCAAGAAGGTTCTGCCATCGATCTCAAAGGTAGTTTCACCGGGGATCAGATGCTCCCGGACAAATTCTTCGTCGGACAGGGTTGGTTCTGCTGCCTCTGGAGCGGCGATGGGGACAGCTTGCTCGATGCTGGTAATGTTCCCTTTGTCCATGTACCGCTCAAATAGGGTACGCTCCATGCTGACGGCATCCTGTCCAAGAACGCTGGGCATGGTGTACCATACTTCATCTTCATCCACATGGTCGATTATGAGATGTACTTCCGGATTGCCGTTGAAGGAAGCTGCCAGCTGATCGCCAGGGCGATAAACTTTGCCATCCTGGGTGGTAAAAATCAGAGCTTCGGGCAATCCATGCTCCCGCTGCATTTTGTTGAGGAACTCAATAGCGTTATACTGTTCTGCAAACCGGAAGAGTTGTCCGTTCTCGCCATAGTATTTCCGAATAGCACCATCGAAGATACCGGTAATACCGCCTTCATAGGGAAGCAGACGGATAGAGAATCGGTTGGGGTCTTCTTTTGCTGCTTCTTCCTGGGTAATAGCTTCCACATCCTGCATGACTTGATTGACAAAGGGTGAATCCTCGTCCTTATAAGCATCCAGCCGCTCCCGGATGGCAACGGGATCGATATCGTCCATCCTGTCATACTCTTCCTCGGTATAGAATTTCTCAGCCTTTATAAGCTGGGCGATTCTCCGCTGTACCTTGGGCCAGGATAGAGCCATCTGCTGATTGCCGCCCATGCCCACATAGAAGGTATCACTGCCATACTGAAGCTGTAACCACGCTGCGGTACTGCGTTCTCGATCATGCTGCTCCATATACCGGACAACAGCCCGTTTGCTGGCAATGTCACCGTTCCATGCCTGAATTGCAGTATCAATTTCTGCTTGGGTAGCGGTTGTTCTGAGAATGGGTGCTGACTGTTCAGCGATAACCGGTTCTTCAGGGACAGGCTCCGATATGACAGGTGTTTCTGCAGAGGGTGGTTCTGCAAGACGGATTTCAAGGGAATGATGTACTGCTGTTCCCAGGTGGAGGTTTCCACTTCCTCTTCCTGGATCTCTTCTACGATTGCTTCCGCTTCCTCATAAGGAATCCGGGAACCTCGCACCAGAAGCCGGTGGGTATTCACTCCGTAGGGAGTGCAGGTTACCAGTGTGCAGTAATCTTCGCCATGCTCGATGCCCAGAAAGCTGGTATCGTAGGGCAGGACGGTATTGATCTCAATGACCTGATAAGCCAGGATTTCATCCAGGATGTGCAGATAGAACACATCCCCAACGATCAGCTGCTCCAAGTCAGTGAACATCTTCTGGCTTGCCATGCCGCTGTGTCCTGTTAGAATCGAATGGGTGCTGCTGCCGCCTACAGGGAGAGAACTGCCCAGAAGATGCCCTACACCTCGGTCAAGGGAATCATTTCCGGTTCCATGGTAGATAGGAAGATTTACGCTGATTTTCGGGATCTCCACATAGCCCATGGTTCCTTCTCCGGTGATATTCAGCAGGCTGTCATAGTCCTGGGAAGCTGCTTTTAATGCCTCCTGACTGTAGGAATCTTCGGCAGCAGCACCGGGAGTGATGGCATTGTTATAGGCGATTGCCTGTTCTTTTGCTTTCAGCAGCTCGCTGTTATTGGTCTGCTGGATCACTTCCTGATACGCTGTGTGAATCTCGGATGCGTACTTTTGGTTTACATAATTACTGATGACCGGATAAAGGGTCATCCCCAGTGCCAGCACAAACAGGATCACTGCCAGCACGATTGTGATTACTTTTCGTTTCGTGTCGAACCCTCCATTCCGGGAAAACCCCGGAAGGAAAAGTCCTTCCGGGGCAATCGCTGTTATTTCTTAGGCGTTCTTCTTACGGGTAGCGATGTACAGGATGCCTGCAGCACCGGCCATAATCAGGATGCCAAAGACGGTGAACATCAGAGTGCCGTTGTCACCGGTTTCGGGCAGGTCGAAGCCACGGGTGTTGACCACGGTCAGAGGTGCCTCGGCATTCTCGCTGCCGTTGTCCACCAGCATGGTGACCTTGTTGCCATCCACAGTAGCGGAGGCAGTCAGCAGGTGATGCTCCAGATGCTTCTGGGGCATATTCTTCAGATCGCCGGTGTCCTTGATGATTTCCGCATAGCGGGGATCATTCTGGATCAGACCCAGGACATCGGATTCATAGATGTCGCACAGATCGGTGGTTTCCACCTGGGAGATGACGATCTCAATGTCATCCTTCAGCAGAACATAGCCGTTGTCGGTGCGGATCTCGGTGATGGTGTAGGTGTCATCCTCCAGACCCTTGAGGATGATCTTACCGGGCTTGCCACCAGATTCCACGGGAGTGAACAGGGTAGCTTCATCTGTGTGGCCGATTTCCTTGACGTAGTAGGTTCCAGGCAACAGGCCGGTGACGGAAATCTTACCACTGCTGTTGGTGGTGTGAGGACCGGACACCAGAGAGGAACAGGCAGAGTCAGAATAGATGCTGAATTTCCAGCCTTGTCCGCAAAGTCGAACAGCATGATACCGGACTGGGTACTGGCTGCGGTCATGATTCCGTAGTCATCTGCGGCGGCAGTCATCAGCATACCAAGGCCTGTACTGGTGATTGCATTTTCGGACTGGGTTTCAACCTCCATTTCAGGAGGAGCCTGTGAGGTCTCCAGGGTTTCTTCAGTGGGGGTGGGAACATCCACTGTTTCCGCTTCCGTGGGCTGTGTTTCAGCACTGTTATCGGAGATCTCAACCTCTGCGGCGGAGACCCCCGGCACCATGCCAAGGCACAGAACAAACACCAACAGAAGCGAAACAATTCCCCGCAAGCGTTTGGTCATGTTATCTTCCTTTCTTTTTTGGAAATTAGAAAGGCACCTGCGGTTATTGCAGGTGCCTTGGGTAAATTAGCCGAACAGACCGGACAGCAGAGGAACCAGGGTGATGCCGATCAGCGCCACACCGCCGCCCGCCATGAGCTGCTTCATGCCCTGGGACTTTGCACCAGGGTTATCGTTGCCGTAGCCTTCCAGAAGATTGATCGCGCCCCAGATACCCAGACCGGCACCCAGTGCCACGACCAGAGTCTGCAGAACGCCTACTGCTGCGTTGAAAAATGCCATATAAATGTACCTCCAAAAAATTTATAGTTTTTTGAAGGGACATTTCAGTTTACTTCTCTGAACCTTTCTTAAGATTCCGCCTGTTTAGGCGGTTGTGCCGGACGTAGTAACTTCATACACCTCAAAAGCATCGTCCAGCTTGAGCTTGAGGCGGTGGGACAGGAAACGCTCTATGTCCAATTCGTTTCTCTTGTCATAGTCGGATGTGTACTTGTAATTGGGATGCTTGGTGATGTCATATTTGTTCGACAGGAACGGTCTGACACCGCGAAGCTGCAGGATGCACTTACCGCCATCCATGACTGCCAGTTCATCCTGGCTCATAAGATCCTTACCCAGCTTCTGATAGTTGAGACTGTGGGAAACCTCCCGGCCACGGCTTTCACCGGTGTTATAGGTGTCGATAGTTTCCTTGCCCAGTGCTGTGGACAGGTCCTTCAAGGTGGTTGGCTCTTTGCCGCCCAGGAAGATGGAAGTGTCCATGTTGCCGATGATGGTATCGGCATTGTCTTTGTACAAGGCTTTAAGCTGACTCTGTGCTTGCAGAACCAAGCAGCAGGAAACTTC
>JAFVPA010000004.1 GCA_017505505.1 Oscillospiraceae bacterium | reverse complement strand
CGGCAAGGGCCCCATCACCGCTGAGGGCTACCGGGCCATCGAAATGCCCGCCCCCGGCATCATCCAGAGAAAGCACGTCTCCCGTCCCCTCCAGACCGGCATCAAGGCCATCGACTCCATGATCCCCATCGGCAGAGGCCAGCGTGAGCTGATCATCGGTGACCGTCAGACCGGCAAGACCACCATTGCAACCGATACCATCCTGAACCAAAAGGGGAAGGATGTGATCTGTATTTATGTTGCCATCGGCCAGAAGCGCTCTACTGTAGCGCAGGTGGTGGACAATCTGACTGCCGGCGGCGCTATGGACTATACCGTTGTGGTATCCGCCACCGCTTCCGAGCTGGCACCCATGCAGTATATTGCCCCCTACGCAGGCTGCAGTATCGGCGAGCACTTTATGCATCAGGGCAAGGATGTTCTGATCATTTATGATGATCTTTCCAAGCACGCTGTTGCTTACCGTGCCATTTCTCTGCTGATCCGCCGTCCCCCCGGACGGGAAGCCTACCCCGGCGATGTTTTCTATCTCCATTCCCGCCTTCTGGAGCGTGCTGCCCAGCTTTCCGATGATCTTGGCGGCGGCACTCTGACTGCGCTTCCCATTATCGAAACCCAGGCCGGTGACGTTTCCGCCTACATTCCCACCAACGTCATCTCCATCACCGACGGCCAGATCTTCCTGGAATCCGAGCTGTTCAACTCCGGCATTATGCCCGCTGTGAACCCCGGTATTTCCGTTTCCCGTGTTGGCGGTGACGCCCAGATCAAAGCCATGAAGAAGGTGGCGGGCAGCCTGAAGCTGCTGTACTCCCAGTACCGGGAGCTCCAGAGCTTTGCCCAGTTCGGCTCCGATCTGGATGCCGATACCAAGGCCCGTCTGTCTCTGGGTGAGCGGATCGTGGCAGTGCTGAAGCAGGGCAACAATGCCCCTGTTGAGGTTGCCCATCAGGTCTGCATTCTTTACGCCGTTACCAACGGTTATTTGAAGGATATTGCGGTTTCCGACATTCCCGAGTTCGAAAAGCGGCTGTATGAGTTCATGGACAACCGCCACAGCGCTGTTCTGGATGCCATCCGCAGCTCCGGCAAGCTGGAGCCCGATACAGAGGAAGGCCTGAAGGTCGCCCTGAGCCAGCTTCTTGCTGAGTTCGTAAAACCTGAATAAGGAAGGAGTAAAGCATGGCTGGCGTATCCACCAAGGAGATCAAAAATCGCATCCGCAGCATGGAATCCACCAAACAGATCACCAAGGCTATGGAAATGGTGGCCGCTTCCAAGCTGCGCCACGCCCAGGCGCGGGTACTCAACTCCCGCCCCTATTTTGAGATCCTCTATTCCACAATTACGGATATCGTAAATTCCAACTCCGACTTCTCCTCCCCTTACCTGACAAAACGGGAAGTCAAAAAATCCATGTATGTGGTCATCGCCGGTGACAGAGGTCTTGCCGGCGGCTACAACAGCAACATTCTGAAGCTGGTGACCGCAGAAATGGCAGGCAAAAATGTGACTGTCCTGCCCATCGGCAAAAAGGCAGTGGACTATTTCCGCTCCCACGGCGTTCCCGCTCTGACGGAAATCTATGCCGAAGCGGCAGATGTTTCCATTGGTGACTGCTTCTCCATTGCCAAGCAGCTTACGAAGGCTTACCGCAGCGGAGAATATGATGAGATCTATATTGGATATACCAATTTTGTATCCGTCCTTTCCCAGACCCCTGCCACACTGCGGATGCTGCCCCTGCTCCAGGAGCCTCATGCCGAAGAAGCCACCGCTTCCGACATTCTCTACGAGCCGGACAGCACGGAAGTATTCGAGCAGATCGTGCCCGAATATCTGGGCGGTATCCTATACGGTGCTCTGTGCGAGAGCCGCGCCGCTGAGCAGGCCGCCCGCCGGACTGCCATGGACTCTGCCACTCAGAATGCCGATGAAATGATCGCGGATCTGAGCCTGAAATTCAATCAGGCCCGTCAGGCCGCCATCACACAGGAGATTACTGAGATCGTCGCAGGTTCTTAAATAATCCATGTCATTGCGAGGAGCGCAGCGACGTGGCAATCCCCCCGTTTACCAAGCACCCCGAATAATCGGGGGATTCCCACGCCAGTGTGCGCACTGGCTCGGAATGACACTGTAAAGGAGTTGAATCCAATGGCCAAAACATTAGGAACTGTGATCCAGGTCATGGGTCCTGTTCTGGATATTCGCTTTGCGGACGGCCAGCTTCCCGAGCTGCTTTCCGCCATTGAGATCCCCCATGGCGACAACACCATCGTGGCCGAGGTTGCCCAGCACATCGGCGACAATGTGGTGCGCTGCATCGCCATGAGTTCCACCGACGGCCTGCAGCGCGGTGCCGAGGCTGTGGATACCGGTGCCCCTATTCGGGTACCTGTGGGTGAGGAATGCCTGGGTCGCGTCTTTAATCTGCTGGGCCAGCCTATTGACAATAAGCCCGCCGTACAGAGCGCGGAAACCTGGCCCATTCACCGCAGCGCCCCCTCCTACGAGGAGCAGGAGCCTGCTACCGAGATCCTGGAGACCGGTATTAAGGTCGTTGACCTGATCTGCCCCTATGCAAAGGGCGGTAAGATCGGTCTGTTCGGCGGCGCCGGTGTTGGCAAGACCGTTCTAATCCAGGAGCTGATCTACAACATCGCCACCGCCCACAACGGCTATTCCGTTTTCACCGGCGTTGGTGAGCGTACCCGTGAGGGTAACGACCTGTACAACGAAATGACAGAGTCCGGCGTTATCAGCAAGACCGCCATGGTCTTCGGCCAGATGAACGAGCCCCCCGGGGCCCGTATGCGGGTAGGTCTTTCCGGTCTTACCATGGCAGAATACTTCCGGGATGTGAAACATCAGGACGTGCTGCTG
>JAFVPA010000014.1 GCA_017505505.1 Oscillospiraceae bacterium | reverse complement strand
GTCCATCAAGACTTTAAATACAGGAGATAAGGTCATGGGTACCGTTACCGGTATCGGCAACACCGAAGTCCAGGTCGATCTGGGCACCAAGCACGCCGGTTACATCCCCTATGACGAGGTCAGCACCGATCCTTCCGTCAAGCCCGAAGATGTCCTGAAGGTCGGCGACGAGATCGAGGTCTTTGTCGTTCGCGTTAACGATCAGGAAGGCACCGTGCAGCTGTCCAAGAAGAAGCTGGACGGCCTGAAGGTTTGGGACGACATGGCAGCATGGGTCGAGGATAAGACCACTGTCGAAGGCGTCATCACCGAAGAGAACAAGGGCGGCCTGGTTGCCAATGTTAAGGGCATCCGCGTCTTTATCCCCGCTTCCCAGTCCGGCATCGCCAAGGGCGGCGACATGACCGGCATGGTGGGCAAGACTGTCCAGATGAAGGTCACTGAGGTCAACCGCACACGCCGCCGCGTTATCGGCTCCATCCGCGCTGTTTCCTCCGAGGCCCGCAAGGCTGCTCAGGAGAAGATCTGGGCTGAGATCGAGAACGGCAAGAAGTACCACGGCACCGTCAAGTCCCTGACTTCCTACGGCGCATTCGTGGATATCGGCGGCGTTGACGGCATGGTCCACGTTTCCGAACTGTCCTGGAACCGTATCAAGACTCCCGCTGATGTTGTGAAGGTCGGCGATGAGATCGACGTTTACGTCATCTCCTTCGACGCTGAGAAGCACAAGATCTCCTTGGGCTACAAGACCGCTGAGATGAACCCCTGGAACCAGTTCATGACCAACTACAACGTGGGCGATGTCTGCGATGCTAAGGTCGTGAAGCTGATGACCTTCGGCGCTTTCGCAGAGATCCTGCCCGGTGTTGACGGTCTGATCCACATCTCTCAGATCGCTGACCGCCGTATCGGCAAGCCCGAGGATGTTCTGGCTGAGGGTCAGGATGTCAAGGTCAAGATCACCGATGTTGACGCTGAGAACAAGCGCATCTCCCTGTCCATCCGCGCTCTGCTGGAAGAGACTGCTGAGGACGCCGAGTAATTAAGCAGAATGTACCGGGACTGCGTATGCAGTCCCGGTATTTTTCCTATTCAGAAAGGAGCAGAGGTACATGTGGGTCGTTGTGGTAAATGCAATGGCATCGATATTGGCGCTGGCCAACTATTTGATCGGTAGCGGTGGTCATTTGCGATGGATGTATCTTATTGGCTGTGTGTGCTTTGCTCTGATCACGGTACGCGAATTCAGAAAGATTACAAAGAAGGAGTAATTTGTATGGTCAAGCACATCGTTCTGTTTAAAGTCAAGGATGGCGAGGATGTTGCCAATGTCGTGAAGATCGCGGAGGAGGCCCTGCTGCCTCTGGTGGGCAGGATCGAGGGATTGAATTATGCCGAGATCAAGCAGACCTTTGCAGGCTACGATATTGCCTTGTACTGTGAGCTGGAGAGCAAGGAGGCTATGGCCTTCTATGCGGACCATCCTCTGCATACCGAAGCCAAGAATAAGTTCTTCCATCTGCTGTCTACCCGGGTGGCAGCGGATTACGAGGTGTAACGGATGGTCAAGCATATCGTCGTTTACACCCTGAAGGAGGGCGTGGATAAGGACGAGGCTGTGAAACTGATCGCCTCCAAGCTGGAACCTCTGGTGGGACAGATTCCTGGCCTTTTGAAAATGGAGATCCGCCGCTGCTATCAGGGGATGGATTATGCCCTGTATTCCGAGTTTGAGAAGGCGGAGGATGTTCCGGCCTACCGGGCCCATCCCCTGCACCAGGAGGCAAAGAAGCATTTCCATCATCTGCTGGATACCCGCGTTTCTGCGGATTATGAGGTTTGATTAACAAATAAGGAGCATTTTACCATGAAAGCAATCGTAACTGTCGTGGGCAAGGACAGAGTCGGCATCATTGCTAATGTCTGTACCGCCCTGGCAAACTATAATATCAACGTGCTGGATATCAACCAGACTGTCATGCAGGGCTACTTCACCATGATGATGGCCGCAGAAGTATCCCAGTGCAACATCCCTCTGGCGGAACTGGTCACGGAAATGGCCCGCATCGGTGAAGAGATGGGCCTGTCTATCCGGGTCCAGCGGGAGGATATCTTCCAGGCCATGCACCGCATCTGAGGTAAAGCCATGCTGGATAGAAAAGACATACTGAAGACCCAGAACATGATCGACAAGCAGCATCTGGATATCCGCACCATCACCATGGGTATCAGCCTGCTGGATTGCTGTGATCCGGATCTGCAGGTCTGCTGTGATAAGATCTATGACAAGATTACCCGCTGCGCCAAAAATCTGGTGAAAGTGGGCGAGGACATCGAAAAGGAATTTGGTATTCCCATCGTCAACAAACGAATCTCCGTAACACCCATCTCTCTGGTGGGTGCAGCCTGCCAGTGCGACAGCTATGTGGAGATTGCCAAGACCCTGGACGCGGCGGCCAAGACCTGCGGTGTTAACTTTATCGGCGGCTTCTCGGCCCTGGTGCAGAAGGGCTGCACCGCCAGTGACTGGAAGCTGATGCGCTCCATTCCCGATGCTATGGCGGCTACGGAACGGGTCTGTTCCAGTGTCAACGTGGGTTCCACCCGGGCGGGTATCAACATGGATGCGGTGGCTGAGATGGGCCGTATCATCAAGCGTACTGCGGAAGTTACCGCTGACAACGACGGCCTGGGCTGTGCCAAGGTGGTGGTTTTTGCCAATGCGGTGGAGGACAACCCCTTTATGGCCGGTGCCTTCCACGGTGTGGGCGAGCCGGAGTGTGTGCTGAATGTAGGCGTTTCCGGCCCCGGCGTGGTGCATCATGCGCTGAAGAGTGTTAAGGGCCAGCCTTTTGACGTTGTGGCTGAGACCATTAAGAAGACCGCTTTCCAGATCACCCGTATGGGCCAGCTGGTGGGTCGGGAGGCTTCCCACCGTCTGGGCATTCCCTTCGGTATTGTAGATCTGAGCCTGGCACCTACCCCTGCTGTGGGCGACAGTGTGGCCCGGATCCTGGAGGAGATGGGTCTGGAGGTCTGCGGTACCCATGGTACCACAGCGGCACTGGCTATGCTGAACGATGCTGTCAAGAAGGGCGGCGTTATGGCCTCCAACCATGTGGGTGGCCTGTCCGGTGCCTTCATCCCGGTATCTGAGGACGAGGGTATGATCGCCGCGGCTGAGGGCGGCACCCTGTGTCTGGATAAGCTGGAGGCTATGACCTGTGTCTGCTCCGTTGGTCTGGACATGATCGCGGTGCCCGGAGACACCAGTGCCGCCACCATCTCCGCAATCATCGCGGACGAGGCGGCTATTGGTATGGTGAACTCCAAGAACAAGGCGGTCCGTATCATTCCCGCTCCCAACAAAGTGGTTGGAGACCGGGTAGAGATGGGCGGCCTGCTGGGCAGCGCCCCTGTTATGCCGGTCCATGGAGAGTCCAGCGAGAAGTTCATTGCAAGAGGCGGACGGATTCCGGCTCCGCTGCAGAGTCTGAAAAATTAATTACAGAGAATAAAAAAGCACCGAACGGTTTTGTTCGGTGCTTTTTGTACTACTTTTTCCTGGAAAAGAACTTTCCAAGCAGAAATCCAAGGCCAACGCTGACCAGTGGGAACAGGCAGAGGGGAAGACGCACATGCCAGGGGATGTTTTCAGATACCAGAAACAGCAGCACAGTAGTGAGTGTCATGCATCCGGTCAGAATACCCATGAAAAACTTTGCACGTTTTTTCTCGTCCGGGATCCATTTTTTTGTAACAGTGTTGATGGTCTCTCCAGGAATCAGGGCCATGAGGATGGCGGGGAGGAGGAAATACCAGTATTTTACCATGGGTCTTTCTCCCTTCGGTTCCAGGGTTCGGTTTCTTTGACAGTTCTACGTTGGCGGATCAGGCCAACCAGGTAGATGACCCAGGCAATTGCTACAACGATCCAGGCTATGATCATCTTCATATCTGTTCTGGAGAAGTAGTGAATTGTGGTAAACCGGGCGAACAGGATCTCCACTACGGTCAGAAGAACACAGGCCAGAGTGGCTTTCAGCAGAAATTTCAGCGTCAGTCCGTGTTTCATAAAATACCTCCTTTAGAAGCGGGGAAAGGGGGTGAATACACCTTTGACATATCCGATCCGCCAGGCCAATACGGAGAAGAGAAACAAATTACCAAACAAAAGCACATAGGTCCAGAAGGTGCTTCCGGTGAGTTTTTTCATGGAAGTGTAATACTGGGTGATGGCATAGATATTGGCAACCCGGCAGAGAAGGCCGAACAGGTCATAGTTGAAGGAAATGGCCATGCTGGAAAGGGTGTAGGTGAGGATAAGAAAATACAGGGATTCAAAGAAAATATCGATGGCTTTGAAGAGCTTTTCTCTCATAAGATACCTCCCTTATTTTCCGGAGATGGATACATCGCTTTGCTCCTGGCAATGACAGTGGGGATGGTTACTTTGCGGACAGATCCACAGAGCGGCGGAGCATGGACAGGGCAGGGACCTGTTTGGGAAGCTGGATGGTGAATTTCATTTCGGGACGCTTGGGTTCCTCCAGTGCGTTTCCCTCTTTGTCGAACATCTTTTCCGCCACGATGGGGAAGGGGCGCAGGTCGGGACCCACCACTTCCAGTTCGTCCCCGGCTTTGAATTTGTTGTTCAGGGAGCAAACGGCTACGCCGTTTTCGTCGCAGGATTCGACTTTTGCCACGATCTGCCATTCCCGGATATAGCGGGAATTGGCGGTATACTGGCCGGGCTCGCCGTAGTAGAAGCCGGTGGAATAGATCCGGTGGGAAACGTGGTCCACCTCGTCCCGCCACACCGGATCTACAGGACGGCCCGCGGCCACATCGTCGATGCAATGGCGGTAAGCTCCGGTGACAATGGCGGCGTAATAGGCGGATTTGGCACGGCCCTCAATTTTGATGCAGTCCACGCCGGCATCCATCAGATCTTTTAAATGGTCGATCATGCACATATCCCGGGAATTGAGGATATATGTACCCTTTTCGTCCTCGTAGACGGGGAAATATTCGCCGGGGCGCTTTTCCTCCATCAGGGCATACTGGTAGCGGCAGGGCTGGGCGCAGGCACCACGGTTAGAGTCCCGGCCGGTCATGTAGTTGCTGAGAAGGCAGCGGCCGGAGTAGCTGACGCACATGGCACCATGGCCGAAGGTCTCGATTTCCAGCTTGGGATCGACTTTTTGACGGATGGTGCGGACTTCCTCCAGAGAGCACTCCCGGGCCAGAACTACCCGGGTGGCACCCAGGTCGAACCAGGCCTGGGCGCACTCGTAGTTGGCGATGGATTGCTGCGTGGAGATATGCCGCTCGCAGCGGGGGGCATATTTTCCTGCCAGGGTGAAGGCACCCAGGTCTGCCAGAATCAGGGCATCCACCCCGGCTGCGTCCAGCTGCTCCAAATAGGCAGGCAGGTGGACAACTTCGTCATTACGGGGCATGGTGTTCACGGTGACATGGCACTTGACCCCGTGGTCGTGGGCGTATTTTACGGCGATTGGCAGCTCCTCCGGGGTGAAATTCCCGGCAAAGGAGCGCATACCGAAGCTGGTTCCGGCAAGATAGACGGCATCCGCACCATAGAGGACAGACATTTTCAGCCGTTCCATATCTCCGGCGGGACTAAGCAGTTCTAATTTTCTCATTGGGCCTCCGCGAAGCTGCGCACATAGCCGGTGTGCTCGTCATAGGTGGTGGAGAACTGGTGCATACCGGTGGCAGGATTCAGAACGTAGTAGTAATAGTTGTGGGATTCGGGATTCAGGGCAGCCTTCAGGCTGGCAAGACCGGGGTTGGCGATGGGGCCGGGGGTCAGGCCGGTGTTCGTATAGGTGTTGTAGGGGCTGTCCAGCTTGGTGTCGATGTGCTCCGTGTCGCCGCCCTGGGCGTAGACGATGGAGGCGTCAATGTTCAGATAGGGAGGGTTGTTGCCCCAGTTGAACAGACGGTTGTAGATGACACCGGCGATCTTGGGACTTTCAGCGGGTGCGGCGGATTCCTTCTCAATAAGGGATGCCACAATGGCGATCTCCCGGATGGTGTAGTTTCCGGTAAGCTCGGCGTTCAGGGCATCGATCCGGGCACGCATGTCTGCGTCAAAACGGTAATCAAAGTTGTTCAGCATTCTTTGCAGGGCTTCCCGTGGGGTGGAGTTCTTATAGAACTCGTAGGTATCGGGGAAGAGGTAGCCCTCCAGACAATTTTCGCTGCCCCGCTGGATACCCTCCAGGAACCAGTAAGGATCCAGCTCACCGTTGGCGGCGTAAGCGGCAATATCCTGGGCGGTGCAAATACGATTTTCCTCCAGCAGGCGGAAGATCTGGGCGCTGGTATAGCCTTCGGGGATGGTAAGGGTAATGACCTCGCGGCTGGAACGGGGAGACATGAAGTTGACCAGGGCGTGGTAATCGTAGCGGGTGTTCAGGTCGTAGATACCGGGTTTGATGTCTTCTTCCGCATCGGAGATATCTGCGTAGAATTTAAACAGGCTCTTATAACGGATCAGGCCGTTTTCCTGGAGCTTGTTGATAATGTCATCCATGGTGTCAGCTTCGTAGATGGTGATGGTGACAGGCTTGTCCTCCCGGCCAAAGGCCAGAACATCGGCGGCGCAGATCCACAGCATACGGCCTGCGGTGACACCGATGGCTACGATCAGGGCCAGCCACACGATGGTGACGAGAATGTTGGGGATACCCAGCAGGCCTTCGCCCTTTTTCCGCTTGGGGCGGCCCTTGGGAGCCTGGCGGGGAGGCTCCGGTTCCTTCTGTTTGGGAGCAGGGGCGTGGAACATGGCATCGAATTCCTTGCCGTTGTCACGGTATTCCTGATCTTGAATTTCTTCCACAGGGGGTTCTTCCGGAATGGCCAGCTCCGGGTCATCCAGAATGCTCATGTCGAAGGGCGGTTCTTCCTCACCGTGGTCCAGCATACCGTGGGCATCCATGGCCTGGGTGTCGGGGAGGATCTCAATGGGAGCTACCACTTCGGCAGGAGCAGATTGGGACGCTTCCGCGGACACTTCCTCAGGCATTGGAAGAACGGCAGGCTCAGCGCTGGGGGCTGGCTGGGGATCACCGGGAATCTCCTTCGCAGCAGGTGCGCTCTCCAATTCGGGCATTGCTTCGGGTATCGGTGTTTCGTCGGGTTCTATCTCGTTCGGAACGGAGGGAAGCTCCACGTGGGGTTCTGCGGAGAAGGTCAGCTCTTCAATGACGGGCATATCCTCCACCGGTTCCACAGGGGGAGCAGGCTGTTCTTCGGGAAGAACAGTGGTTTCCTCCAGCTCCGGGTATTCTTTCTTGTCCATGGTTTCCTCCTTAGCGGATGACGATCTGCTTTGCGATGCGGTCGGCTTCCTCCTGTCCCTTCAGGGCAGTGATCAGGGCCAGACCGAAGGGAATGGCGCAGCCGGCGGAGGTGCCGGTAATGAGCTTGCCGTCGGTGACAGCGGCTGCGTTTACCATATTGGCGCTGCCCATGCCGTCTTCACAGCCGGGATAGCAAGTGGCGTTTTTACCGTCCACGATACCCAGGTCTGCCAGAACGGTAGGGCCCGCACAGATGGCGGCGGTATATTTGCCGTTTTCCCAGGCGAAACGGACGGCATCCATGGCGGCCTGGCAGGCACGGATGGAGGCCACGCCGCCCAAGCCACCGGGGAGGATGATCATTTCCAGATCAGTCAGATCCAGTTCCCTGATTTCAATATCGGCCTCCACGCCGATCTTATGGCTGCCATAAATGATCTTACCGTTTAATCCGACGGTTTTTACTTCCACACCGGCCCGGCGCAGCAGATCCAGGGGAGCGATGGCTTCGGTCTCCTCAAATCCGGTTCCCAGTAACATGTATACCATAAATTATTCCTCCAAACAGGCCGCAACATGGCGGTAGATTTCTTCGTGAATGTCTTCAATAGAACGCATTTTTCCGTTTTTGACGCATTGAATAACGGTCCAGCCGTAATATTCGGCAGCGGCTTTTCCGGTACGGCGGCAGGTGGCAAGGTAGGCCATATCCTGCTCGTGGATGTCGGCATGGGTATTGGTGTCCGCTTCCCGGCGGCGCATCATGGCCTCGGTGAAGTCTGTAGGTACGTCCAGATAAATGATAAGATCGGGACGGGGAAGGCCCAGCTTGTCATATTCGAAGTCATAGAGCCATTTTAAGAATTCCGGCTGCTTTTCCATTGGCTCCTTGCTGGCCTGGTGGACAGCATTGGAAGTGGTGTAGCGGTCGGATACGATCAGGCCGCCCTGTTCATACCAATCTCCCCAGACCTTCTTGTAAGAAGCATAGCGGTCCACAGCATAGAAAGCAGAGGCGGCATAGGCATTCACATCAGAAGGCTTGGTGCCGAATTCGCCGCCCAGGTACATCCGGATCAGTGCGGAGCTGGGCTCTGCATACTGGGGGAAGACCAGCTTTTGAAATTTCCGGTTTTCTGCTTCCAGACGGGAAGTTAATAATTTGAACTGGGTAGACTTGCCGGAGCCGTCGGTACCCTCGATTACAATTAGTTTGCCCATAAAAAGATCTCCTTATAGTCTGGACATATTATCATAACCTACAATATACCATAAAATGCAGTCTTTGTCCACCGTTCGTATCTTTTGGAATTCTTAATTTTCTGAGAACGAAGAAACGGAATTTCCGTCAAAAGAAGTTGCAAAAATTACGAAAAGATGCTACAATATTCTGACGAATTTTGTGACGATAAAGGAAAGACATACATGGAAGTAACATTTGAGAGCTTAGGCCTCAGCGAGGCCATGCTGAAAGCCCTGGAGAAGAAGGGCTACGGATATCCCACCACCATTCAGGCAGAAGCAATCCCTCATTTTATGCAGTGGAAGGATGTCATCGCAAAGGCCCCCACCGGCACCGGTAAGACCTTCGCCTTCGGCATTCCCATGATCGAGCATATCGACCCGGAATTGCAGGAGGTTCAGGGCCTGATCCTGGCCCCTACCCGGGAACTGGCCATCCAGATTGGTGATGAGCTGAGGGGATTGCTCACCTATTATCAGGGCATTCGGGTGGCGGTGCTGTACGGCGGTGCAGGTATCGGCGGCCAGATCAAGCAGCTGGAACGGAAGCCCCAGATCGTGGTGGCAACTCCCGGCCGGCTGATGGACCACTATAACCGTAAGACCATCCGGCTGGATAAGATCCAGACCGTTGTTCTGGACGAGGCAGACCGGATGTTGGATATGGGCTTTTTCAAGGATGTGACCAAGATTATTGAGAAGGTCAAAAACCGGAAAAATCTGGGCCTGTTCTCTGCCACCATCTCTCAGGAGGTCATGACGGTATCCTGGATGTACCAGCGGGACGAGGTGGAGATCACCGTGGAGCCCAAGCAGGAGGACCGTCCGGACATCGACCAGTTTTCCTTAAGCTGTACTCCTCTGGAAAAGGCGGAGACCACCCTGCGGCTGATCCGCAGCCAGGGCTATGAGCGGATTATGATCTTCTGCAACACCAAGCATATGTGCCAGCGGCTCAGCGATGAATTCCAGCGGGCCGGGCTGGACTGTGATTGTATCCATGGCGATATCCGCCAGAAGCAGCGGGAGAAGACCATGCAGCAGTACCGGGACGGCAAGCTGGCCATCCTGATCGCCACGGATGTAGCCAGCCGGGGCATTGACGTGGACGATGTGGACTGCGTCATCAACTATGATGTGCCCGAAGAGAACGAATACTATGTCCACCGGATCGGCCGTACCGGACGGGCCAAGCGGAAGGGCGTGGCCTGGAGTGTGGTAAGCAATTTCCCGGAAAAGGCCAAGCTGGATGAGATCTGCAAATTCTGCAATTTCACCATCAAGCCCATGGTGCTGGGGGAGGACGGCGCGCTGACGGAAGAAGTGGTGAAGCCTGCTCCCGCACCCAAGAGGCGGTTCCGTTGAACGCGCTGGAGCGGGGCTTCCTGCTGCTGACCAGTCATCTGGGAGACCCGGAACGGAAGGTGCTGACCACAGCGCAGCTTCGTATTTTGGCTGACAGGATCAAACATTCGGAAAGCGTTGGAGAAGACCGGGAGGTATCCGAAAGAGATCTGATCTGTCTGGGCTATGGACGGGAAATGGCCCGGCGCATTGTGGCACTGCTGGAAGAGGAAGCGCGTTTAGAACTCTATTTGCAGCGGGGGGCCCGGATGGACTGTTATCCGGTGACCCGGGTGAGTTCCCGGTATCCATTGATCCTGCGGCAACGGCTGGGGCTGGACAGCCCCGGATGCCTGTGGGCCATGGGAGATATCGGAATTCTGAACACTCCGGCTATCGCACTGGTGGGCAGCCGGGATTTGCAGGAACCCAACCGGAAATTTGCGGAGGCTGTGGGACACCATGCTGCCTTGCAGGGTTTGACACTGGTTTCCGGAAATGCCAGAGGGGCCGACCGGACGGCCCAGGAGGCCTGTCTGGAAGCCGGGGGCCGGGTAGTGAGCATCGTGGCGGATGAACTGTACCGCCAGAGACAGAGGGGGAATGTGCTGTTTCTCAGTGAGGATGGCTATGATGAAGCCTTTTCCTCCCAGCGGGCGCTGAGCCGGAACCGGTGCATCCATACTTTGGGACGGATGGTGTTTGTGGCCCAGTCCTCCCTGCATAAGGGCGGTACCTGGGATGGTACGGCGAAAAATCTGCGCTTTGGCTGGAGCCCGGTGGCCTGCTTCCGGGATGGAAGCGAAGCATCTATGGAGATGGAACAGCTGGGGGCCTACTTGATCGATACGGAAGAATTGCAGGATTTCGATGCGTTGCCTGAATCAGCACAGCCATTTTTGTAATCTCAGACGAATATGAAACTGCACCCTATTTTTAGTACAAGTATTATTTCATACTTGTCTAACAAATAGGGTGCAGTTCATTTATACAGAAGAGGTTACCTTGGACAGGGCTGTGTTAGATTAGGAACGGATTGTTAGAAATCAATTTCCTCATCCTCTTCGTAGATTTCTTCTTCCTCGTCTTCCTCATCGAATTCCCAAAATTCCGGATATTCGCCAAAAATTTCTTCTCCAGCCGAAGTTGGAATGCTGTGGGATGCTCTGCGGGGGCTGTGGCCGGAGCCGAAATAGCAGGGCTGCTTGCCTACGGCGATCTTGCCGGCCAGCTCTCCTGCCATACCGGATACGGCGGTCACTGCAGCACCACCCAGAGCCGTGACTGTACCGGCCACCAGCTTTGTTTTGCCTGCGGCCATAGCTGCATCTACCACAGCCTGGGATACACCGCCCAGTATCAGGGCAGGTTTACCTGCTGCAGTGGTGCCCATTGCAAATTCGGCAAAGACTTTGGGCATCTCTACCGCAACACCAACGATCATTTTATTGGCGGCGATGAGGCTGCCTGCACCGTACAGAATCAGGCCGGCACCTACGATTATGGTAACAATGCCTGCCACAAGCAGGAGCTTCTTTACTTTCTCGCTGACAGCAGGCGCCTGAGAGAGCGCATCACCTGCAGCCAGGACTGCCACATCGTCACCGGCCTGATTCACAGCCTGTTCCAGGGTCATGGTGTCTCTGTTTTCCAAATACAGCTTCATGGCGGCAATGCACTCAAAATTACGGCTGTCTTCCCCCAGTCGGGCAGCGAAAGTCAGGTAATCCTTGGAAACCGCCATTTTCTTCCACAGGATCTGCGCGGTTTCTTCAGACAGACGGTACTGCTCCATAACCATCAGAACCTCTTCGGCAGTAGGTGCAGTGGGGTACAGCTCCAGGCCATACTGCTGAAACAGCTGATCCAAAGTTTCACCCTGCTCCAGGCGGGCAACCAGGTCCTTCTTCCGGTAGATAGTGAAGCCGAAGTGCAGATAGCGCAGGATCATATCGCGCTTGGATCTGTCCATATCTTCCACGTATTCCAAAAACTGAGCCAGTACCTTTCGGGCATCCTCACTTACCAGGCTATGTACCAGCTGACGGCTGGCTACCAGCTCCATGCACAGTCGGGCATTTTCCATGGCCAGCTGAGGAGCGATGCCGCAATCGGTCTGCATCTGGATCAGAATGGGATCGACCTTCTTTGCGGTGGCTGCGGCCTTCATTTTTTCATAGATATCCACATTGGGGTTCTTTTCCTTGTTTCTGCCATAGGAAATGCGCTTGCGGAAAATATTAGTGTTCTTTCTCATGAAGTTATCCCCTCGCATAATTAGATTTAGACAGTTGCTTTTTTCGTTTTTGCGAATAAGCACCATCTTTGTATTCACTATAATGTATTTCTCTGCCATTATCCAACCAGCTAACGTGGAATAGTCTGAAGGCAGGCAGTAATTGCACAGGCCGGAAAAGCTTCCGGCCTGGATTTTTTATGTACGGAGTTTCGCACACAGGCCCCAGTCGGGAGTCACGTCACTTTCCACCATAAGCCAGATAGTAGGGATCCCCCTGGCAGCTTCCTCGCTGGGAAAATCGGCACGGCCATCGGTGATGATGACAATGGCTCTGGGCATCGACTCTTCGAACCAATTGAGTTTTTCGAAGAGGCGGTGGAAGCTGGTACCGCCATAACCCACAGGGGGATGGTTCAGAATATCCTCCACAGATTCAAAAGAAACGGGGTCTGTTACATCGCTGTCGAAATAGGATAGGTAGCCGTGAAGAGATCCAATCTGGGTGATAGCCCGCTGTATTTCCTCATAGGCGACGGAAATAGCCTGTACAGACATGGAAGCGGAGGTGTCCAGGCAGAACCAAATCTTCTCGATTTGAGATCCATAGATATTTTCCTGAAAGGACGGCAGCAGAAGGTCTCCGGAAAACCGGCGATCCGGTGGACTGAAGGTAAAGTCGCTTCGGTCATGGCGGATCAGACTATGCAGCAGAACCCGCCAGTCTGCTCCCAGGTGCGTTCCATCCTTTATCAGATTGCGCAGATTGGGAGGCAGCCGGGCGTTCGCTCCCAGTTGATGTATTGTCTGACGGATATGACGTTTCCAGTGGCCGGACAGCACGCCGTCTTCTTCCTGGGGCCAGCTTTCGTGGGAGTCTATCAACGTTTTGCGGATTTTTTCGGCCAGATATTCCGGCCCCAGCATGTAATAGATTTCCTCTGTACAGTACAGCCGTCCTTCTTTGCCGTTGGGGGCCAGGTGGATGACAGGACGGCCACGGAGCGTGAACTCCGTCATGCCCATGATCTCCAGGATTATGGAATTGACGACGATATCCGCTGCAATGTTGAAGCGTTCGTGGTCCCGGTTTTTTCCTCGGGAAAAGTGGTCCAGCACACAGTGCAGTACTTCATGCAGCAGCACAAAGCACAGCTCTTTTTCTCCCAGTTTTGCCGCAAAGTCCGGGTCAAAGATGATCTTTTTCCCGTCGGTGCAAGCGGTGCCGCAGCGGCCGAAGGCCAGTCCCAGGTGCAGCAGCAGCCGTCCGTAGAAAGGATGCTCTACCAGAAGGCGGCTTTTTGCCTGGGCGATCTGCCGCTGGTACGCCATCAGCTTTTCTCTTTCTGCCATGGTTCAGACCTCACGGAAGTATTTCTTGTTTTTGGACAACCAGTCTGCCATGATCCGGGATTTTATGACCTTTTTCCAGAGAAAGTCCAATTCCCGCAGGTCCTGGAAGAACTTCATGGCAAATTCGATGGGCCAGGCCTTCACATAGCGGCATACGTTCATCAGCTCCTGCTCGGTGATGGCATCCCCTCTTGCTGTCAAGGTTTCTGTCAGGCTGACGGACAGGGCGAACAGGGCGTCATGGGTCTTGGGATAGCGGCTGCAGCATCCCTGTAAAATTTCCTCTATGGGAGGCAGATCCTGATGGTTATCGCACCAGGCTTCCAGTTCTACGGCGGTATCGGAACCGACACAGCCGCAGATCAGAGGATGAATTTCCTTGGGGTGGCAGTCCATAGTGGTCAGCAGGTCACTGACAAACTGCCAGCTTCTGGGGGTGGGATAGGCCAGGTCAGAAGGGGAAGGTTCCCTGCACAGTCTGGTGCGGTCAAAGGAAAGATAGCCGATGACCAGGGGGGAGATGCCGTTTCCCTGTGCCCAGACTTTCCAGCTTTCAAAATCTGCCTGAATTTCAAAATGGAGCAGGCGGTTACATAGGGCCTTGGGCATCTGATAGGCTACAGAATGGTCTGTGGTGCGGTTGCCTGCGCAGATCACAATGCAGTTGTCCGGCAGGGTATGCTCTCCCACCCGGCGGTCCAGACATATCTGATAGGCAGCGGCCTGGACGCTCTGGGGCGCGGCGGACAGCTCGTCCAGAAGCAGAATGTTGATCACATCTGGGCTCTTGTCCATGGCAAAGATCCGGGGCTTCAGCCACAGGGTGAATTCCCGGTTTTCATCCGCAACAGGAACGCCCCGAAGGTCGATGGGGGAAAACAGAATCAGCCGAATATCCTGGACAACGGCCTGTTTGCCCGTCCGTTCTTCCAACTGATGGGCCAGCTGCCGGATGCCCTGGCTTTTGCCGATGCCCGGCGGTCCCCACAGAAAAACTGCGGGAACCTGCTTCATGGGTATGTTGCTGCGGATATAGCTGCCGTACATCTCCGTCATCAGAGTCACCGCCCGGGTGACGGAGAGTGTTGGGAGGTTCATGGTGATGTTAGGGTTCATGTAGATGGTACCTCCTTTGCGGTTTCCAGCTCTTCGTCGATTGCACGAAGGGAGTTCTCCAGTTCTTCGATCCGGGTAAGATAGGGATTGCCTTTGTCAAATTCTTCTTTGGCATTTTTCCGCTCAGACTCGACTTTTTTACGTTGAGCCGCCAGCTCTCTGGCCCGGTCTTCCAGATGATTCAGGACGTTGTCCATGCGTTGGGTGCAGCCCATGACCTTTGTATCCGTTAAATCTACCCGATAGCTGCTGCCGCTGGGGCCCCGCAGGAGGATGTAGGATTCATCCTGCCGCATCATCCTGGGAAGGATCACATCAAAGTCCTGATAGGAGAAGAAAAGACGTTCCTCCTGACAGAGAATATTTTCTGCCAGGACTTCCAGCAGATCGTCACCAAAGGCCAATCGCTCGTCGTTAGGGATCGGTTCCCGGTGTTCTTTGTAGAAGGCCGCATCGATGCAGGCACAGCGTTCCAGCGCCCTCAGCTTCTTTTTCTTTTTGGGAGCTTCCTCCATAACAGCATGCAGCTGGGCCAGCTGCTTCTGCCGCTGACGGGAGGCCATCTTGGTCCGGGAGATGAGATTGGCCACCTCTACACGCTTTTTGATCAGGGGGTTGCCGACAGCCAAGGCTTTGACCTCGGCGTAGGACAGCACCATGTCCGCCACGTCATCCATCCGGTTGACACCACAGCTGCCGCCAAGGAATGATGCGATGAAGCGCTGCTTATTTTCCAGCAGCTGCCAGGAATAGCTGTCGAAGGTACCTTCTGTGATATAGCGGAAAATGAAGACCTCGTCAGAGGTATTGCCCTGACGGAGCAGACGGCCTTCCCGCTGGGTCAGGTCCGCAGGCCGCCAAGGGATGGACAGATGGTGGATAGCCCGGAGCTTCTTCTGGATATTGACACCAACACCCAGCTTTTGGGTGGAGCCGATAATCACTCGCAGGCTTCCCTCATTGACGGCCAGAAACAACTTGGTCCGGGCCTTCTCGCTGTCGGCATCGTGGACGAAGGCTATTTCTGCTTCGGGGATGCCAAGCCGGATCAGATGGCTTTGCAGAGTATCGTAAATATTGAAGCCGTTTTTAGGGGTACCAAGGTCGCTGAAGACCAACTGGGCGGAACCGGGATAACGCTGGTACAGCTTCCAGATTTCCCCGGCGCAGGCGCTGATTTTGGTGGCTTCCATGCTGGTTTCCCGGGCATTGGGTACCACCAGGCGAATGTCCAGCGCCGCCTTTCTGCCGTCGGTGGTGACCTTCAGCAGGTTATCCTCGGTGCGGTCCACCTTCCGCTGGCGGATGGCCTCGGTGCGCTGAGACAGCTCCTGGATATAGGCGGCCTGCTGGGTATTTCTGGGGACACAGATGTTGGTTACACCGTGGAAGGCTGGAAGCGTGCTGTCCTTTTCCTCCATGTGGTGAAAATCGCAGACCAGAGAAAACAATCCCATCAGCTCATTAAGATTGTGGAAAGAGCTAAAACGGGTCACCTCCCGCAGGTCGCTTCCGTCCACATCCACCTCCCAGTTGGTTTCCCGCCGGGCAAAGGTGTTGATCCACTGGTCGAAGGAACTGAGATTGTGAAATTCCAGGAATTCCGGCTGCAGGTACTTCTGCATCACGAATACATCGGAAATGGAATTGGTGATGGTGGTTCCGGTGGCGAAGATTGTCCGTCCGGTATGGTGGACCTTTTCCAGCATCTCATCGCATTTTCTGCTGCCCCGGCGGTGCAGGCCGGTGATGCCGTCGCTGCGGGTTTCCAGGGAGATATTCTTGTAGCTATGGGCTTCATCCACCACCAGGGTCTCAATGTCCAGCTGATCATAGCACAACCAGGGAGGATCCTTGGTGTTGACCTGGAATTGGGCAAGCTTCCGGGCTTCCCGGTCGGCCTGACCATCCAGCATGTGCTTTTCGGACTTGTTTTCGGTTCTGGCTGCGGCTGAGCGCAGCTGGCGGATCCGCTGGGTACGCTTTCTGATTTGATAGTCCCGGCTCATGGGAATCAGATCGAAAGAAGAATGACTTATGTACACGGCAGTATAATCTCCGCTGCGGATCTGCTCCAGCACTGCTGCCCGTTTCTGTACCCGGAAGGCCTGGGGCGTAATCACCAGAATCTGATCTTCGGGGTACAGCAGCGCATGGGTGTTGGCAAAGTCCTGCAGCACATTGTTCGGTACTACCAGCAGATTTTTTCCGCTGATCCCCATCCGATACAGCTCGTGGATACCAATAATCATTTCGTAGGTTTTGCCGGTGCCCACATCGTGGGCCAGCAGCACATTCTCACCGGACAGGACGATTCGGGCAATGGCATCGCGCTGGTGCTTGTACAGCGCAATACCGGGGGCGATATCTTTAAAATCCAGGAATGTTCCGTTATAGGGGGTGTAGAGGAAGCCGGACAGGGCTTCGTTATAATATTCTTCCAGACGAGTCCGGCGGAAGAGATCTTTTTGTGTCCAGAGTTCAAATTCCCGGAGGATCCGCTTCTGCAGCTCCTGGGCTGCCAGGGTCTTCTTCAGGTTGAGAATCCGTTCTGTGTCATAGGTGGCGGGATTAAAGTGATAATCATAAATTTTCACGGTCTTGGCATTCATAGTCTGCTCAATGATCCGTAGAGCACTGATGTCCTCATTGCCGTAGGTCATGTTGTTCAACACCGACAGCCGGGCTTCGGGAGGGGATTCAATCTTCCAGACTGCCAATTCCCGGTTGAAGAAAATGGCAGGAGGTGTCTTCAGCTGAAGCAGATCCCGGAGAAACCGGCCATATTCCACCGCCGGGATCCAAGGAGCACCCAGGGAAATATGGATGTCCTCAAAGGCCTGTCCCAGAGGCAGGAGGGCTTTCAGCGCCGTGACATTGCGGCGGAAGCAGCCGGGAAATTTCGCCTCCATTTCACAGGCTTGGGTATACTTGTGGGAAATATTGCCGCTGAGATAGGAAGCACTGAGCAGCCAGCCCTGGGCAGGTTCCCAATCTTCCCGGCAGGCAAAGGGGGCCGGGTCCTGGTAGATAGCACCGGCCTCTCCCAGGTCCTTGATCAATCGGTGCAGGCCCAGCCCGGTAAGTTGGGAGATGTAAGGAAGATCAACTCTGCCCGTTTCCCGGACACATCGGACAAGTCCATCGGCAGCGCTTATCTCACTGCAGGTTTCTTCCTTCTCGGATATCCAGTCTGTCTCGTACTGAAGTCCAAAATCCTGAATCTCAAAAATATCACTGGCAGAAGACATACGATCCCTCCTTTGGTATTTGTTTCGATAAGGGGACACTTGAAAATATCCAAAGCAGCCATTCAAAAGGCCTTCGCCGTGGATGTTTCCCAAACCGGCTTACCTCCCTGTCCGATGTATATCACATCCAGGGTGCTGCCCTCATATTCCAGCCACACATAGGTGGTGGATTCCACCTGTTTCCAATGGGTACCACCGCTGCGGCTGTACCAGCCTCCGGCAGGTACTTTGATCTGGTAACCCCAAGCCTCCGGGCCATCCTCCCGGACAGGTACCGTATTCCGAAGCCGGGGAGTGGTGAAACCATCGAATGTAATGGTATTCTCCGTCAGTACGATCCGGGGCGGGAGGCAACCGGAGGTCCCTCGGTCCAATCCCGTAGCCAGAGGCTGAAAACAATTCTTCAGATTAGAAAAAATAGTAAGATTCTTCATGCTGTTTGCTCCTTCATCAGAAAATAATATGGTTCTGATCGTATTCTACCGCAGCCCAAAATCAACGGCATCCCACCTAAGACGGAAAGGAAAACCATACTTCTTTGTGCGTTTTTAACAAAAGGAGAGCGGTTGATTTTTGCGATTATTGGTGATATGATAAAATGAATATGATATATATGGAACAAGAAATCTGCCTGTTCCGGCTTAGCTGGGTGGAAGCAGCCTATGCAGAGACTATAATGGAGATGGTGAGAATGGAGAAAGAGATGAACAAGGATCTGGAGCAGCGCAGCGCGGACCAGCGGGCACAGGAAGCGTTTTTAAATGCTTCCGCTTCCCGGAAGCAGAAGGACATGCCTGTTTCTGATGCAACCAAAGCGCAGGACCGGTTCTGGGAAGAAATCGAGAGATATTATAAAAGTGTGGCTATGGATGAGGACGGCGATCGCCGGGATGAGCTGTGTACCATTATTGGCTGCAGTCAGGATAAGTTAGCCAAAGGAAAGTTCTGCCGGCTGCCTGCCTTTCCGGGGGGAAAGGCTCCTGCACATTGGGTTCCCGGCCGGGAGTTGTCCAAAACGGAATTTACCGCTTTTCTCAGCGAAATGACTGGACTGGGCAAGAGCATGCTGAACGAGAAGGTCTTCAAAGCCTCCAAACGACCGGAACGGGACAGCGTGGAAAAACTGGGTGAAGGTCTGCCTGCAGCAAAAACAGAAGACCTGTATATGTTGTTGGGCCATTACCCCCAGACGGAGGACAGCTTTGCCGATGCAAAAAAGCAGCTCAACGATCTGAAACATGAACGCTGGCGCGGTGCAAACGATGAGGAGATCGGTATTTACCTGGGTATGTCCAAAAATATGTTCAACGATATGAAGACACGCCCTGTCCACTACAGCAACGTCTTGCGGGTGAATATTGCAACCGGCATCCCTGGCGATACGGAGCGGGAGGAGAAGCTGTACCACTGCTTTGGCGTACATCGTCTGCCTGAAGGTGAAGCGGATAAACTGGTGGACCTGTGTCAGAAAATCTACGCAAAAGTAATGCCCGTCCGGCGGAAGCTGTATCAAGATGGTTCTGCCGAGGAGTATGCCAGCGGTGACTTCTGGAGTTCCCTGAAAACCTTGCTGAAGTACTATGATTCCCAGTACTATCTTGACAGCAAGGGAACCTACCGGAAAATCAAGCTCTGCGGGCAGCTTTTCTACCAGGGGCCGGAGAAACTGGATCTGGCCGAAGCAAAAGCAATTATGGAGGCATAAGACCATGGCCATGAACTATATCAATGATCTCTTGCAGTATGAGGAAATCCGACAGCTGTGCGCTGCTGCCCTTTGGGAGGAATCTCAGCTGGATGCGGCTCTGGAAGCTATTTTTCGAAAGGGATTTGAAGACATCCCCTATGTAGAGGGGGTGGAAAAAGCATTTGTCCAGCGGCTGCACCAGATCCAACAGTTTGTTCCGGAGCAGATGGAACGGTATCAGAAGAATCCGGATACCTGGGAGCAGGAACAGCTGGCATTGGCTGAAGATCCGGATGCCCTGGTTTGCAGTCTGACTGCCCTGAGCGCCTGGCTCCACGGATCGAACATGCAGCGGCGGGAGGTTATGAACCTGTTGGAACAGCGCATGAAGCTGGCCCCGGCGGAAACCGAGGAAAACAGGCGTCTGCTCCATGCTTTTGCGGCAAGCTCCTCCCAGGCCCTGTTTGTAGGAGGCCGGGTGCCCAGTTTCCCGGAGAGAATGATTCCCCAGGTGGCAGCTATCCTGGCCATGTGCAGCTATGTATCCGTCAAACAGGAACCACCGAAGGAAATCCATCCGGACCTGTCTTTTGATGCGGTGTGTATCTGGAGCATCACTGCGGCTCAGGTTTTGTGCAGAAAACCGGAGCAACGGCCGGAACCGGAGCGTGCCGCCACAGTGGCCAGTGTACTGGCTGCCCGGAAAATGCATACCATAGAATGGTCCGGGCTGCTGAGATGTGTACTGTCTCTGGCAGCTCTGTCCTACCCAGTGATCATCCTGATACTGAAGATAATTCGAAAATGGATCTTCCCTGCACTGAACGAAACCCCGGAAATATTGGAAGAACAGTGGGTGGATTTGGAAAAGCCACAGGAATCGGTTCAGCCGCTGATCCATTTGCTGGACCAGCAGGTTCGAAGTCTTCAAACCCGGAAAGCAGATGGGATTGTCTGGGAGTCCATGACAGAAAAAGAAGGAGTGTTTGAACATGACGACGATGGAGCGTCCGAATACGAGTAATATCTGGGCGGATCTGGATAATCTGCAGGCTGTGGAGATTGGCAGCCGCAGCTCTCTTCAGCGGCTGGCAGACGGAATTCGTGGAGACACCTTCTCGGATCTGGAAAAAAACCGGGAATTTCTTCGCTGGTTTTTCTCGCAGGCTCCGTCAGTTGGAACGGAGCAGCAAATCTGTAGAATCCTGGATGATTTATTTTGCTATGAAGATTTCCCGAATAAAGCTTCTGTTATCCAATGGCTGGAAAACTGGAAGCTGGATGATTTTTTTCTGTATCTGGAGAACGAGAATAAAGAGCCCTATCTGATGGACGGATGCGGTGACTTCCGGGCACCTTCTGAATTTCTCAAGGATGCGGAGGATACTGTCGTGCTGCTTCCTGCTGAAAAACGGGGAATGGCCATGGTCCTGATGACACTGAACTGTATGGCACTGTCCCGGGTACCCTCCAAGCTGCCCTCAAAATTGCGCAAAGCCATGCTCGTACCCTGGAAATGTGCAGATACAGACACAGACTATGAGCTGAAGGACGAAGGGGAAATCTTCCCCTTCAGCTGGAAGAATCTGCCTGAGGGGACTGTGCCCAAGCTGCGGATCCTGAAAAATACCGGAGATACTGCACGGAAGATCCATATCGACAATCCGGACCAGGGCAGACTCACGGTGATGATCCCACCCGGAGGACGGGTCGCCGCCTGGTTTGCAGATAAGACTATGACCAATTTCAAAGGTAGTCTCTGTGCCAATGGCAGCCATGTGGCTTGTCTTATGCAGGATAAGCTCTGGCAGTATGAGACAAAATGGCAGACCACCCGGCTGGCCGATGCGGATGATTGCCTGGATGCTTCCTTACATTCTAACGGCCTGCCTCATGTCCTGGTGGGAAATACGGTCAGTCTGAAGGAGAACGGAAAAAAAACCATATCCAATGCTATGGGCATCTGGGCCCGGGAGGACGTCTGGGTGGTACATATGGAGGATGGATGCACAAAGTCCAATCGTCCGGACCTGCGCAGGAAGGATGTGCTGGCAGTGGTAAGAACCCCGGAGACACTCCTGGTGCTGACCCGGGATGGCACTGTCACGGCCATGAATGGCAGGATGTATACGCCTGACGCAGTGTGGAACGCCATGGCGGCTCCATTCTCCAATTTGAAGCAGGGGGATGCTGAACGGCTGGAACACAACGGACAGACCTTCCGGTATACGGAAAAAGGCAATATGGTCTGCCCCTGATCGGAAAGGCAGTGTGACGATGAAACGAGATTTAAATGGAAATCCATACAAAGATCTGTATGTAAATAAAAAGGCTTTCCTGGAATCCCTGGCAAAGAAAACCCAGAATCTTTCCGAGAAAGTAAAGCAGGAGACAGACCAGGGACTCAGCAGACTGTCCCAGGTCATGCAATTGGAGAAGAATACGGAAGCGGCTTCCCGGAAACAGCCAGCATCCAGGATGCCTGTCAATTTCACAGATAACAGAGATACGGAACGGATCGACTTGCTTCGCTTTTTTCTGCAGCACCCGGACCAGGCAAAGCTCTGCGGGCAAACCAATCTCCAGAACAAGGAAAAGCAGCTGCTGCTGGAAAGCGCCCGGGATTGCTACCGGCATAACTGGATCCTGCTGAAGCAGCGGGAGGACAAACGGGAATGGATCGAGATGCTGGAGCGGGATATGAACCGGGAAACCGGCCTGCTGGGCATTCTGAACCGGATGATGGATGAGTCCCAAAGAAAAGACACCGTCAGCTGGAATACCCTGCGGGAGAGGGCCTTGCGGAAACTGACAGAGTTGGAAGAGCCCCGGACACAGCTTCACTGCCCGGAGGAAGCCATTCCGCAAACTGTAGAGAAACTGGTGCAGGCCTTGGAAAAGCAGCTTCTGCAATTGCAGGAAACACAGCTGCCGTCGGATTTTGCGCTTTTGCTTCCACATTTGCGCCAAATCCTCCTGCCGGAGAAACTGGGAGAAGGGAATTTTTGGTGCCGCAGGACCGCAGTCATTTTGGAACGGGCTATGAGAGAAATTCCCGAGGAACTGCAGCAGGCCCTGCAGGAGGACTATCCCCATCTGTTTTCCAAACGGCAGTCAGAAGAAACTTGAAATTTCCGGTTTAGCTGGGAGGCAAACTGTTCACCTGATCCTATAAACTAATTCCATCGAACGACAGACAGAAAGGATGGAAGCACAATGGATTTTTCGAAATTGACCGCGGAAGAAAAGCGGGTCGTTAACAAAGTAGCCAGTATTCTGTTTGAGAAGAAGATCGATCTGGAGGAACTGCAGAAGCTGCAGCAAGCTATCAGCATTGACCTGGGCGGCGGCAACGTCAGCGCAGCCGGTACCAGTCTTACGGAATCGGATGCCAGGATCCAGACTCTGAAAATGTTCATCCGGAACGAAGAGAGCATTTGGTCCATGGTAGGCTTTGATGAGCTGCCTCAGAGTGGCCGGGGTGGTATGATTTCCATTGGAAAGTCCGTTAAGAATCGTGCCTACCGTTACAGCAACTATAAACGGGTTCCCACAAATGACAATTTGTTAATCGGCTTCCCAGCGGACAATGATCCGGATAATGAAGCCACGGAACGGACACTGGAGGAGCTGACAAAGACATTCCTCTCCTGTCTGATGGACGGTATCCTGGGTAATAAAAATAACCGACAGTTGAAAGAATGCCCCAGAGATAAGATCCTGGTGATTGTGGGACATCCCACCAGCGAGAGGTGGAAGGATAAGGAAGCCCGGAAAAACCTGGAAACTATGATCCGGGAGGCTACCGGTGTTTCTCAGGTACTTACCATGGCGGAGTCCAATTCTGCTATCCTCTATGCCATGAAAAACCGCACCAATCTGGGTGCGGCAGCGAGAGTCCTGATTATTGACCTGGGTGCAACCACTGCGGATATCACTTACATCGACAAGGTGACCCGCCGACATGTGGAAGCTTCCATTGACCTGGGCGGCAAGGAAATCGATGCCAATGTGGAAACCATCGGCATCGACAAGAGCGGTATTAAGCCGGAAAATCTGGCGGAAAACCTGTGCATGGAGACGCGGGCCATTAAGGAAGGCCACTGGCCCAAGGGGGAAAGCGAAGAAGACCTGACCATCAAGCAGAAAAACGGAGTATCCGTTACCGTGACGCTGACACCCGGTGATTTTTACGATGCCGTGACAGACGAAAAATACGCTTTTCCCGTATACCACGAGCTCAGCGGAGAAACCGTTACAGACAGCTACACCGGCCATCTGAAGCGGTTCCTGCGGGATGCCAAGCGGGGAAGAAGAAATCTGGATGGCAGCCATGTTGGTGGAATCGAGCGTGTGGACTACGTTCTGATCACCGGTGGTGCTGCCAGAATGAAGCCTGCCAAGGAAACCATCATCCAGTCTGTTAACGAGCTGTGGGATGTAAGCGAGGACCACATCTGGCCGGACAAAATCAACGATTCTCTGATTAACGATGCCGTGTCTCATGGTAGCTTATATTACTACCAAAAAGCGCAGAATACGCTTAGCGGACTGCCTGTGTTATACAAAAACCTGAAAACTGCCGGCAAGAGCATGGTCGAACCCATGGCTGAGAAAATAGCCGGGGAGCTGACACCCTATCTGATGGAAGACGTGATCAAAGTACAGGCGAAGGAATGGCGGGACCACGGCACCGGCTGTAAACAGGAGGATCTGGAAGACATGATCAGGAACGCCTGTAAGCAGAAGTCTGTTCAGGAACGATGCCAGAGGATCTGTGCCGCTGCAATGAATAAAGAAGCTGGAATGCATTTCGTCACGTTCCAAACCATCATCACCGACTTTATGAATGAGCTCTATGGAGCCAAGGCTGGCAATGCCAAATGGAAGATGCCTGAGGTCAACATGCAGGGACTCAATGTCGCGGATACGGTGGCGGCCCAGATTTCAGCAGCCCTTGCAGACCGGGTTACCAGTCTTTTGGAAGATATCCTGATAATTGCAATTGGTATTTTGGTAATTCCAATCGCAGTGGTCGTCGGGATCGTGGTCGGGGTCGCAGAAAATGTGACAGACTGGCTGTATGATACCTTCGCCGATGCCAAAACCAATATGGAGCGGCAGAAGAAGAAGGAAGAGAAGCAGAAGCAGGAAGACTTCGAACAACGGTCAAAGGCCTATGACAAGATCGTGGCAAACAGCAATTACGAAAATCTGCAAGCAGAAATGGTTCCGCAGATCAGTAAACTTCTCTTGGCGGAATATGAAAAGAATGCCTTCGGTATTCCTGAGGCGTATATGACCCAGCTGGTGGACGATATCCGCAAGTTCGTGTACACCGGATGAGGAGGTTTCCATGGTTAAAATTACAAACTCTACGAACAGCGCCCGGGGGGAGACCCGCCGGGCGCTGGCAGGCTGCACACCCATATTGCACCTGGTGACGGACGACTTCGCTCAGGTCCAGGCTATCCTGCAGGAAGCCTTTTTCGACAGTGCCGGGGACCGGAGCGTCTATATCCCCGGCCGGAGGAGCCAGAACTACATCCGTCTGGAGGATATTCTGAAGAAGTCCAGAGCCCGGAAAAAGGTTTCTTTTGAAGAGGAGGATACGGACCTCTGGCTGACGCTTCTGGAAAAGGAACAGGTGGTCATTTATTTGGCTGCTGATGAAAAGGGGGAACTGGACAAGGCCCACTTAAAATACCTGATGGATTACCAGGAGCTGTGCAGTGCTTCCCGGTACGCAGGAGAACCCGGCCCCAGAAGCTGCATGGTCATCTATGGCCGCCAGGTGAAAATTCCCAGTGTGCTGGAGCCCCATGTGGCCCGGATCGAATTACCGGCTCTGAATCAGGAGGATTTTCGACTGCTTCTTTCCGAATACTGGGAGCGGCCCAAAGATCCCCGGGAATGGGAGCGGTATAATGAAAAAATGAAGGATCTGTCCGGCTGGTATGCCGACAATCTGGCTGGTTTTCCGGAACTGAAGGTACGCAATATTCTGGATAGTATCCACTATGGCTCTGCAGACGAGACCCGACTGCTGAACAGGAAAATTGCTGAAGCCGTGATCCGGGAAGCAAAAAATAAGCAGCTCAAGGCTCACGGCAGGCTGGAATGTATGGAAGCAATAGACGAGGGGCAAGGTCTTAAGCCGGTACGTAAATGGCTGAGAAAGCACCGGGCCAATATCCGCCGTACGGATTTTGACAGCGAAAAGGACATTACCAAAGGAATTCTGCTGCTGGGCTTGCCCGGTACCGGAAAGAGCATGATGGCTAAGGCCTGTGCCGCCATTCTGGGACTTCCTCTGATCAAGCTGGAAATGAGCCGGATCTTGGATAAGCACCTGGGCGAGTCTGATAAAAATATGGATGAAATCCTGGAGGATCTGCAGTCCGCCGGCGCACCCTGCGTGCTTTGGATGGACGAGGTGGAAAAGCTCTGGGAAAACGGAGGTGGTGACAGTGGCAGCGCTGCAATGACCCGGATTTTTGCAAAACTGCTGACCTTCATGCAGGAGATGAAGCGGTCTGTGTTCATCGTAGCTACCGCCAATGATATTTCTGCTATCTCTACAAAGCATCCTGAATTTTTACGCTCCGGACGGTTCAGCATGATTTTCAGCCTAATGCTGCCTACTTATGAAGAATGCGTATCTATTATGAATGACAATATCCGCCATCATCTGGGCAGCGAGAACAAGCCGCTGGCGAGAGAACTGGTGGATATCTGTGCCGCTCTGGATCAGGAAGACTATGCCTGCTTCCTCACCGGCGCGGATATCACAGCACTGGCTAATGAAATGGTCATTGAGATGGATCTGCTTCCTGGCAGCAGGGTCTATGAAGCAACAGGTTGGTCGGAAAGCCGCAGAGCAGCGGCCAGGGATGCTATGAAACGGGCTGTCGCGCAGGGTAGGTTCACTGTAGACTCCCGGATCCGCAAAACTCTGGAAACCGCAGCCCTGACCTATATGACCGTGCTGCAGGAAAACACCCATCCGGCCAATTCTGAGCAGCCCCTGTTCAGCCGGGAAACCTATACCCCGGACAAGGCTACGCCCGACAGCAAAAAAGATTGGATGGATATGCGTCAGATGCCCCTGTGCCTGAATATTCCGGATTCCCAGTACAAGCACCTTTCCCTCTACGATCAGAGAATGGTCCGCTGGATAGGCAACACCATGGACCGATTGCTGAAAGAACAGTATAGATAATTGATATGTTTATTCCCCCGGTGAAGCATCACCGGGGGAATTTTTGTCTTTCCGTGTGAGATGGGATGTGGGCTTGCTGGGCCCATGGTAAAATTTTAGCATCCAAGACATACCATATCCCGCCTGATGATGGCTGATTGGCTGTCAGCCGAAACTCCATAATGGGGTCGTGGGAAGCTGTACACAGATGGCAGGTAGCCATCTGCACATCGCAACTGCATGATGTGGAAGAATTGTTGCCGCGTCGCTGCAAGTACCTGTGTTTCCGTTTCCCTGTTCGCAATATCCACCTGATGAGGTTCGCCGGCCACGAACCGAAACCGGCAGTCCAATGCCGGTCGTGGAAAGCCACAATAGGATCCTATACATTTTTATGGCCAACGGCCAAATAATACAAGGAGGCTTGATCATGTTTTTTGATACGAAGAATCATCTGATGTATGGTACAGAACCGTTCTGCGAATGTGCTCAGGATGAAGATATGGCGTTCTGCATGGCTTTTGAAGCATATACTCAGGGCTGCCGCTTTATCATGGCTACTCCTCCCAGCGCAGCCTTTCTGGATGCGCTGACGGATTCCGCAGCAGAGGGGATTCCTGCCAGCATCTCTGAACGTTACAAGTCTTTGCGCAGCAGAATCCGTTATTTCCTGCCCAAGATGGAACTCGGCTTGGGCTGCGAAATTACCTGCTCCCGCAGCGAGGTGGAGAACGTAATTTACCATCTGAAAAAGAAGCACTTGCCTACCCTCAACAACAGCCCCTATGTTTTGGTTTCTTTCCCCGTTGACATTACCCGGGAAGATCTGTGGTTCTGTCTGGACCGTCTGGATAAGGAAGGGTATCACCCGGTTCTGAGCCATGCTCAGAACATTTACACACTGAAGCACGATATCCATGAAATCAAGTGTCTGAAGGGAGAAGCCCCTCGGGATGCATTCTATCAGTTCCGTTGTCTGATCCAGCTGGATACTTTTTCGCTTCATTTTTCTGAAGACAACAGCTGGCCAAGAGAGATGATCCGCTCCGGCGTTGTTGACGTTATGGCAACCAATGCCCGGAATACATTTACGAATCCGCCGCATATTCGGGAGGAAATCGAATCTATTTCCAATATCTGCACACCTGACTATCTGCAGGCCATTACCTGGGGCAATGCGAGTTGGCTGTTTCGGCCTTCTGTAGAAGGCGAATAATTCATGGTAACAGCTGGGGGATTTCTTTATGATTGATATTCATACACACATTGTTCCCTGTGTGGACGATGGTTCTGATTCTTTGAACGGTACCATTTCTCAGGTTTTCTTTGCAAAAAATCAGGGTGTCACCGATGTGTTTGCAACACCTCACAGTGAAGCATTTTTCCAAAATTCAGATGTGGTTTTTAGGGATTTTTATCGAATGAAGACTGTGCTTCAGGGTATCTTTCCTGAACTGAACTTCTATTTGGGATGTGAAGTGATGTGCGCGAAGAGAGATATGCCGGCTATTCTGGCATATCTCTCTAACAAAAGACTTCCTTCCATGAATGGTACCCGGTATGTTCTGGCTGAATTCTCTCCCTGGATCTCCCCTGAAGACGCAAGCTTTTGTTTATCCGAGCTGCAGCAGGCCGGGTGGATCCCAATCATTGCACATATGGAACGGTATGTCTATTTGCGCCGGATGGCGTACATTCACGATATTCGGCAGAGTGGCTGCCTGATTCAGGTGAATGTGTATAGTCTGGAAGAATATGGCGAAGAAAACGTTCGCGACTGGGCCAGATCGTTGATCCGCGAAAAACTGGTAGATTTTTTGGGGACCGACACCCATCGCAGCTACTACCGTCCACCGAGCATTGAACAGGGGATGAATTGGCTGCAACAGAATTGCAGCAAACGATACCTGGAGGCAATCAGTTTTCAAAATGCCTCCAGACTGCTGATAAACGATACTGATTCTTAATACAAGCCTTAACAGCTTTTACATAATGACTCAGATGAGACGGGAATCTGCAATGTACTGCAGATTCAGCTGTGCTTTCAGCACAGCATTCTCGGTGAAATATTTTGCTCAAGAATTAGTATGAAAATCAGGATAACGAAGTAAGTGGGTTGCACGGTTGGCGAAATCGTGCGGTCACGCAAAATAATCGGCCAGCGGTGATGGTTTTCTGCTGGCCGATTATTTGAAATCTATTTAAAAAGTGGGGAAATCACTATGAATTTATGGAACATTCAGTCTGCAAAAAGAGGGTTCTTTCTGGCCTGTCTTGTGATATTGATCCTTTGCAGCATTGGAACGGGCCTGACGGCAGTTTTTCGGACAATACAGCAGATGTGGAAGCTTCAGGAAGAACGAGAGGCAGAGATTGCCTCAAATTTTTCCTATGAGCTGTTATCCTACCGGTGGGACGGAGAAATGATTGTCATTGAGGGGAATTTCTGTAATCAAAATGCGGACTACCATCTTCGGAACATGGAAATTATGTTTATCTCCGTAGCGGATATGCAGGGAAGAGAACTGGGCGTCCATATTATGGATGAAGCAACGATGCAAAATCTCCGCATTCCGGCCCAGTCCAAGATTCCGTATTGTTTTAAGGTATATCCCCATCCCAACATAGAGGCCAATTTCCATACAGAGCTTCACGCAGGTTTGCAGCTGGCATTTCTGAGTGACTTCCGTACAGGGTCCTGCATCGGTAAGGATTGTACCTGGTGCTATCCTGTAAGGGAAAGCACAGCATAAACAAAGATACCCTCTATTGAAAAAATGTATTGTGACAGGAGAAAAATATGATCAACTTATTGGAAAAATATATTTTCAAAAGCCTCCCGGAATGGGGGGATCTCACTACCAATCCGAATTTGTGCAAGAAAGTCAGTCAGACGGGAGCGTTTCTTCCGTTCTTTGGAAATACGATCGTGTTTGATCTGAATGACACCGCAAAGGTACATCTGCAGAAGGTTCAGGATGAATTGTACTGTGCAGCAGGTTGGATGCTGTCTCAGAAGCTGGATCCTTCCACCTTTCATATGACACTCCATGATCTGGTAAATGCACCGGAAATGTCAGATGATCTCAAAACAAAAATGAAGAAAGCGGAGGATCAGGCAAAACCTATTCTGGAACAATGGCAGGGACAGCGGCCCCTGGTCCTGAACGCAACATGGCTGTTCAATATGGTCAATACCAGCATCGTTCTGGGACTTAGGCCGGCAGACGAGGATTCCTGGTGCAGACTGGACGAGATGTATCTGACATTGGAATCTGTTGTACCGTTGGGTTATGCATTAACACCGCATATTACCATGGCCTATTTTAAGCCGGGAACCTACTCACAGTATGATCTGAATTGCTTAAGAAAGGCGTTACATCCTGTAGAGATGGAACTGAAACTTTCGATGGATAATCTGGAGTATCAGACATTCGTGCATATGAACGCATACGATAAATGAGGTGGGAGATAGTGGAATATCCCTGTGAGATCATCCAGGATCTGATCCCTGTATACATTCGGGGAGAAAGCAGTGGGGAGACAACAGAAGTAATAGACCAACATGTGAGAAAATGCCGGGAATGCGCGGACTATTACTGCTGGATGTTTGAACTGATGGCGCAGGACGTAGAAGAAACGGAACGACAGGAAGGGCGAAGTGTTTTCAGGATGATGAAAAAAGGACTTACATGGATTCAAGCGCCTGTCCGGAAACTTTTACGATTGCTGACGGTTTGGATGGTTGCGTTATGACAATTTTTCAGTTGTGCGAAAGCATCGGAATGGCACGGCGTACAGAAATTCCAGCTAGCGCAGTTTTGAAAATCTTGTCATTTTGCGTGTCTGCACCAAAAGAATAGCAGGAATATCTTTCAGTGCCCGTGGTTGACATCAAAGATTTTTGTAATATGATTATAGCTGTATTTTATGCAGCCTGACGATACAGCATAGAAAATGCAGGAATGCTGGATATATTTATAATCTGTATGATGTCTAATTTTTATCTGATTTGCAAGCGAAGCTGTTTTTTTGGCAGTAGAAGGATGAAAGGAGGTACGGTAAGTGGAAGACAGCAAGATCGTGGCGCTGTACTGGCAGCGCCGGGAACAGGCCGTTGAGGAAACGGCCCGGAAATATGGGCAGTACTGTATGCAGATCGCTCTGCGGATTCTGGGGAATGAAGAAGATGCCCGGGAATGTGTCAACGACACTTGGCAGGCAGGCTGGGACAGTATCCCGCCCAACCGCCCGGAGAATTTACGGACTTACTTAGGAAAGCTGGCCCGCCGTATCTGCATGAAGCGGTGGCGCAGCATGGACGCACAGAAGCGGGGCGGCGGAGAAATGGCACTGTCGCTGGAAGAATTGGGAGACTGCATCCCGGATGGCCGGCACATTGATGAGGCACTGGCGGCCAAGGAGCTGGTGCAGACCATCAACGCCTTTTTGCTGGAATCATCCGTACAGGAGCGGCGGGTGTTCGTGCTGCGGTACTGGCATGGATATGCCATCAGGGAAATCGGGAAGATCAGCGGCTTCAGCAAAAGCAAGGTGGAGAGCATGCTTCACCGGATGAGAGGAAAGCTGCGGGAAAGACTGCGGGAGGAGGGGTATTTTGAGGGACGCTGAATTGTTATTTGAGGCCATCGGAGAGATCCGGGAGGATATTTTGGAGGAAGCGGAGAGGCACCCCATGGGCCGCAGAAAATGGGGGATACGGAATCTTATTGCGGCGTGCTTGACTATGTGCTTCCTCGTACTGCCGGTCAGCGCGGAGATGAGCACCGGGTATATCAGCAATCTGCTGGCACCCTTCTATGGCGGTGCTAAAACAGAAATCGTGGAAAGCATCGGTGTACCGCTGAATGCATCTGTAACTGTAGGCGATTACACCCTGACGGCGGACGCTGTGATTGGAGACCGGTACAACATCGCGGCGGTGTACAGCCTGACCCATGTGGATGGGGAGGTTTTGCCGGAGGGACTGCGGTTTGGCCGTTGGGCCGGGGGTAGATTTGCCCGGGGCTCCGGCGGTGGAAGTATGTCCTACAGACTCAGTGAGGACCGGAAGACGCTTTATATCACAGAGCAATGGACCAGTACCAGCCGGCTGTTCTGGATCAAACGGAATGTGACGACCAGCTTCCAGGATCTGGTGATCTGGCAGAAGGGCAAGGAGGACGACATTCCGGTACAGGAGGGGCTGTGGAAACTGAAATTCACGGTCCGCTATGAAGACACCACCCGGAAGATCCCGGCAAGGGGTGTGACGGTGAAGGGGGCGGATGGCGCGGAGTATACCATTCAGAAGCTGCTGCTTTCGCCTGTGGGCATCCACATCAAAATGCTGGGAACGCCTATGCGGGACAGTGAACACATGGAGAAAACGTACCGGGGGTTTACCGCCCAGCTTCTGCTGAGGGACGGGACGTATATGGAAATTAAGGACGCGAATCTCGGAGGCGGCGGAAGTTTGGAGGATGGTAAGTTCAAGTGGCGTTACGGGGCTATGTTTGAGGTGCCCATCAGACCGGAGGATGTGCAGGCTGTTGTGGTTTGTGGGACGGAGATCCCGGTGAAATAAAAATGTAGGGCGGGGTCATGACCCCGCCGGGCAGTAACGAAAAATGAGCAGAATGATTTGAACGCTCTGATTTTGTTTCTGCCCGGCGGAGGCAGGCCTCCGCCCTACATTTTTTAAGACTTCATCAGATATTTTCTTTGGCCCAGGCGGCGAGTTGTGCTTCGCTGTCTTTGCACTGGTGGCCGCGGATGGAAAGGCCGGGGGCCATTACGGCGCCGGGGCAGCTGGCGGCGATGTCCTTCTCGGAGTTGGCCAGGCCGCTGCCTTCGTTGGTGCACAGGGGAACGAGCTTCTTGCCGGTCCAGTCGTAGTGCTCCAGGAAAGTGAAGACGCACATGGGCGCGGTGCCGCACCAGCAGGGGTAGCAGACAAAAATAGTGTCATAGCTGCTGATGTCTTCCACAAAGCCTTTGATCTGGGGGCGGGCCTTGGCTTTGAATTCGCCGAAGGCTTCGCCGCAGCAGGCCTTGTAATCCGCTGCGTAGGGCTTTACGGTGTCGATCTCAAAAATGTCGGCGTTGAGGGCCTTGGCGATGTATTCGGCTGCGTATTCGGTGTTGCCCTTTTCCAAAATCTGGATGCCGCCGGGCATGTGGTTTTCTCCCTTGCGGGAATAGTAGACGACGAGCTGTTTTGCCATATTGCTTTCTCCTTATCATTTATGTTGTTTCAAATGTAAATACTTCTGCGGTTTCGGTGTTGCGGCACTGTAGGAACAGGGCGGCACAGGGCGTGCCGTTTTTTTCATAGCGCCATTCAAAGCAGGGAAGATAGCCCGGCTCAGCGGACTTGGAAATTCCGGACTCACGGAGAAATTCCAGGATGGTCTGGATACAACGGGCAATGTGCCGGGGGTCCCGCCCGGAAGGTTCCGGGAAGGTCATCACTGCATAGGGATGGTCCCCCTGGGAGGTTATTTCCAGCTCCTGCGAAGAGGGGAGAAAGCCCCGGGGTAAAACGCAGGCCCCGCAGAAGCCGGTGAGGCCAAGCCGTTTCTGATCGGCAGAGACATAGGGGAAGGACCAGGTCAGATAGGGGGCGTTTTCCAAAGCGTTTTGGCGGGTCCAGTCTTCCATACGGATTTGCAGATCCCTCTCGGCGTGGGGGGAGATCATGGTATAGCGGGCCATGGAGAAGCCCTTTACCAGACGAATTTCAACGGGGGATCTTCGGAGGGACAGGTCCTGCCGCAGAAGATCATCCAGAGCACAGCGGAAATAATCGGACAATTCCAGAAGTTTTCCCAGCTCCGGGGCCTGACCGGATTCCCACTTGGAGATGGTCTGACGGGAGACCCCCATCTGCTGAGCCAGCTGTTCCTGGGTCAGCCCGGCCTGGCGGCGGAGAAATTGCAGATTGGAGCCGAAAAACATGGCCATTCCCTCCTTTTTATGGATAGCTCCATTATATCAGAGGGAATGGCCTGTGTCTATCAATTGTGGGGTGCTTTTTTGGGAAGTTTGGGGAAAGTAGTGGTTGCAGAGGGATCTTCAGGTGCTTTCCTGGTCATTGAGAATTTTCAGAAGACGCTGGATGCGGGTGGCTTCCAGTTGGGGATCTGTTTGTTGGGACCGGGCGAACTGGGCTACCTCGGTGGCGGTGAAAAGGGGGACTTCTCTGCCGCTCATGGTCAGATAGAGGAAGCCGTCTTCAATGCGGTAGGGAATGGCATACATTTCATCACCATAGAGGTTCATATGGAGGGTGCCGTCCTCAATGCGGTAAGAGAAGATCCCGATGCTGTCAATGCCATCGGTATGGAAGCTATACTGGCCCTTTCCGTATTTGTGGAATTCGAACTGCACGTAGAACTGCCCTTCAGGGAACATATACGCTCCGTCAGAATCGATATTGCCCCGCCAGACACCGGGAAGAGCTTCATCGGAGACCGGCTCCAGGATCTGGTCAAAGTACCATTGGAAGGAAGGGTGCTCCGTGACGGCTTCGGGCCAGTAGACCATGCGCATGAGGATAAAGACCTTTTCCAGGTCCGGGTAGCCCGGGCGGCCATAGTCGTAAAAAACACCTTCGTGGATAAACATATCGCTGTCCAGATCCAGGGTAATGGTTGTTTTGCTGCCGTCCTTGCCGTGGAAGACCATCTGGGGGCCGGGGAAGTAAGTTTTGGGTTCGAAGCCCATAGCGGTGCCTTCGGCGAACAGGGTCTCCAAAGTCTGTACGGCATCTTCATCCACCAGAACGTAGAAGGTGCTGCCCTCCACTTCCAGGGAGATCTCTTTGGTGTCGGGAATGGTGAGCTGGGGCTCTGCGCGGACGGTGACGGTGCCGAGGGAAATGTGTCCGACACCCATGACTGCCTTGCGAATGTTTTCTTTTTCCTTGCCGCTGATCACATCGTTGTCAAACCACAGGTCGTAGCATTGGCCGTTATGGGCAAAGATGGCGTGGCTGGATTCGGTGCGGATATTGGTTTGGGGATCAGTGATGGCTACGCTGACGGCTTTGTAGCCGTCGGCATTCATGGAGAGCCACTCGCATCGGGGATCAAGGGAATCCAGGTATCTGCTTATGGACAGCATGTCCGGTTCTTCCAGGTGGGCGGCATCCAGCTCTGTGTCGGTGATCCCGCCTACGGTCTGGCCGCTTTCGGTGTGCACGATGGCGGCGGTGGTGTCATCGGCAAAGGCGTAGCATTCCGGGAGGGAAAAGTCCGTAGCGGAGGCTGCCGGGTAGGCGGGGGTGGTTTCCGCGGCTGCATAGACGCTGCTGCCGGGGTAGAATTCGGCGTAGTAGGTGTGGGGTTCGGAATGGATGAAGAATTTGGTCACGGCACGGTAGCGGCCCATGGGGAGTTCGCCGTAGCATTCGGACCAGTCCAGGTTCACGCGGGTATTTTCCTGGGCGGTGTCGGGGAGGACACGGATGGTGCGGCCGGGGGCTACGGATAGCTCCGGGGCCTTGGTGGGCTCCACAGGAGACCATTTGCAGGTGTTGTGGTCGTAGCTTTCCAGTTGGAAGAGAAGGTCCGTGGTGATCTGCTCCCGGAGGAGGGTATCGTTGTCAGGGTAGATGGACAGAGCCATGCCGGTGGTGGAGGCGGATTCTACGGAGAGGTAGATATCGTGTTCATCGATGGTGAATTCGGCGTAGAGGACAACCCGCTCGGAGTCTGGACTGCTGCTGAGGGGGACAGGCTTGGCAACGCGGTAGCGGCCATCGGAGAGGCGGCCGTAGACTCCGGTCCAGTCGATGCCGTAGTGATGGAGTGTGGATACATCCAGGGCACCTTCCATGAATTTGGGCTGCATCAGATAGGGGACGGCCAGCCACTGGCCGTTTTCTTCTTTCTCCAGGAAATAGTCGTTGCTGGTTTTTAAGGGACCGTCAATGGCGGACTGGTCCTGGTGGAAGAGCATGGTCAGGCCGGTGGAGGAAACGTTGTCCAGGGTGATGGAGACAGGCGGGGTGGGTTTGGTTTCTTCATAGGTCAGGCGGTTCATGTTTTTCAGCATGAAGGCGATGTGGTGGCCGGCCTGCCGGCAGATGTCGGCCTTTACAAGGACACAGAAGCCTTCGCCATTCATGACGGGCTCAAATAACATGACGGGTTCGCCATCGGCGGACTGGGAATAGGTGGTCTGATTGTCCCAGACCTCGCTGCGCCAGGAGACATCGCAGACGAAGCCGTTGCCCTCAATATCCACATGGTAGGGAAGAAGAAGGGCGTTTCTGGAGAGACCATCGGTCTGGAAGGCAAAGGTGAAGCGGACGTAGGTGGGATCCTCTTCGTCCAGAGCGGCCCGGTGGAGATAGATACGGTTATCGTAAAAAACACCAGTCTCGTAGGGGATGACCTCGTTGACTTCGAAGGTGTGGCCCTTTTTGGTGAAGCAGTCTTCCGGGAGCTTGTCCTTTTCCAGGACCAGATTGACGATCATGTTCTCCTGTCCGGTGATGGTATAGCCCTGCTGGTTCACCACCTGTTCGATCAGGTGGTAGCCGGGGAGGCGTTCCGGTTCTTCGGGGGGATCGGTAAGGAAGCAGACAGAAACGATGGCAACAAGGGCAAGGCAGACGACGATGACCCAGAAGGCGGGCTTTTTGTAATTCAGCACGTTGCGGACACGCTCTTTGACACCAACTTCGCCGAAGGCGATGGGGCAGGCGGCGATGGAGCGGTGACTGATGCTGCAATGGAGCAGGGCCTGAGAATAATCCGCCCGCTGATCTGGCCCTAATTCCTGGATGACTTTTTCATCGCAGGCAAGCTCAATATCCCGGCACAGCAGGATGTAAGCCAGCCACATGATGGGGTTAAACCAGTGGATGGTCAGAAGAAGGAATCCCAGGGGTTTCCACCAGTGGTCCCGGCGGCGGATATGGGCACGCTCGTGGGCGATGACATGGTAACGGTCCAGGTCGCTCATGTGGTAGGGCAGATAGATCCGGGGACGGAAAATACCCAGCACGAAGGGGGAAGCCACATATTCGCTGATGTAAAGATTATCCTTGACCCGGATGGCGGTGCTGACCCGGTGGCGCAGGCGCAGGTAAGTGAAAAGGGTATAGAGGGCCATGAGGGCCATACCGGAGCACCACAAAATGGAGAAGACCGGGATCCAGATCTGCAGGGGGTTGGCGCTTGCAATGGGGGCTGGGGCGAAGGATTCGGTGATAATGGGATTGACGACGTTGTTCACTGCTTCAATTCCGGTTGGGGTTACATCCATCATGATCTCCGGGGAAATTACTTCCGTGCTGGGGATCAGACTCATGGCGCTTTCAAGCGTGAAGGGGCAGAGCAGACGGACGGCTACCAGGCCCCACAGCAGGACATGAATCCATTTGGGAGCTTTTTTCAGAAGAAGACGCAGAAGGAGCACCGCCAGAACAAGATAGGTGGCGGAGATGCTCATGTTTATAATCTTTAAAAATAAGTTGGTCATAAGAGTTCACCTCTTTGGCGGAAGATTGCCACACCAGTCTGCGGACTGGTTCGCAATGACAGAATTATTGTTCGTGCTGGCTGCGGTATTGGTCGATCATGGCCTGGACGGCATCGATCTCGTTCTGGGAGATATTTTGATGCTTCGTAAAGGCGGCCACAAAGGCGGGAAGGGAGCCTTCGAAGGTTTTCTCCACGAAGTCCTCCAATTCTGCTGCCTGAACGGCATCCTTGGATACCAAAGAGGTGACGACGGTGTTCTCATTTTTCAGAACGCCCCGCTGGGCCAGACGCTTGATGACGGTATAGGTGGTGGTTGATTTCCAGCCCAACTGTTCCTGGCACAGCCGGACCAGTTCCTTGCTTTTGACAGGTTCGTGCTCCCAGAGGATCAGGCAAAAGCGGTATTCACTTTCATAAATCTTCGGTGTTTCCATTGGGTATCCTCCTTTTGCTCTACTGGATTAGAGTTCTATCTATACTCTAATGCATTAGAGTAAAAATGTCAAGCATTGGTTTTGTACTTGGACAGATGATATCGTTGACTATCCCACTTTCGGATGCTATAATGGAAAAAATCTTCGAGATAAGGGCGAAATCAATGAAGAAGATCCTGAAAAAATTTCTTTCCCTGTGCCTTGTGCTGGGGATGCTCATATCCCTTGCCACTCCGGTGCAGGCCTATCAGATGGGAGAACCCTTCCATTGGGATCTGTCTGCCAGAATCCGCAATTCTGCGCGCCGGGAATATGTGGAAATGATGCTGGATCATTACATTCGGACGGATACAATGGTGCAGCAGGCGCTGGACGGCGGCTTTGCGGCAGTATTCCTCTTTGATGGGGCTTCGGACCATATGGATGATCATTCCCGTTCGGATCTGATGTTCTTCCGGGTGACCGGGGTATGCATCGTAGTGAAGAAGAATGCGGCGGGAGAACTGAAGATCACCTATTTCAATGACGATTGCAGCACCATCCCGGACCGGCCGCTGAAATACGGGGCCTGGTCTTTCCCGGAATTTGGTGATGTGGGACCGGCGACAATTTTTGATGGTACCTATCAGCTTTACTCTGTACATCATAGGGGTAACTACGAGGCACTGCATGTGCGGACAGACTACTGGGATATGTCTATGGATGCGGTGTACATGACCTCCGAGGGCTATGTGACGAAGCGGGCCACGGAAATCAATGTTCATACCCGGACTACGGATCATATCAGCAGCGTGGGCATGTGGTCTGCCGGCTGCCCGCTGGTGGGAGATGGGGATACCTGGGAATTCGAACGGCTCATCGATGCTACCTATGATTCGATTTATGATGGTCCTTTTGAAATCGATAACTTTGTAGGGACGCTGACCATTGACCGGCAGCTGCTGGTGGAGAAGCTGATACCTTTGTATGAAAGCCAGTCGGCGGTGGAGCGGTTTACGGAATTTTCCCGGGAGCAGCAGCCTGAAATGTATTTTAAGCAATGCAGCGAAGAGGAAATGCTGGAGGAGACGGAGCGCAGAATTGCTGTCCGGGAGGCGGAGATCATGAGCCTGCCCTGCAGCGGAGATACGGATGCCAGGACGAAGGTTCTGGGAACGATCAGAGAAGGACAGGCGGTCATGGTTCTGGGCAGTATCCGCAACAGCGCGGATAACAAATGGTATCTGACAGAATCGGAAGGTGTTCGGGGATATGTGTACAGCGGACATCTGAAACGGGAAAAAACATCGATATTGGATTTTCTTTGGAGTTAATGGTAAAAAATCTCACCCCGAAAAAAGGGGTGAGATTTTTTTGAGAAAAGTGAGACGAAAGTATGCAACTTTCTGCCTATTTTGCGATAAGGGTGGAGGGATGTATATGATGATAGTAAATAAAGTAAGTATGGATCTGATGAAGTCCGGGCCCATTCCGGTGGTGCAGGCGGTACGCAACGACCGGTACAGCCGTTGTCTGGAACTGACGCTGCTGTCTGACGGTGCGGCCTGGCCTGTTCCGGAGATGGCCGCTGCGGTGATCCGCTACAGCAAACCCGATGGGACGAAGGGAAATTATGACACCCTGCCCAATGGGGACAGGGCCTGGATGGCTGAGGGAAATGTGCTGACGGTATGGTTGGCCCCTCAGGTATTGACAGCGGCCGGTCCGGTGCAGCTGGAGGTGGTGCTGCTCCAAAAGGATGTACAGATCACTACCTTCGCGGTATTGGTCAATGTGCGGCCTTCAGCACAGGGCGGGGCGGACTCTCAGGATTACCAGTATGCCACAGGCTTTCTCCCCGCGCCGGAGAAGGCGGCGGTAGGTCAGTTCTTTCAGGTGGCTTCTGTGGATGCCCAGGGACGGGTGCTGCGGGTGGAGGCGGTAGACCTGGCAGAGGGATACGGTGTAGGGGAGCCCAAGGAAGAGGATATTCCCAAGGTTTTTCTGTCGGGAACCATTCCTACTACTAAGGATGAGGTGCTGGCGGAGCTGACCTACGTTTCCAGAACGGAGGTTTTCAGCGCGTACCTGAAAATCAAGTGTCAGGGTAACTCTTCCATGAATTACCCCAAGAAGAATTTTACCATCAAGATGTATGCCGATGAAGACCGGGATAAGAAGCTGAAGAAGGTCTTCCGGGACTGGGGGTGGGAGTCTCACAAGTATGTGCTGAAGGCCAATTATATCGACCACAGCCATGCGCGGAATATTGTTTCCGCAAGATTGTGGGACGAGGTGGTTTCCAGCCGCAGCGATTATGAGGCGCTGCCGGAGGAAATGCGCATCAGCCCCCGCAACGGTGCCATTGACGGATTTCCCGTACGACTGTTTGCCAACGGCGTGTATCAGGGCCTGTACACCTGGAACATTGGTAAAGAGGATTGGATGTGGGGCATGGATGAGGATAATGAAAAGCATGTACTCCTGTGCGGCGAGACCAACTCCAACGGCGTCTTTACTGCAACGGCCTGCAATTTCCGTACCCTGTGGAACGGCAAGGATGGGGTGGATTGGAGCGTGGAAGTGGGTACCAATTCGGATGCAGTAAAAGACAGTCTGAATGCCCTCATTGACTTTGTGATGCACAACACCGGGGAGAAGTTTAAAAAAGGTATCGGGGAATTTCTGGATGTGCAGTCTGCTCTGGATTATTTCCTGTTCAGCTATGTGAGCTGCGGATTGGACAGCCTGGCCCGGAATATGCTGCTGGGCACCTATGATGGCAAGAAATGGTTCTGCGGGCAGTATGACATGGACTCAACCTTCGGCCTGTGGTGGGATGGCAGTAAATTTGTCTCTGCGGAGTATGCCTGCCCGGAGAATTACCAGGAGCCCTTCAGCCTGCTGTGGGAACGTATTCTGGCCTGCTACACAGAGGAATTGAAGCAGCGGTATGGGCAGCTTCGGAAAGGTCCTCTGAGTTTTGCCAATATGGTCAGCCGGTTTGAATATTTCACAGAGGTGATCGGAAAGGACCTGTATGCCGAAGATCTGGTGGTGTATCCAACCATTCCCAGTGGGTCTACCAACAATATTGCACAGCTGCGGGAATTTATCCGGAAGCGGCTGGCCTATGTGGACCAGCGAATGGCTGTGCTGGGCGAAGAGGAAGCGCCTGAGGTGCCGGTCCTGCCCAGTGATTATACGCAGATGTCTTATCTGGTGTTTACCGATGGACAGTATATCAATACCGGTGTTACCGGCGGCACAGAGGCTTCCTACGAGATCAAGTTCAATATGCTGGGCCAGCTGGCAACAACGTATGAACAGTATTTCGTTGGCGGCGGTGTGAAGACTGCGCCTAAACTGTATTTCAAGAACGGCGACGGTATGGTTGTGGCCCAGTGCTCCAGTGTGGAAGCGGAGGGCTGCTGGCGGTTGAGCTGGAACGACGCAGTGCCCAGAACTATCCGGTATGAGAGCGTGGCTGTGAAGCTGTACATGGATGACATTGAGCAGACCAATTATGCCTATCCTCCTAACGGCGCTTATGCGGGCTGCGGCTGGGGTGATACCAGCTGGTATATCGGTACTTCTCCCACGGAGAAGCAGTATCATGCCAGTATGCATCTGTATTTCCTGAAAATGTACAGTGCCGGAGAACTGATCCGGGATTTTGTACCTGTGGTGCGGAATGCGGACAATGTGGCGGGCTTGTATGACCTGGTGAGCCAGACATTCTATGAAAACGATGGTACCGGGTCCTTTGGGGCAGGGATCTGAGAATGACGGTCTCACAGAAGCAATGTCTGCTGGCTTTCCTGGGGTACTATCCTCAAAGGGAAATTGATGGCCGGTGGGGGCCGAAATGTGAAGCGGCGGCCAAGGCCTTTCAGGAAGACTACGGTCTGGATGCGGACGGTGTCTTCGGAGGGGAAACGGAAGCGAAGATCCGGGAGATTATCGGAAGTGGGATCGGGCCTGTCCGGCAGGAAAGCTGGTGGACGGGTATCCGATGGTTTTCCGCAGAGGAATTTGACTGTAAATGCGGCGGGCGGTACTGTAATGGCCGCCCGGCCAAGATGCAGCGGACGGCTGTGGAGATCGCGGACCGGGCAAGGAATCACTTCGGACGGCCGGGATATATCGTCAGCGGCTTGCGCTGCCGGGAGCATAATGCAGCTTCCGGCGGCGTAGCCAACTCCCAGCATATGTACGGGGAAGCAGTGGACCTGCGGATCGATGGTGTCAGTGCAAAGGAGCTGCTTGTATTTTTGAAGCAGCAGCCGGAGGTACGGTATGCTTATGCCATCAATTCTACCAATGTCCACTTCGATATCCCGAAGGGAGCGAGGTGAGAAATCATGGAGATCATACAGAAACTTGCGGACCATGCAGGCGATATTTGCCAGATCCTGACCTGTGGCGCGTTGCTGATCCGTCCCATCCGGGAGCGGATCCTGGGAACCCGGCAGATTCGGGAAGGGCAGCGGTGCCTGCTGCGTTCGGAGATCGTCCGGATCTATTACCGCCATGTGAAGGACAAGCGTTTGCAGGAATATGAGTTCCGGAATCTGGTGCAATGCTATGAGGCCTATAAGGCATTGGGTGGGAACTCGTTCGTGGACCATATCCATACAGAAATGCAGGAATGGGAGATCGCATAAAGGAGGAAACGATGATCGATTGGAAGAAGAAACTGACCAGCCGGAAGTTCTGGATGGCGGTGGTGGCTTTTGTGACACCGCTGCTGCTGGCCTTCGGTGTGGCGGAGGATACCGTTACGCAGGTAACGGCTCTGGTGATGGCCGGGGCTGATGTGGTGGCCTACATCCTTGCTGAGGGTTTGGTGGATGCCAAGGTTTGAGCGGTAAATGAGAAGTCCCTCTGTCCGGGGTTGGACAGAGGGACATTTTCGTTTTATTCCTGTACTTGCCGCAGCAGATCTTCCGGGTTGATGCCGTAGAGCCTGGCCAGGGCCAGAAGGTTGGAGGTGCTGGGGTCTGAGGTGCCAATTTCCCATTTTGAGACTGCCTGACGGCTGACGCCCAAATGCTCGGCTACAAACTCCTGGGTCATGTGGCAGCGGGTGCGGTGTTCCTTCAGGGCTTCACCCAAGGATTTGCAGATTACGGCCTTCTCTTTACGAACATCTTCGGATCGTAAATACTTGCGCAGTGCTTTGACCAGAAGATACACAAGATAGAGCGGAATACCATAGAAAAATAGAAGCATTCCGTTAAACAGTATGGTGGTCATGATTTGATTGCCAGTCATATACTTTGCTCCTTTCGGTTTGTGTCACCAAAAGTGTATCAAAAAGTATCGGTTGCTGCCACCAACTATGGCGCAATTTGGGGTTGCGGGGCGATATCAGCCGAACAGGCCGGCGATGAAATCCCAGATATCGGGCAGGCAGAAGCCTACGAACAGGGCGATCAGAGCGAGAACGAGCTTGAAGGTGCTGTCGATTTTCATAGTATTACCTCGATTTCTTCGGCTTGCCCTTTGGGGGAGCCGGATTCTTTTTTGCGGCGGGTTTGGACGGTGCTTTTTTTGCCGTAGGTTTACCCTTGGCGGAGGCTTTGGGTGGGGGTGCGGTATAGCCGCCAGCTTTTGGGGGAATGGCACGGATCAGGCACTTGGGGCCGGAGCCAATGAGATCCTCCCGGTGGGCGGTGAGCAGTGCTTCCCGGACCAGATAGTAGTTCTTGGGGTTACGGTATTGGATCAGGGCCCGCTGCATGGCTTTTTCGTGGGGATCCGTGGGGACATAGACCCGGTCCATGGTTCGGGGGTCAAGCCCCGTATAGTACATGACCGTAGACAGGGTAGAGGGAGTGGGGTAGAAGTCCTGGACCTGCTCGGGGTTGTAGCCCATTTCCCGGATGTATTCTGCCAGCTCAATGGCTTCCTTTAGTGTAGAGCCGGGATGGCTGGACATGAGATAGGGGACCAGATACTGGTTCATGCCGTACTGCTTGTTCAGAGCAAAATATTTATCCACAAACTGGTTGTAAACCGCATTCCTGGGCTTGCCCATCCGGGAAAGAACCGCATCGGAAACATGCTCCGGGGCCACCTTCAGCTGACCGGAAATATGGAACTGAACCAGCTCCTTGAAGAAGGTATCCTTTTTATCTGCCAGCAGATAGTCGAAGCGGATGCCGCTGCGGACGAAGACCTTCTTGACACCGGGGACCTTCCGCAGCTTGCGAAGCAGGGCGATATAGTCGGAATGGTCAGCCCGCATGTTTTTGCAGGGGGTGGGGTACAGACACTGCCGTCCGCCGCAGGCACCCTTCGTAAGTTGTTTTTCGCAGGCGGGGTGGCGGAAGTTGGCGGTAGGACCGCCGACGTCGTGGATGTAGCCCTTAAAATCCCTGTCCTTCACCATGAGTTCCGCTTCCTTGAGAATGGATTCATGGCTGCGGGTCTGGATGATGCGGCCCTGGTGGAAGGTCAGGGCACAGAAGGAGCAGGCGCCGAAGCAGCCCCGGTTGGAGACCAGACTGAATTTGACCTCTTCAATGGCGGGGACACCGCCGGCCTTGGCATAGCTGGGATGCCAGGTCCGCTCATAGGGCAGGTCATAAACAGCATCCATTTCTTCCGTAGTCAGGGGCTTCTGGGGGGGATTCTGGACCACGAATTCCCTGCCGTAGGGCTCTGCCAGGCGTTTTGCGGTGAAGGGGTCGCAGTTGCCGTACTGGATCTTAAAGCTTTCTGCGTACTTCTTCTTATTGGCTTTCAGTTCCTCGAAGGGGGGCAGAACGATGGTGGGCAGGCTTTCGTCCAGTTCGGTGGTTTTAAAAACGGTGCCGTCGATGTAAGTGATATCTTTGGCTTCCATACCGGCATTCAGGGCATCCGCAAGCTCCACGATGGACTTTTCGCCCATACCGTACATAAGAATGTCAGCCTGGGAGTCCAGCAAAATGGAGCGCTTCATGCTTTCGGACCAGTAATCGTAATGGCCCAATCGCCGCAGGCTGGCTTCGATGCCGCCAATGAGGATGGGCACATCCTTATAGGTCTGGCGGATCAGATTACAGTAGACGATGGTAGCATAGTCGGGGCGCTTGCCCATGACCCCGCCGGGGGTGAAGGCATCGGTTTTGCGCTTATGTTTGGTAACGGAATAGTGGTTGACCATGGAATCCATATTGCCGCCGCTGACCAGGAAGCCCAGCCGGGGCCGTCCGAACACATCGATGGACTTGGGGTCTTTCCAGTTGGGCTGGGAGATGATGCCCACGCTGTAGCCATGGCTTTCCAGAATGCGGCTGATGATGGCGTGGCCGAAGGAAGGGTGGTCTACGTAAGCATCGCCGATGACATAGACGAAATCGCAGCGTTCCCAGCCCCGTTCCAGCATCTCCTGTTTGTTGATAGGCAGAAAGGCCATATCCTACCTCCAAATGAACATATTTTATTCAGTATAGCAGAAATTTTCTGATTTGAAAAGAGCAAAGTAGGGCGGGTTGCCCTCAAGCCGCCGGAATGCATCGAATATGCAAAACGGCGGGCTGAGGGCAGCCCGCCCTACTGATGCCCGTTTCCTTATTTGTGTCTGACCTTTTCCTTGGAACCGTCGGGACGGACGATGTAGGTGTTTTCTAGCTGGCCGATGAGATTGCCCTTGACGGAATCGATATAGATGCGGCGGAGCTTGTCCCGCTCTGCCAGTTCTTCGGGGGTCAGGCCCTCGGCCTTATTCTTGGCGGCCAGTTCATTGATCCTGGCGATAACTTCATTCATATTCATAACAATACCTCACACATAGCGGTGGATGACCACCGAAATTCTGTCTTTTTTTGTTTTGCCGTTTACGGCATACAGTTTGATCTTTCCCAGTCCCCGGACGGAAATCTTCATTCCTTCGGTGACAGCTTTGTCGGGTTTTTCACAGGGAAGGCCGTCGATAGCGGCTTTTCCTGCGGAGACATATTGGGCAGCAAGGGAGCGGCCGATGCGAAAGCCCGAGGAAATAATGCTGTCCAGGCGCAGGGAGGCCAGGGTATCTTTGATCTCCTTTACTTCCGGTTCCGGAATATGGGCTTCGGAAAGGGGGATTTGCTGCAGGTGCAGCTTCGTTCGTCCCGCAGAGATGAAATTCTGCAGGATATAAGGTGCGATTTCCGCAGTTACGAAGAAATCACAGCTTCCTTTGCCAACACAGATATCGCCCACCGTTTCCCGGGCAATACCGGCCCCCATGAGGGCACCCAGAAAATCCCGGTGGGTGGGTGTGTCTCCTTGATAAAAGGCGGCCCGAAGGCATACACAGGGGCTGTCTTCTTCCAATAGGGAAGATTCCTCCAGATATTCCGGCAGGTAGATGAGCATTTTTCGTTCAGCTTCTTCGTAGCCGCCGAAGGCGTACAGCCCTTCCGGTTCACCAAAGAGGAACTTCGCCATTTCCATCTCCCGGAGGGAGAGAAAGGGGGTGTTTGCAGGGATGTTTTTTCGCATACCTGCATTTATTTTGTCCCACAGCTTGGCAAGCAGCAGCCTGTCTTCTCCAGTGTGGGCGATTTTTTCGATATTATTGCGGTCCATTGTATCACCAGAGAGCATTATAGCACATCTTTTTGAAACTGAAAAGAAGTTTTTCTTGTGTAAAATCGAAAGTTAGGCTATAATGGTAAAATAAATTGGGAAGTATGCGAAAAAACGCGGAAAGGACGGCTTATGGTCATCGGAATCATCGGCGGCGGCGCCAGCGGCATGGCTGCGGCGCTGGCTGCGGCGGGTAATAAGAATGTACAGGTCATTCTCATGGAGCGCCAGGCCCGGGTGGGTCGGAAGTTGCAGGCCACCGGAAATGGCCGCTGCAATCTGACAAACCTTCATGCGGCCGAAGGCGGGTATCACGGTGATGAACCTTCCTTTGCGGAGTTTGCTATTGGGGACTTCGGACCGGAAGCGGCGCTGGACTGGTTCCGCTCTCTGGGGCTGTTCACCGTGGCGGAGGAAAGCGGGCGGGTGTATCCTTATTCCGACCAGGCCAACTCCGTGGTGGATGTGCTGCGGTTTGCGCTGGAACAGCCTAATATCACAGTCAAACTGGGGTTTGAAGCGGAAAAGATTAAAAAGACAGCGGGTGGCTTCCGTATCGAAGCCAAAGAGGAAACCGTGGAGTGTGACAAGCTCATTATCGCCTGCGGAGGTCTCGCTGGAACAAAGCTGGGCGGAACCATGTCCGGATACAAGCTGCTGCGGTCTCTGGGACATAAATGCACCAAGCTTCGCCCCACGCTGGTCCAGCTGAAATCCGGATGGAACGGTGTGACGGGGCTGAAGGGTGTCCGGGCCAATTGTCATGCGGCCATCTTCCATAACGGCAGGCTTCACAGCGAAAGCACCGGAGAACTGCAGTTTACGGAATACGGCTTGTCTGGTCCGGTGATTTTCGAAATTTCCCGGGATGCCTGTCAGGGCGGGGGAGAATGGCTGTGCCGTCTGGATTTCCTGCCACAGCTCAGCGAAGAAACGCTGGAAGAAGAACTGCTTCGCAGAAAGACGACCAATCTTCCCACATCAGAGCTGCTGACAGGAATCCTGCACAACCGTCTTGGCCGGGTATTGACCCAGGCGGCGGGGATCGGGGCAAACCGCCAAATTGCGGAACTTTCCGATTATGAGCTGAAGCAGCTTGCAAAGCTGACAAAATCCTTCGATGTCTCCCTGACGGAGCCTATGGGTATGGACAGTGCCCAGGTCACCGCAGGCGGCATCGTGACGAAAGAATTCAACGATAAGACCATGGAAAGCCGCATTGTCCCCGGCCTGTATGCCTGCGGGGAAGTGCTGGATATCGACGGCGACTGCGGCGGCTATAACTTACAATGGGCATGGAGCTCCGGCCATTTGGCAGGAGGCCATGCAGGAGGAAACCTATGATCAGATTACGGGACATTCCCTTGCCCCCGGAGCATAACGCGCACCAGCTCCAGTTTGAAGCAGCCCAGATGCTGCGCATTTCCAATTCCAAGATCCGGCAGCTGCGCATCGTTCGCCGTAGTGTGGATGCCCGGAAAAAGCCGGATATCAAGGTCATCTATACCATTGATGTGGCGGTGGATGGCAACGAAAAGAAAATCTTGCGCGCCAGCGGCTGCAAGCGGGCCAGTGTTGCTCCGGTGTCTTACTATAAGGCACCCAGGAATATCCCTATGACAGGCAAACGTCCTGTTGTTGTGGGCTTTGGCCCGGCAGGTATGTTTGCGGCCCTGGTTCTGGCTATGGCGGGATGGAAGCCTCTGGTACTGGAACGGGGCGAGGATGCCGAAAGCCGCCATAAAAAGGTGCAGAAATTCTTCGAGACCGGAGAACTGGACACCCGGAGCAACGTTCAGTTTGGCGAAGGCGGTGCGGGAACCTTCTCTGACGGAAAGCTGAATACCGGCGTCAATAATCCCAGGATCGGCTGGGTGCTGGAACAGTTCGTCAAGGCCGGTGCCCGGGAGGAGATCCTCTACGATGCCAAGCCCCACGTGGGAACGGATGTACTGCTGACGGTGGTGCAGAATCTGCGCCGGCGGATCATTGACCTGGGCGGCGAAGTCCGCTTTAATACTCAGGTCACCGGGCTTTGTACGGAAAATGGAAAACTCACTGGGCTGAAGACTGCTGACGGAGAGATCATTTCCTGCGACGCGGCAGTGCTGGCCATCGGCCACAGTGCACGGGATACCTTCGAGATGCTGGATGAAACCGGGATCCCTATGGAGCCGAAACCCTTTGCCATGGGTGTGCGCATCGAGCATAAACAGTCTCTGGTGGATGAAAGCCAGTACGGGCGGGTAGATCCTGTGCTGCCCCCGGCGGATTACAAGCTGGTGCAGCATCTGGACAACGCCACCGTCTACACCTTCTGTATGTGTCCCGGCGGCCATGTGGTGGCGGCAGCTTCCGAGGAAGGCCGCATCGTCACCAACGGCATGAGCTACGCCGACCGGGATGGGGAAAATGCCAATGCGGCCCTGCTGGTGACGGTGAATCCCGCCGACTTCCCTTATGAGGGGACTCTGGGCGGCATGAAATGGCAGCGGGAAATTGAAGAAACCGCTTACCGGGTCAGCGGAAGCTACCGGGCTCCGGCCCAGCTGGTGGGAGATTTTCTGAACGGAAAACCCAGCACCGGAGAAGGCGTCGTGAAGCCTACTTACCGCCCCGGTGTCCACTGGTGTGATCTCCACGAAGTGCTTCCTAAAAAGATTACCGCCTCCATTGCGGAAGCGTTACCGCAGCTGGACGGAAAGCTGAAAGGCTTTGCATCTTCCGATGCGGTTATGACGGCCCCGGAGACCCGTAGCTCGTCCCCGGTCCGTATCCTCCGTAATGAAAGCCGCCAGTCTTCTCTTGAAGGCTTGTACCCTACGGGAGAAGGGGCCGGTTATGCCGGAGGCATCATGTCTGCGGCGGTGGACGGCATCATGACGGCAGAAGCCATTTTGGGGGTAAGCTATGACAGATAAGCAGATCAACAGGTGGCTGCGCCGCCGTTTTTCCGCCGTGGGCTGGGTGCTGTTCGGCTATTATGTGCTGATGAATCTGCTGGTATCTCTGACAATCTTTCTGGAGGAAGCAAAGCAGATGCTTTCTTCCCTTGCATGGAGCGGAGCTGTTCTGGAACCGGACTATGATGCCATTTACGGCAATGCCTGGGGCTATGTTCTGTCCATTTTGGTCGGTTTGGTGATCTTGTGGGCCTGGAAGGGAAGGGATTACTGGAAACGGAAGATCCTGGTAAAGAATTCCAAAATGCGTCCCGGTTTGTTCTGCTGTATCCTGTTGCTTTGCATGGGGGCCCAGATGGTCAACAGCCTGTGGGTCACACTGCTGGAAGCGGTCCTGAACGTGTTCGGGAAATCAGCGATAGGCATGCTGGAAACCATTTCCGGAGAGGCTGATACCTTCAGCATGTTCCTTTATGCGTCGGTCCTTGGGCCAATTGGGGAGGAAATCCTCTTCCGGGGCTATGCTTTGCGGTCTCTGCGCCCCTTTGGAAAGCGGTTTGCTATTTTCGGGTCTGCTCTGCTTTTCGGCTTGTTCCATGGTAATTTGCTGCAAGCACCCTATGCCATCCTGATGGGGCTGCTTCTGGGATATGTGGCGGTGGAGTATTCCATTGGTTGGGCGATCGGGCTGCACATGTTCAATAATCTGGTGCTGGCGGACCTGCTGACCCGGCTGACCATGAACTGGTCGGATATGGCTTATGGCATCCTGAATCTGATCCTCTTTGGCGGGGGATTCCTGGCTTCCCTGGTGATCCTGCTGCGGAACCGCCATGGGATCCGGGCCTACCGGCAGAGCGAATGGATGGACCGGCGGTGTCTGAAGTGCTTCTTCACCAGCAGCGGAATTCTGGTTCTGACAGCCATTGGGCTGATTGGTATGGGATCGCTTTTCTTTGTATAAACAATCGTAGGGCGGGGTCATGACCCCGCCCTACAAATATTTATTGGAAAAGAAACAGCCAGACCGCTGCCACCACCTGCACCGCCAAAATCAGCGGGATCCCCAGCGTGAATTTCAGATGCCTGGTTTTATGTCGCACGGTGTACATTCCGATCAGACTTCCCACGCTGCCGCCGATAGCAGCCACAGTCATCAGTGTGGCTTCCGGGATACGCCAGAGGTTTTTCCTGGCCTTGAACTTGTCCACAAGCATAAGCAGGAACCCCACCGCATTGATTATAAGGAGGTAAAGAAGGATAAGCTTTGTCATAGTACATTCCTTTCGGGAGGGATCCATTTGAAACAATGCTGGATAATGATCGCTTTGGCTGTTCTGCTGTGCGGCTGCGCGGCGGAGGAGACCTTTGAAACGATCTCCGACGAACTGGTGGCCCCGGTGATGGCCCAGCCAAGGCAGGTTGCTGTGCACCTGCCGGATGATGCAGTGGCCCCGGTGCTGGAAAGCGACAGCGAACAGGTCTATCTGTGCGAGGACTATGAAATCGTCCTGGAGACTCTGTCAGCAGGGGATCTGGATGCTACCATCCAGACTCTGAGTGGCTACAATAAGGACCAGCTCACCATTATGGAGACCCGGCAGGACAGCGTCACCCGCTACGAATTCGTGTGGGCCGCAGCCGGGGAGACGGGAGAACGCCTGGGCCGGGCTGTGGTGCTGGATGATGGTACTTACCATTACTGTATGTCCGTTCTGCGGGATGCGGATATGGTGGACCGATCCCAAATCGTGTGGAACGATGTGTTCCGCTCCTTTGTGCTGACTTAATACTGTCCCAATGCTTCCATGCACATTGCCTTGCACTGCTCTACCACACTCTGGGGATGCAGCACCTTGGCTTTGGCACCGAAGCCAATGACCCAGCTTAAGAACATGGGAGAGACGGCTACGTTTACGGTAAAAACGAAATGCTCTTCACCATCCGGGATCAGGATCACATCCCGGCCGAAGCGGTCAATGACTACGTTGACCAGGCTCCGGTGGAACCGAAGCTTCACGTTGGCAGTTTCACCGGAATACATCTGGAACAGCCGGTTGGCATGCTCCACCAGGGCTTTTCCTGTCAGCTCGGGACAGGGAGTACGGTTCTGGTCGGTCAGCTTGATGTCGCTCATCCGGTCAACACGGTAGGAGGTCACGCCGTGGCGGGGGGAGTGGGCCAACAGGTAACAGTTCTCGTTGTCCTGGCACAGGCCGTAAGGACTGGCCTGATAATCCTTGGTACGGTAGACCCGTTTTCCGTCCAGACCGTAGTCGAAATAGCGGAAAGTGATCTGCCTATTCTCCGCAATCGCATCCTGGATGGCATCTACATTATAATAAATGGTCTCATTCATGCTCTTGACCCGTCCGGAGACCAGCACATCCCGGCGCATGAGCCGGGCGTCGTAGACGGAGCACTGGTTGCAGAGTTTTTCTATCAGTTCCCGGGATTTTTTCTCTGTCAGGAAACGGCTGGACTGGACGGCATCGATGAGCAGCTTCAGCTCGGGGAGCTCAAAGTTCCGGGAAGCGATATAATAGCCGCCGTTTTTTCCGGGGATGGAGACAATGTCCACACCGTAATCCTGTAAAGCCGCAATGTCGGAATACACCGTTTTGCGGTCACAGACGATATTATGCTGCCGTTCCAGCATGGACAGCAGCTCTGCCGCTCTCACCGGGTGCTCCTGGTGGGAGTTTCTTTGTAAATAGTCCAGGATGTAGAAGATCTTCAGCTTTTGATTGTCAGACTTCGGCATGGATATCCCCCCTGCGCATATTTTTTATAGTATATCATATTGTTTGCACCTGGGAAAAGAGGAAATTTGCATTTTGTTTCGGAATGTGCTATAATCACCAAAAAGGAGTGATTATTTTGGGTTATTTTGGCTGTCACCTGTCTGCCAGTGCCGGCAATGCCGCCATGGTGAAGACGGCTTTGAAAATCGGAGCGAATACTTTTGCTTTCTTTACCCGGAATCCCCGGGGCAGCAAGGCAAAGAAAGAAGATCCGGCGGATGCCGCAAAGGCGGTGGCCCTGCTGCAAGAAAACGGCTTTGGCCCGCTGGTGGCCCATGGGGCTTATACCATGAACCTCTGCACCGCCGACCCGGAGGCCCGGGCTTTTGCTGCACAGGTTCTGGAAGATGACCTGCGCCGGATGGCGGCGCTGCCCGGGAATTTCTATAATTTCCACCCCGGCAGTCATGTGGGACAGGGAACGGAAGCGGGTATCGGCTATATTGCCGCTGCGTTGAAAAATGCACTGCGCCACGATTACCCCGTAAAAGTCCTGTTGGAGACCATGGCCGGAAAGGGCAGCGAAATTGGCGGAAAATTTGAAGAGCTGAAAGCGATCATGGATGCCGTGGGCAGCGAAAATATAGGCGTCTGTCTGGATACCTGCCATGTTTATGACGGCGGTTATGATATTGTGCAGGACTTTGATGGCGTGCTTTCTGAGTTTGACCGGATCATCGGTCTGGACAGGCTTTGTGCCCTGCATCTGAACGACAGCAAGAACCCCTTTGCCAGCCATAAGGACCGTCATGATCTGCTGGGAGAAGGAAGCTTAGGACTTGAGACGTTCCGCACCATCGTGAATCATCCTGCGTTAAAGGGCAAACCCATGATCCTGGAAACTCCCAATGAGCTTCCGGGCTATCAGAAGGAAATCGCCATTCTGCGGAGTCTGGAAGGATAGGAGCGGAATCTTAAGAAAAAGTTCATTTGACATCCGGCAAAAAGTATGTCATTTTATAGAAAACCGTAAGTTTACGAAAGAAAGGATGGTGAGCCTATGGAGGAATTCCTGAGCATGCTTCCTGCGGACCCCGGTGTGCTGGCGGGAGAATATGTGGATTTCCTGCGGATCGCCGCTCCGGTACTGACCCTGATCCTGCTGCTGCGCTGCTGCCTTCCGCTGCTGACCTTCAAGCGGGAACCGGAGATCTGGGCCTGGCTGAACATGGCTGACGGGTCTCAGATCCCCATCACCCACTGGGAGAATGTCATCGGCCGCAGCAAAAACTGCGATGTGACCATCAATTATCCCACCATATCCCGCAACCATGCGGTCCTGACCCGCTATGATGATGGAAGCTGGACCATCAGTGATGTGAATTCCAAAGCCGGGACCTTCGTCAATGACCGTCCCGTCCAGATCTGTGCGCTGAAATCCAGGGACCGAATCAACATCGGCGGCGTGGAGATGCATTTGCAGCCGATCACCCAGCACCAGGAGGTGCGGCAGGCCCAGCTTCGTACCAAGGCGGCCAGCGGCTGGGATACCATGACCAACCTGATGCTGCTGACGATCCTGCAATGCATGATGCTCCTGGGCTTCCTGCTGAAAGGGCAGCGGTCTGACTTTCTCAGCATTTTACAGGGCTTCGGCGGGATCGTGTTGTGTGAATGGATCCTTTACATATTCTATTGTATGATCCACCGAAAATCCTTTGAGGTGGAGACCATTGCCTTTTTCCTCAGTACCATGGGTATGGCGGCTATCGCAACCGTGCGGCCCGGAGAAACGGTGAAGCAGCTTTTTGCGCTGATTTTAGGCGTATCCATTTTCCTGTTCCTTGGCTGGTCCCTTCGGGATCTGGAACGGGCCAAGAAGGTCCGTTATGCGGCAGTGGCGGCGGGCATCGGTTTTCTGGTGATTACGCTGATTTTTGGCACAGAGCTGTATGGCGCGAAAAACTGGCTGATCTTCGGTGGTATGTCCCTTCAGCCTTCGGAATTAAGTAAGGTGTGTTTTGTCTACGCCGGTGCTTCCACCATGGACCGGATCATGAGCAAACGAAACCTGATCCTGTTCATCGCCTATTCCGTGGTGATCTGCGGATTGCTGGCCCTGATGAATGATTTTGGTACGGCACTGATCTTCTTCTGCGCGTTCCTGGTAATTGCTTACCTGCGTTCCGGCAGTATGGGCACGGTGGCCCTGGCCATCACGGCTTTGGGCTTTGCCGGAGTTATCGCTCTGGAGATCGCACCCCACGCCCTGCAGCGTTTTGCTACCTGGCGGCATATCTGGGAGGATCCTTACCATACCGGCTACCAGCAGACCCGGGCGCTGATGTGTATCGCTTCCGGCGGCCTCTTCGGCCTTGGTCCGGAGGGAGGCTTGCTGCAATATGTCTTCGCGGCGGACTCGGATATCGTCTTTGCCACCATCAGCGAGGAATGGGGACTGCTGATGGCAGTGATGACCGTTCTGTGCATCGTGGCTTTGGGCTTCTTCTGTATCCGCACTGCCCGGGTTGCCCGCAGCAGCTTCTATTCCATCGGCGGCTGCACCGCAGCGGGAGTCCTGGTGATCCAGACCATCCTTAATTGTCTGGGTACGCTGGATATCCTGCCTTTTACCGGCGTTACCTTCCCCTTTGTCAGTAACGGCGGTACCAGCATGATCGGGGCCTGGGGCCTGCTGGCCTTTGTTAAGGCGGCGGATACCCGGCAGAATGCCAGCTTCGCGGTCCGGCTGAAGAAGGAAAAGAAGGGAGTGAGCCAATGAACCGTGTAACGAAACGTACGTGGCTTATGGGCGCTTTCCTGGTGGTCCTGCTCTTCGGTATGGTGTTTTTCCTGTGGGAATACGCCAGCTCAGCCCATGAATGGGTAGCTTTTACCGGCTCCCCGCACATTTATAATAATACCAACATCGGCTGCGGCACCATCACTGACCGTTCCGGAGAGGTCCTTCTGGACATTACGGAAAGCCGCAGCTATGCCCAAAGTGAGGCCACCCGAAAATCCACCCTCCACTGGCTGGGTGACCGCAGTGGCTTCATCAATGCAGCGGCGGTATCCACCTACGCCGGAGATATGGCGGGCTTTGACCTGATCAACGGCGTTTACAATTCTACCGGTGAGGGAGGCAAAGCAAAGCTGACCCTGTCTGCCTGGGCCCAGAATACGGCATTGGAGGCTATGAAGGGAAGAAAGGGTACCGTGGCGGTCTATAACTATAAAACAGGTGAGATCCTATGCGCCGTGACCACACCGACCTACGACCCGGACAATGTGCCTGATATAGCAGGGGATACCACCGGAGCATATGACGGTGTCTACCTGAACCGCTTTATCCAGTCCTCTTACGTCCCTGGTTCTATCTTTAAAATTGTAACTTTGGCAGCGGCCATGGAATGTGTTCCCGGGATCGAGAACGAGACTTTCCAGTGCTACGGGAAGGTAGAATACGGCACTGAAGCCGTCACCTGCGAAAAAGCTCACGGAAAACAGTCGCTGAAAACCGCGTTTGCCAACTCCTGCAACTGCGCCTTTGCCAAGATCGCGGAGCTGGTAGGGAAAAGCAATATGGTCAGCTACGTCAAAAAATTTGAGGTTACAAAACAGCTGACCTTTGACGGCATTACCACGGCCAAAGGCAACTATGATATTTCCAACACCGCCCCGGTGTCCTTTGCCTGGAGTTGTATCGGTCAGCATTCCGATTTGGTAAACCCGGCCCGGTTTATGACCTTTATGGGGGCCATCGCAAATGGCGGTGTGGCGGCGGAGCCGTATATCATGTCTTATGTGGAAAATGGGGGAGAGGCGACTTACAAAGCCAAGACGGCCAAGACGGACCGCTATCTGTCCGAAGAAGCGGCAGCGCAGGTGAAGGCTTATATGCGCCATAACGTGGAAGCCGTCTACGGCGATTGGAATTTCCCCGGACTGACCGTCTGTGCCAAATCCGGTACCAGCCAGCTGGGCGGCGAACAGAATCCCAATGCCATGTTTGCCGGCTTTGTGGACAGTGACGAATATCCCCTGGCCTTTATGGTCGTCGTGGAAAACGGCGGCTACGGCAGCCACACCTGTGTGCCGATTTTGAGCAAGGTATTGGGTGTCTGCAAGGCCGTTCTGGACGGAGAATAAACACTTTTGTATACATTTGTACATTGTGTACAAAAAAGGGAAAAACACCACGGAGGAATCTGTGGTGTTTTTCTCGTTGACAAATGTCTTTCTGTGAGATACAATACACCCATATTCTACAGGAGGAACACAGCCATGACTACAAGCATCCGTGAACTGAATAGCCTGGCTTGTGCCAGCCTGCGAATTCGTCCCGTCGTAGACGCTGCCATTATTCTGGTAGTGTCCCTTTGTGTAGTAATTCTGCGAATTATTGCGCCAACTGTGTGACCGGGATTTCCTGATGTATGGAGAAGCGGTCACGTAACGTGGCCGCTTTTTTATAAGCCATTTGAGAAAAGGAGAACACGATTATGAAAAAGTTTATTGCTCTGCTGCTGGCCTGCCTGATGGTAGCCGGTATGTTCGCAGGCTGCGGTGCCAAGGAAGAGACTGCCCAGGCTCCCGCTGCTGAAGCTGAGGCTTCTTCCACTGCTGCTATTAAGCTGGGCATGTCCGGCCCCCTGACCGGCGGCGCTGCTGTTTATGGTACCGCTGTCCAGGCTGGTATGCAGATCGCTGTTGAAGAGATCAATGCTCTGGGCGGCCTCCAGTTCGAACTGAACTGCCAGGACGACGAGCACGACACCGAGAAGGCTGCCAATGCTTACAACGCTCTGAAGGACTGGGGCATGCAGATCATGGCTGGCCCTGTCACCACCGCTCCCTCCAATGCTGTTGCTGCTGAGTGCGCCAACGATGAGATCTTCATGCTGACCCCCTCCGCATCCGGTGTTTCCGTCATCGAGTACGGCGACAACATCTTCCAGATCTGCTTCACCGACCCCAACCAGGGTATTGCTTCCGCTGACTACATGGCTCAGAACAACCTGGGCACCACCATTGGTGTTATTTACGACTCCTCCGACGTTTACTCTGCCGGTATCTTCGAGAAGTTCGAAGCTCAGGCTAAGGCCAACGGCCTGAACATCGCCTGCGTTGAGGCTTTCACCGCTGATAACAAGGCTGACCTGACCACCCAGGTCACCAAGTGCAAGGACGCAGGCTGCGATCTGGTCTTCCTGCCCTTCTACGCTACCGAAGCCGCTCAGGTTCTGACCTATGCTGACACCATCGACTACAGCCCCGTCTTCTTCGGCTGCGACGGCCTGGACGGTGTTCTGACTGTGGAAGGCTTCGACCCCGCTCTGGCTGAGGGCGTTATGCTGCTGACTCCCTTCTCCGCTGATGCTGAGGACGAGGCTACCAAGTCCTTCGTTGCCAAGTATCAGGAGAAGACCGGCATCGTTCCCAACCAGTTCGCTGCTGACGCTTACGACGTTATTTACGCCATCGCACAGGCTTGCGAGGCTGCCGGCGTGACTGCTGATATGTCTGCTACCGAGATCAATGCTCTGCTGGTCGAGCAGTTCACCTCCATGACCTTCGACGGCCTGACCGGCGCTGGCATGACCTGGGCTGCTACCGGCGAAGTTTCCAAGGCTCCCATGGCTGTCGTTATCGAGAACGGCGTCTACGTTGGTGCATAATTAAACGTTTATTCGGCGGCTGGACAGGGGGAAGCCCCTGTCCGGCTTCCGTGCCGTTTTAGAAAAACAAACTATGCGACAGTCCATGAGAGGGACTTGTCAAAGTCCTTGTCATAGACTGTCGGAAAGAGAGGGAAAAACCGTGAGTTTTCTTCAGTACTTAATCAACGGTGTCAGCATCGGTGCCGTCTACGCCATCATCGCCCTGGGCTATACCATGGTTTACGGCATTGCCAAGATGCTGAACTTTGCCCATGGTGACGTTATCATGGTGGGTGCGTATATGTCCTACAGTGTCACCAGTTATATGGGTTTGCCCACTGCCGTGGGTATTGCCGTGGCTGTCATCGTCTGCACGCTGCTGGGCGTTCTGATCGAAGGCCTGGCCTACAAGCCCCTTCGGGGTGTTCCCAGTCTGGCGGTTCTGATTACCGCCATCGGTGTCAGCTACTTCCTGCAGAACGCGGCCCAGCTGATTTGGGGCAGCGCACCCAAGAATTTCAAGAGCATCGTTACCATGAAGCCTGTTGTTCTGTTCGACGGCCAGCTTACCATTACCGGTGAGGTCATCTATACCATCGTGGCCTCCGTGCTGATCATGATTGCGCTGACCCTGTTCATCAACAAGACCCGCATGGGCAAGGCCATGCGTGCCGTTTCTGAGGACCGGGACGCTGCCCAGCTCATGGGCATCAACGTTAACCAGACCATCTCCACCACCTTCGCCATCGGTTCCGCTCTGGCTGCCGTGGCCGGTGTGCTGCTGTGTTCCACGGTTCCTACCCTGATGCCCACTACCGGCTCCATGCCCGGTATCCGCGCCTTTACCGCTGCGGTCTTCGGCGGCATCGGTTCCATTCCCGGTGCCATGCTGGGCGGCATCCTGCTGGGTATCATCGAGACTTTCTCCAAGGCCTATCTGTCCACCCAGTTTTCTGATGCCATCGTGTTCCTGGTGCTGATCGTTATTCTGCTGGTGAAGCCCGCCGGTCTGCTGGGCAAGCAGATCCAGGAGAAGGTGTGAGGTAAGTGCTATGAAGAATATGCTGAAAAACAAGAATTCCCGCACCGATCTGGCAACCTACCTGCTGGTCATCGTTGCTTTTATCCTGATGCAGACCCTGTCCTCCATGAATATGCTGGGCAGCTCCATCAAGGGCTTCCTGATTCCTATCTGCGTCTACATTTCTCTGGCTGTTTCCCTGAATCTGCTGGTCGGTGTCTGTGGTGAGCTGAGCCTGGGTCATGCCGGTTTCATGGGCCTGGGTGCATTCTCCGGTGTGGTCATTGCCGCTCTGCTGAAGGACGTGATGGCAAACGATGTGCTCCGCTTGGCCTGCGCCATGCTGGGCGGCGGTGTCATTGCAGGCGTTGCCAGCGTCGTGATCGGAATTCCCGTCCTGCGTCTGCGGGGCGACTACCTGGCCATCGTTACCCTGGCCTTTGGTGAGATCCTGAAGAACCTCATCGGCAACCTGTACATCGGCAAGGATGTTAAGGGTATCCATTTTGCGTTTAACTCTGCGGATCTTGTTCTGGGCGAGGGCGGTAAGAAGATCCTCTCCGGTCCTATGGGTGCCACCGGTGTCCAGAAGATCGCTTCCTTCCCCATGGGCTTCGTTCTGGTGCTGATCACCCTGTTCGTGGTGCTGAACCTGATCGATTCCAAGGAAGGCCGTGCTATCAAGGCCGTTCGCGGCAACCGGATCGCTGCGGAATCCGTTGGTATCAACGTGACTGCCTTCCGTCTGAAGGCCTTTGTGGTCTCCGCATTCCTGGCCGGCATGGCCGGTGCCCTGTATGGCCTGAACTACTCTTCTCTGACCGCATCCAAGTTCAACTTCAACACCTCCATCAATATTCTGGTGTTCGTGGTTCTGGGCGGCATGGGCAATATCCTTGGTTCCGTCATTTCTGCAACGGTCCTGTACGTCCTGCCCGAAGCCATGCGTGAGCTGGAAGACTACCGTATGCTGCTGTACGCAGTTGTGCTGATCGTGGTCATGCTGTTCACCTGGTCTCCCAAGGTGAAGGACTTCACTGCTGTTGTCACCGATAAGATCGTCCGTATTTTCAAGAAGAAGGAGGTGGGTACCGATGAATGAGTATTCCCGCAAAATGATCAAGGTCCCCACCATGAATCTGCTCCGTGAGGAGGACATTGACAAACTTCCCGTTCTGGATGTCCGTAATCTGGGCATCGACTTCGGTGGCCTGACTGCTGTTGACGGCTTCAACATCACCATTGGCCCCACCGAGATCTCCGGTCTGATTGGCCCCAACGGTGCCGGTAAGACCACGATCTTCAACCTGCTCACCGGCGTGTACCAGCCTACCCGCGGTTCCGTTCTGATCAACGGTATCGACATTAAGGGCATGCCTGTCCACAAGGTCAACAAGCTGGGCATCGCCCGTACCTTCCAGAATATCCGCCTGTTCACCGATATGACCGCACTGGACAATGTCAAGGTGGGCATGCACAACCACATCAAGTGCTCCTTCCTGGCATCTCTGCTGCATCTGCCCTCCTATAAGCGGGCAGAGAAGGCCGCCAATGAGCGGGCTATGGAACTACTGGACTTTATGGGCTTGGCCGATGTGGCCGATGTAAAGGCCGGCAGCCTGCCTTACGGTGTCCAGCGCCGGCTGGAGATCGTCCGTGCTCTGGCGACCAACCCTTCCATCATCTTGCTGGACGAGCCTGCTGCCGGTATGAACCCCAGTGAGACCGCTGAGCTGATGCACCAGATCCGCCGCATTCGTGATACCTTCCATATCGCCATCTTCCTGATCGAGCACGATATGAATCTGGTCATGAATGTCTGCGAAGCCATTGCCGTTGTGAACTACGGCCGTATTATCGCCAAGGGTACTCCCGAAGAAGTCCGGGCCAACCCCGCTGTTATTGAAGCCTACTTAGGTAGAGAGGAAGGTGACGCCTGATGCTGAAAATTGAAGATCTTCATGTGTATTACGGCGCCATCCACGCCATCAAGGGTATCTCCTTCGAAGTCGGTGAAGGCGAGATCGTGGCTTTGATCGGTGCCAACGGTGCCGGTAAGTCCACCATTCTGAAGACGGTTTCCGGCCTGATGCATCCCCGCAGCGGCTCCATCAGCTTCTGCGGTCAGGATATTGCCCATACGGATGCCTATAAGCTGCTGCGGACCGGCCTGGCCCACGTTCCCGAGGGACGCCGGATCTTCCTGCAGATGTCCGTCCAGGAAAATCTGGAGATGGGCGCTTATATCAATAAGGAAGTTTCCCAGCAGGATCTGGAAATGGTTTTCAACTATTTCCCCCGCCTGAAGGAACGCCGCAAACAGATCGCCGGCACGCTGTCCGGCGGCGAGCAGCAGATGCTGGCCATGTCCCGTGCCCTCATGAGCCATCCTAAGCTGATGATGCTGGATGAGCCCTCCATGGGCCTGGCCCCCATTCTGGTTGACCAGATCTTTGAGATCATCAAGGAGCTGCATAAGAACGGAACCACGATTCTGCTGGTCGAGCAGAATGCCCGTAAGGCCCTGCAGATCGCGGACCGGGCTTACGTTCTGGAAACCGGCAACATTACCCTCAGCGGTACCGGCGCAGAACTGGCCAGCTCCGACGCCGTCAAGAAGGCCTACCTGGGCGGTTAAGGAAACAATATTGATGAAAAAGAGATGTCTTCGGACATCTCTTTTTTGCACGGGAAATCTTATCCACCTCCTGCATAAAATTATGCAGGAGGTGGTAATATGTGCCGGAAAAGCCACATGCGTGGTGGATGTATCGCATCCTTTGGCTTTGGCCTGATTATCGGTCACTGTTTGGAGAGCTGGTTCCTGTGCTGCTTCGGCGGCCTTGGGCTGGTTCTTTTGGGTTTTGGCGTCATGCACCAAAAATAAGGGTCATAACCTTGTCCCGGATGGAATATACTTTCATAACAAACGCAGGATAAGGAGTGATCCATATATGGAGATTCAATTTGGAAAGTCAACGCTTTCCTGCCTGGATACACCGGTGCGGGAAGTTCGAAACAGTGAACAAACCCAGGAGATCCGGCTGCCGGATGGAATGCCGGATATCGGCCGTGTTCTGGCTTCCTGGGGCCAGCCGATCCTACGGGGCAAGGAATGGGACCGGGACAGCATTTCTTTTACCGGCGGGATGATGGTCTGGGTGCTGTATGCGCCGGAAGACGGCAGTGTGGAACGGGTGATGGAGACCTGGATACCTTTCCAGATGAACTGGGAATTGCCGGAGGATACCCCCGAGGGGATCATCCGTATCCGCTGCCTGCCCCGATTCGTGGACGGCCGCAGTGTGTCGCCTCGAAAGATCATGGTACGCTGTGGTATGAGTGCCATGGCGGAGGCCTTTACACCCAAGAGCGTAGAGGTTTTTGCTCCGGAGGAGGTCCCGGGGGATGTGGAACTGTTGCGCAGTACTTATCCGGTTCGAATTCCCAAAGAAGCAGGAGAGAAGACCTTCCTGATCGACGAGGATCTGACAATGCCGGACTCCGTTCCCCAGCCGGAACAGCTGATGTATTACCGTATGGACCCGGTGATCACAGACCGAAAGGTCCTGGGGAACAAACTTGTATTCCGGGGAAATGGAAATCTGCATCTGCTTTACCGCAGCGAGGAGGGCCAGCTTCACACCTGGGATTTCGAACTGCCCTTTTCCCAGTATGCCCAGCTGGAGGGAGAGTACGGGACTGATGCACAGTCAGATATTGCGCTGATGCCGACCAATCTGGAGGTAGTGCTGGATGATGAAAGCCATATCCGACTGAAAGCCGGGGTGGTGGGGCAGTATCTGGTCACAGACAAGCAGCTGGTGGATGTGATCGAGGATGCCTACAGCCCCAGCCGGGAGCTGGGGATCCGGACGGAAAACCTGGAGCTGCCCGTAGTGCTGGAAAACCGCCGGGAAAACATCTACGGGGAACAGACCCTTCCGGCCCAGGCCAATCTGGCTGCGGATGTCAGCTTCTCCCCGGATTTTCCCCGGCAGCGCCGTACGGAGAACGGAGTGGAGCTGGAGCTGCCCGGTACGTTCCAGGTGCTCTATTATGGGGAAGACGGCATCCTGCGCTCCGGTACTGCCCGCTGGGAGGGCCGCCAGAGCCTGACTGCTGACAGCAATAGCCAAATTTTTGCTGTCCCCATGCCTGCCCAGCCTCAGGCCATGGCAGGCAGCGGCCAGATTATGGCCAAGGCGGAAGTGCCTATGGAGATGACAGCTGCGGCACGGCAAGCCATTCCTATGGTGACAGGCCTGGAACCGGGCGGACAGCGTACTCCGGACCCCAATCGTCCCACGCTGATCCTGCGCAGGGCGGGAGAAGAGCGGCTGTGGGATATTGCCAAAGGCAGCGGTTCCACAGTGGAGGCCATCCGCCGGGCCAATGGATTGCAGGAAGAACCGGCACCGAATCAGATGCTGCTGATTCCGGTCAGCTGAAAATCAAGCGGCGCACCGGGGGAGATCCGGTGCGCCGCAGGCAGTATGGTCGCTTTTTCTGGGAATGACCTGCCTGGAAACAGCTTACTACGTTTCTCCCGGCGAATGCAAGAAAATTGCGTCGAAATGTACGGAGCTGTAAAAATCAAAAGGCTGCCAAATTATCATGCAGTGCTTATTATGACTGGGCGTGTTAGCAAAACCGAATCAGGAAATAGGGCTGTGAAAGGAATAAGAGGGGCATAAAAAACACTTGTAAGTATTGACAGAAAATGCTATACTATTTTTTAAAGAATTTTTAGCAAAGGTGTGTTTTCTATGACCAAAATTGATAGTTATTCATAGAGCACCTTCCTGGCCTTTCCCGTGGTGTATGAAGATGGTGTATCCGAGACGGAAATTCTTTGAAAACCACGGACTATGCCACAAAAACGGCAGATTTATTCTGGACAATGTTTGAAAACTGGAGTATGAATAAATACATATCATACGTTATCAAACTATGACGAAAAACTGCCTACACCAAATTTACACCATTTTTATGGGTTGAGCCTTGATATACACAAAATTTCATATCTTATGAACGGTTCTTGTTAACACAAGAGCCGTTTTTCTATTTTCCGGGAAAGGAGGAAATCATGAAGAAGTGCTTATTAAAATTCCCATGGATTAAAGTGCCCAGAGAGGAAATCCCGGCTTTGAAGGGCCTGCTGGGTTACTGGCTGAAGCTTGTATCCCGGGCTGCGTTCCGGAAGGGAAGATCTACTTATTGCGGGTATGAGAACGCTGTGGAGCCCGGAATGTGGGTTGGTGGTATCGTGGGCCTGAAAAGCATTTTGGACGTTAGAAACCGCGAGAAAGCTCTGCAAATCATGGAGGAGCTGCAAAAGCTGGGCTACATCACCTATACGCTGGAGCCGGGAACCAAAATTCTGACCTATCGGATTACAGATTGGGTTCTGAAGTGCTCCGGGGCGGAATGCTGCGACGGTGTGGTCTACACTACGGACGGATATGGTTTCCTCTGTATGCCCCGGAATATCACGGAACGGCTGGCAGAGCAGGGGAGAGTCTTTGATGAGTCCGATGCCTGGCTGGATCTGTGGTGTCATACTGTCTGGCAGGATTATGGAAATGCCTTCTCCTTTGAGGCACCTGCGGTTCAGTATGGGAAGTTTGGCGCTGTGCTGACCCTGCAGACTCTGGGAAAACGCTGGGGCTGGGAGAAGACCAAGGTCTGGCGGTTCTTCCGGAAACATGCCTGCACCTTTCCTCTGTACCGTCTGCCCGGTTCCTTTGGATGCGTGATTTTCAACATGTGTTATCCCGCCGGGCAGGAGATTTCCTTTCCGGATGCAGAAAACGTAAAACGCATTATGGCCGTAATGCGCATTAGCAGGCCTAATACACATTACGGTAAGACCGAAAATGAGAACCTCAACTGCCTTGTAGCTTGGATGAGCCGTAAGATTCTGAAAAAGAGACAGGAGGAGTCTGCTCAAAATCAGTCTGGGGATGTAGCGCCGGAGCGGGATGACCCTGGAGAAAGTGTGCTTTGCGAAAATGAGTCTGACAGCCGCGTTGCACTTTCGCCCCCCTATAATACGCGCGTATTTTTCTCATGGTAGGAACTGTAAGTATGGTAGGAATTGTATTTATGACTGCCAGTGTGTAATAAAGGAAGAGCCGAAAAATTCGACAAAAGCCGAGATAGGGATGCTATGCCTATATGCATGGAACATCCCATTCTTCTAGCGTTAGGAGGAAAAATGATGCAAAAATCTTATTTTCAGATGACTTTGGAGAAGACTATCCGGCAGACTGAGAAACTGCTGAACATTTTGCAGGCTGTTCAGACCGACTACGCAGATAAGCGTATGGAAGCTGCCATGGAAAATGCAGTCTCCGCAGCCAAACAGGCGGAAAAGGTGGCCTTGCTGACCAGAGCTCTGCCTGCCTATACCGGTCATCCCAGGGCAAAGGCACTGACACACGATGCAATTGCAGAAGCGATTCCGATTGAAATCGGTTTTACGGATCAGGGGTGGTTTTGCCTCAGAATACCCATTCTGTTGCCCCGGAAGGAGAAGTCCTCCCGTAGCTATATCCGGGATTTCCTCTATCCGGTCCTGGAACAGTTTGCAGCAGGGAGAGAATTCCGTTACCGGAACTGCGTACTGATTTTCCGCCACGTCTATGATCGGAACCGGCCGGAACGGGAATACCGGGACCATGACAACATCGAATTGAATACGGTGGTGGATGCCATCGCCATGTTCTTTCTGGTGGATGATACTCCTCTGGAGTGCCGGCATTACTACTGCAGCACTGCGGGTAGTACAGAACGGACTGAAGTTTATATCGTTCCCAGAAATGAATTTGAAGACTGGCTTGCACTGGAAAACAGCATCCCGGAGATAGGTCTTTTTCTCCGTAAAGATCCGCCAATTCCCGGGAAAAATCATACGTAAAAACCGATGCTTTTGACGTAAAATCAACTGACGTATCTTTTTTATGCAGTCAAAAAACGAAAAAGGCGTTGCGCTGCAACCACTTTATAGCATTGTTGAATCCGAAGAATTCAGGCCAGGAGGCGAACTCCGTCGCCTGATTCTGCAAAATCAGTTAGGAGGTACCAATGATTACCATCAGACCGGGCGGTCATGTCCACACTTTGATTCTTCTTCTCTCTTTTGTGGGGGAATTTCCTATGAACTCTCTGCATCTATTGGGCTCTGTTCGCTCCTATAAGGACCTGATCCGAAAGCTGAACCAGG
>JAFVPA010000013.1 GCA_017505505.1 Oscillospiraceae bacterium | reverse complement strand
TCGGAGCTTATGTGCTCAACACCGAGACCAACGAGATTCTGACCGTACTTGCGAAGTTTACGGTTGTAGCAGCAGGAGGTTGCGGAAACCCCCGCTCAGGCCAACAACCAGGACTTCACCAAGAACCAGCAGATGCCCATGAACGGCTCCGCCCTGTTCATGCCCAACGGCACCTGGATCACCGGTGAGATGGCTGACTACGCAGCTACTCTGGGTGACACCTTCGCATGGGGTATGACCGCTGTTCCCGCTGCCGGCAATGCTCCCTGCTCCTTCTGCTGGATCGAGCAGGCCTGGATCCCCGCTGCCGCTGAGCACATCGCTGAGGCTGAGCAGTTTGTGGCTTTCCTGTACTCCGACAAGGCTGCTTCCATCTTCGCTACCGCTGGTGCTGCACAGCCCATCGTTGGTGTTGCTGACGGCATGGAAGGTGAGCAGAAGATGTTCTACTCCATCTACGACAACGGTGCTACCTCCGCTCTGGGCGGCTTCGCTGCCTTCGGCGAGATCCCCGGTGTTGACGTTTCCAGCACCTTCTTCGCTCCCATCGACTCCCTGGTCGCCGGTACCATCACCATCGACGACTACGCAGAGCTGGTCAAGACCAACTCCGCTCTGATGGCTGAGGCAAAGCTGGGCTAATTTTCCCAACCTTTTACCACACAGTTAAGTAATTTGGGTGGCAGTGACTCCTGTCACTGCCACCTGTTTTCTTACAGTACACGCCATGCAGTGGTTTGACAAGAGATTTTCCCATGCGCAGGTATTGCTTGCCTGTGGGAAAGTTTTTTGAAAAATAAAACAAGGAGTTGGTTTAAGATGAAAAGCAATTTCAAACGCACGGGTTTCATCCTCCTGTGCGTGGTGCCTGCGGTGGTGCTGTTTGCCATTTTCATGGTGGTACCCACCTTCAACGTATTCCGTCTGTCCCTGTATCAGCGGAGTACCTTCAATCCCAATGAAGTGTTCATTGGTTTGAAGAATTTCCAGATGCTGATGCGGGATGCGAACTTTATCCGTTCCATGCAGAATATGCTGCTGCTGATCGTCATGGTCACCGTATTTACCATGGCAACGGCGCTGATTTTCGCGGGTATCCTTACCCGGGAAAAGCTGAAGGGTCAGGATTTCTTCCGTATTGTTTTCTACATTCCCAACATTCTGTCCGTTGTCGTTATTTCTGGTATTTTCTCTGCCATCTACGATATCGACCGGGGCCTGCTGAACAGCATCCTGAACCTCTTCGGCAAGGAGGGCATCCTCTGGAAGGGCGAAGAGCATGTTATCATGAGTCTGGTCATTGCCATGGTCTGGCAGGCCATCGGTTATTACATGGTCATGTACATGGCTTCCATGTCTGCTGTTCCCGGCTCTCTGTATGAGTCTGCCGGTCTGGACGGTGCTGACCGTGTGACTCAGTTCTTCCAGATCACCATCCCCCTGATCTGGACCAACATCCGCACCACGCTGACCTTCTTCATCATCTCCACCATCAACATGGCCTTCCTGTTCGTCAGCGCCATGACCGGCGGCGGCCCCAACAATGCTTCCAATGTGGCCCTGCTGTATATGTACAACCAGAAGAACCTGGGCGGCGGCTACGGCTATGCCATGGCCATCGGCGTTGTGATCTTCCTGGTGTCCTTCGGCCTGTCTGCTTTGGTGAACAAGGTCACTGAGCGGGAAGTTCTGGAATACTAAGGAGGTGCCGACATGAGATTGAATCAAGAAAACAGCGGCGAGCGCCTGTACAAGATTTTTATTTATGTGGTTCTGGGAATTCTGGCGGTTCTGATCCTGGTTCCCGTGCTGTGGGTCATGGTGGCCTCTGTGAAGGAGACCTCCGAGCACTACGGCAGCCCCTGGGCCCTGCCCACCCATCTGCACTGGCAGAACTTTGCCGATGCCTGGACCAAGGCCAACATGGGCGGCTATATGCTGCACTCCGTTACCATCACCGTTCTGGCACTGGGTATCCTGCTGGTCGTTGCGCTGCCTGCTTCTTACTGCCTGGCCAGATTTAAGTTCGTGGGCGGCAAGTTCCTGAATACCTGCTTCATGGCAGGCTTGTTCATCAACGTCAACTACATCGTGGTTCCCATCTATCTGATGCTGTCTGACGGCGACAAGTGGCTGAAGGGGATCTTAGGAAACGGCTTCCTGCTGAATAACCACATCGTCGTGGCAGTCGTCTATGCGGCCACCGCGCTGCCCTTTACCATCTATCTGCTGTCCAGCTACTTTGCGACCCTGCCCCATGATTTTGAAGAGGCTGCCTACATTGACGGCGCGGGCTATAGCCGCACCATGCTGCAGGTCATTTTCCCCATGGCAAAGCCCTCCATCATTACCGTGATCCTGTTCAACTTCCTGTCCTTCTGGAATGAGTACATCATCATCAAGACTCTGGTGACCGACAAGGATCAGTGGACCCTGCCTGCCGGCCTTCTGAATCTGATGCAGGCCCAGCAGTCTGCTGCCGAATACGGCCCCATGTATGCAGGCCTGGTGCTGGTGATGCTGCCGGTCCTGATCCTCTACATCTGCGTCCAGAAGAACCTGACCAAGGGCATGACTGTCGGCGGTCTGAAAGGCTAAGGTGACAATATGAATTTTTGGAAAGAACATGCGACTTTGCGGGGCATTCTGATCCTGCTGTTCTTCGTGGCAGGCATGGCACTGACCATTGCCGGCTGGAAGATGACCGGTAAGCTGGAAGGACTGGGACTGATGCTGGTGGGTATCATCCTGTTGCTGACGGCACTGTTTGTATATAACGCCGCTTATAAAAATTGACGAAATGGGGAGGGAGGATTCCCTCCCCCGTTTGTCAGGAATTTTTTTGAAATTTGTATTGATTTTTACCTCGTCAAAGGATAGAATTAGGAGCAGATATCATTTCCCGAATCCAAACAGCTACTTATTTCCATAAGGAGATTTACCAAAATGAATGAAAAAAAGATGATGGGTCGTGTAACCATCCCCACCGACCTGGACGTGGTTCCCCAGACTCTGGAGATCATGAAGCGCTGGGGCGCAGATGCCATCCGTGACTGTGACGGCACCGATTTCCCCGCTGAACTGCAGGGCCAGAACGCCAAGATCTATTCTACCTATTATACTACCCGTAAGGACAACGCCTGGGCCAAGGCCAATCCGGACGAAGTACAGCAGTGCTACATCATGACCGGCTTCCACACTGCCACCGGGGGAGCTCTGGAAATTCCTCTGATGCAGGGCATTTCTCCCGAACTGATGGAAGTCAACACCCGGGACAACATCAAGCGCTGGTGGGAAGTGGTGGACCGTACCACCGGTGCCATTGTTCCCACTGACTGCTGGGACTACAATGCGGAAACCGGCTGTGTCGTGATTGCGCAGCCCGAAGCCTTCCACGAATATACCGTGGCCTTCCTGGCCTATCTGATCTGGGACCCCGTGCATATGTACAATGCGGTCACCAACAACTGGCAGAACTTTGAGCATCAGATCACCTTTGACGTCCGTCAGCCCAAGACCCACAAGTTCACCATGGAACGCCTGCGCAAGTTCATCGCGGACCATCCCTACGTCAATGTCATCCGCTACACCACCTTCTTCCATCAGTTCACGCTGATGTTTGACGAGCTGAAGCGGGAGAAATATGTGGACTGGTACGGCTACTCCGCTTCTGTATCTCCCTACATTCTGGAGCAGTTCGAGAAGGAAGTAGGCTATAAGTTCCGTCCCGAGTACATCGTGGATCAGGGCTACTATAACAACCAGTACCGTGTTCCCTCCAAGGAATTCAAGGACTTCCAGGCTTTCCAGCGCCGTGAGGTTGCCGCACTGGCCAAGGAAATGGTGGATATTACCCACGAGCTGGGTAAGGAAGCCATGATGTTCCTGGGCGACCACTGGATCGGCACAGAGCCCTTCATGGAAGAGTGGAAGACCATCGGCGTGGATGCCGTGGTTGGCTCCGTGGGCAACGGTTCCACTCTGCGTCTGATCTCTGATATTCCCGGTGTCAAGTACACCGAAGGCCGTTTCCTGCCCTACTTCTTCCCTGATACCTTCCACGAGGGTGGAGATCCCGTGAAGGAAGCCAAGGAGAACTGGGTCACCGCCCGCCGCGCCATCCTGCGCAAGCCCATTGACCGGATCGGCTACGGTGGTTATCTGAAGCTGGCACTGCAGTTCCCCGAGTTCATTGATTATGTGGAGTCCGTCTGCAACGAGTTCCGGGAGCTGTATGAGAACATCAAGGGAACCACGCCCTACTGCGTCAAGACCGTGGCTGTGCTCAACAGCTGGGGCAAGATGCGGGCCTGGGGCTGCCATATGGTCCACCATGCCCTGTACCAGAAGCAGAACTACTCCTACGCAGGTATCATCGAGGCCCTGTCCGGCGCTCCCTTCGATGTGAAGTTCATCTCCTTCGATGATATCCGTAACGATGCATCCGTTCTGGACAACATCGATGTCATCATCAACGTCGGTGACGGCGATACCGCCCATACCGGCGGCGTGGAATGGGAGGATGCAGCCATTTCCTCTGCCATCCGGAAGTTTGTCCACAATGGCGGCGGCTTCATCGGTGTCGGTGAGCCCTCCGGCCACCAGTACCAGGGCCACTTCTTCCAGCTTGCAAGCGTGCTTGGCGTTGAGAAGGAGACCGGCTTCACCCTGAACTACGACAAGTACAACTGGGATGCAAACGGCGACCACTTCATCCTGGCTGATGTTGCAGGAGAAGTTGACTTCGGCGAAGGCAAGAAGAGCATTTATGCTTACGAGGGTACTGACATTCTGGTTCAGAAGGATAAGGAAGTCCAGATGGCTGCAAACGCCTTCGGCAGCGGCCGCAGCGTCTACATCTCTGGCCTACCCTATTCCTTCGAAAACAGCCGTATTCTGTACCGTGCCATTTTGTGGGCGGCCCACGGCGAGGAGATCCTGCACAAGTGGTTCTCCACCAACTACAATGTGGAAGTCCATGCCTTTGTGGCCAACAGCAAGTACTGTGTGGTCAATAATACCTATGTACCTCAGGATACCACCGTGTATACCGACAGCGGCAGCTTCGACCTGCACCTGGAGGCCAACGAGATCCGCTGGTATAGTATCTAAGATAGCCAATGTCAACCAAAATTTTGGTGTTCTGACTTCGATTGGAAGAACTTAAACCTGAAATTGTGTTGACAACATATGTTTTGTTGGTAAAAACGCTGTTTTATACCAATGAAAGTTGCAGTATATCGTGGACTGCTGCAATGTATCAACCTGTTATACTGTCGCCATAACGAGTGTTCTTATGGGATTTGATATCCTGTAAGAACACTCGTTTTTTGTTGCTCAGTTTGAACAGGTTCGTAGGTCGCATATACGCTACGACGGGTGTTCACGGTAACGTTTGGCGTAGGAATTAGAGACTGTCTACGATTGGGAACTGTTTGAGAATCCGGTGGGGGACTGCCTGAGAATATGGTAGACACTTTCCGGCCTGAATGGGAATATGAATGTGCGATATGATTTCACAGAAAAACTTTTCCGGGGCATTTTGCTGTGGTATAATTGCATTGGAAAAAAAGGCGGTGAGCGTATGCCCGTTGAGATCGTCAGAAACGATATTACCAATATGCGGGTGGATGCCATTGTGAATTTGGCCAATCCCTGGCCTGTGGTAGGTTTGGGCACCGATGCCAGTATCCATAAAAAGGCAGGACCGGAGTTGTTAGCTGCCCGGCAGAAGATCGGTCCCATCGCCATGGGACAGGCGGCCATCACCCCTGCATTCCGTCTGGATGCCAAGTATGTGATCCATACCGTTGGTCCGGTGTGGGATGGCGGCAGCTATGGAGAGGAAGCCTTGCTTCGCAGCTGCTATGATCAGTCTCTGAAACTGGTGTTGGAGCATGACTGTAAATCCATCGCCTTCCCTCTGATTGCCACCAACAATTATGGCTTTCCGAAGGAGCTGGAAACCGTGCGCCGGATGGCGAAACTCTCCGCAGAAGTGACCCACAACCATCCTGAGGGAATTAAGGGCGCGGAAGCTGTCGCCTCTGCCATCTTCCTGGCGCGCACCGGCAGCACCAAGGCAGCGATCAAGGCCTATGTCGAGGAGAACTTTCATTACGATCTCAGCAGAACCTGGGATGAGATCCGCCCGGACTATTACCATGTGGAGTCCTGCCAGGAAACCGTCCCGGAAGCCATCACAGCCTTTCTGGAAGGCCAGTCTTTCGAGGATGTGATCCGCACGGCAGTATCTCTGGGCGGCGACTGCGATACGCTGACCTGCATTGCCGGTTCTATGGCAGAGGCCTTTTACGGTGTGACTGAGGAACTGAAGGCAGAGTGTCGGAAAAGATTGCCGGAAGACTTGCTGGAAGTGTTGCGGCGGTTTGACGCACATTGCACCGCAAAGTAAACAAAAAATGCTCCGGGGATATCTGTTGTCCCCGGAGCATTGCGCTTCCTCTGGCTGTTATGAGATGAATGGTGTTAGATGCTTCTGCGCACATTCACGCTGTTCCTACAAAGTTCTGGCGATCTCATAGGCACCGGAAACAGCACCTTTGATATTGCGAAGTTCGCATTCAACGCCCGGTTTTCTTACCGAAGGCCGAACGGTTCTTGGGATTCCTTATGGTTCTCAGATTTCATTTGCGGCCTTGTAGCCACTCCGGACAGCTTCCATAATACCGGCGGTGCGCTCACCGGAGCAATCGCCTGCATAGTAAACGGGGACAGTGACACCTTCTACATCCAGAACGTTCTTCCTGGAGCCCACAGCCATAATCACCATATCACAGGGAATGGAAATCTCGGTTTCGCCCTGGGTTGCCTTGACGCAGCCTTCCTCAATGGCGCTTACCTTGGTGCTGACATACTGCTGAACGTTGTGGGATGCGAAATCTGCCAGGATGGTGGGCAGGATGGTGGAGGATTCGCCGTTTGCGATTTTGTCCATCATTTCGATGATAGAAACAGTACAGCCCTTTTCCAGCAGATATTCTGCGGTTTCGGTACCCACCAGGCCGCCGCCGATGATGGCGCAGTGACCCTTTGCTTCAACCTTGCCAGCCAGAATATCCCAGGAAGATACCACATTGGCACCGTCGGCACCGGGGATGGGGAGTTTCAGATCGTGGGCGCCCACTGCCACGATAACGGCATCGGCTGCGTTCATGATTTCCTTGGTTGCGACCGTGTTCAGGTGGATGCTGACACCCAGAGCAGGCAGGAGGCACTCATAGTAGGCAACGGAACGGAGAATTTCATCCTTTCTGGGAGGCACAGCAGCGATGTTGATCTGGCCGCCAAGAACGGGATCCTTCTCGTAGAGATCCACTTCGTAACCACGCAGCGCGGCAACTCTGGCGGCTTCCAGACCGGCTACACCGCCGCCAATGACAACGACCTTCTTCTTGCCGTCACCGGGCTTAATGGACATGGTGGCTTCCTCGCCGTTTTCCGCATTCAGAACACAGGTAATGTAGCGGCGGTTCTGGATGGCATCCACGCAGCCCTTGTTGCAGTTCATGCACAGGCGGACAGGTTCCCCGGTTTCCGCCTTGATGGCGATATCGGGATCGCACACCAGACTGCGGCCATAGGCGATAATGTCGGCATCTCCGTCAGCGAGCAGCTTCTCGCCGTTTTCCACTGTCAGGACCTTGCCAACGGTGGCAACAGGGATGGATACAGCAGCCTTCACAGCCTTGGTCACAGGCAGAATCCAGTTCTCTTCCCGGGTGCCCATGGGAGGAATGGTGTCGGCCATATTGCCGGTATGGTTGGCCTGGGCAACCTGGATCATGTGAACACCGGCCTTTTCCAGCAGTTTGGCGAATTCCACACCCTCTTCCGGATACAGGCCGCCCTTGCCGCGATCGGAGCCGTCGGGATTCTTGGTGATGATAGGCAGCTTGTACTCGATCATCAGGTTGGGAGCGGCTTCTTTGATGGCGGCCACCACTTCCAGGGCGTAACGAACCCGGTTTTCAAAGCAACCGCCGTATTCATCGGTGCGGAAATTCATAAGACGGGAGCAAAGGCTGCCCAGCAGGCGGTCGCCGTGGACCTCGATTGCATCGATCCCTGCTTCCTGGGCCCGACGGGAAGCCTCGGCAATATAGCCCTTGATTTGAGCCAGCTGAGCAGGAGTGACTTCCTGGATGAAAAACTTCATGTCATGTGCAATCTTGCCATGGGCCTGCTTGCCGAATTCCTGGGATTCCTTCATTTTGGCACCGAAGGTCGCCATATCGCCCTTTGCTTTGGCTTCCATGCCTTCCTTGGCAGACATCTGAGCCAGGCGGATCAGCCGGCCCACTTCGGGGACGTCATATTCGGGGTGGAAAATCTGCAGAGCTACCTTGCAGTCATATTTGTGCAGAGCATCTGCCAGACGCTTGAAGGTGGGAATCTGCCGGTCATCACAGAGCTTGGGGGTAGGGGATGCGGTCATAACAGGGGCAACGTCGCCGATGACCACATAGCCGGTGCCGCCCTTGGCCAGCCGCTCATAGAAGGCCAGGCTCCGCTCACCGATGGAGCCATCGCGCTCTTCGTAGCCGGTAGTCAGAGGCGGGAACATAACGCGGTTCTTGAGTGTCAGATTACCCACCTGAATGGGCTGCAGCAGCAGAGAGTTTTTGCTCATAGAGATTTCCCCTTTCAAAATTAATTTCTTATATCATACCATATTCTGACGTGTTTGCAAGCAAATATGGAAGATAAGGAGCCTAAAATGTATCCAGCCAGCGAAACCGGATGGTTTTTAGTACATCTGTGGTCTGCCTTTATAAAAAGAAGAGACATCTGTATGGATGTCTCTTCTTCGATAGTCCGAATGGGTGCGTTTCTGCACCTATTGCCATTTAACCGATAAATGCCCGGGCTGCATTATAAATACAAATGCAGACGATCAGCACCATCAGGCCGATGAACAGTTTGTCCACCGCCTTGTTGTCCATTTTCTTATTCAGAGTCCGGCCAACGATACCGCCGCCGATGCCACCTGCTACCATCAGAAGCAGCACACCGATCTGGAATTCCGGTACCGAGGCGGTCAGCACAGTTGCCAGCAGGCTGGCACTCTGGCTGAACAGGATAATATACAGGCTGTTGGCTGCAGCGGTTTTGCTGTCCATGCCAAAGAAATAGCCCAGTACCACCAGATTGATGGGACCGCCGCCGATGCCGAGGAAGCTGGACATGATACCCAGCAGCAGGCCGATCACCAGACAGGCCAGCTTGTTGGACGTGTTGCGGGTCTGGATGCGGCTTTTGTTGATGGTATACAGCAGGGTTCCCAGGGTGATGATGCCCAGCGCTACGGCCTGTACACCGCCTACCATAGGGCTTCCATTAAAGAATGTCTTGACTGCAGAGAACATCTCTTTGCCCACCACGCCGCCAACAGCCGCACCCAGGGCCAGCGGGGTACCGGTGGACATTTCTACCTTACTGTCTCCTGCCCGCAGGGCCTTGCTGACAGAGTATAGGCTCATGGACAGCACGGTGCAGCCGGAGAGGAAATTGATGGTGGCAGGAGGTCCCATCTGCATCATATCCAGAACGGGCTTGATCACCACACCACCGCCAATGCCGCAGATGGCACCGACGATACTTGCCATAAGGCAGATCAGGAAATACAACAAATAGATCATGAATATCTCCTATTGCATACTGGGTTGCCTTGCGGCAACCCAGTTGTCTGTTTATACGTTGGACAGGTCGTCGTCCTTCATGCACAGGTGCACGGCACTGGTCTTGAAGGTCAGGGGCAGAGCCAGGATCTTGGGGTTGGGACCCACGAACTTCTTCATGGCATCTTCCAGAGCCTCTTCGAAGGTGGCCCGGGTCTTCAGGCCCATGCCTCTTGCAATGCCGGGCTCCTGGGCACCGACAATGTAGATGGCAGAGGTGTTCATCTCGGCGATGTGACCGCAGCTCATCATGGAGAAGGCGTGGAAGGGATGGAAAGCGTTGCAGAAACGGTACTTGCGGATGTAGTCCTCGCGGGTTGCGAAGTATTCGCCGTAGCGGTCCATATCGGGCAGGGTCTGCATGAAGTCATGCTGGAACATTTCGTACAGCTCCCGTGCGTAGGGCCAGCGCTCATCGTGGAAGTAACCGTTGCAGATGGAGGAACAGATGATAACGCAGTTCTCCTTCATGACGCGCTTATGACGGATAACCTGAGCGGACAGCGCCTGCATCAGCTGGATGGGGTTGGTGCCCATGCCCACGCCGTAGTGGAAGTCCTGGGGCATACCGAAGACCATGACGTCGTACTTCTCTTCTGCGAAGGGAACGTAGGTACGCTTGTTGGCAACTTCCCAGCTCAGGGGCTGCATGACCTTGCCGTAGCCGGAGAAGATGGCGATCTGACGGGACTTGGAGTCCAGAACAGCGTCACAGCAGAAGAAGGGGTGGCCCATCTTCTCTTCCATGTGCATGGAGATCTCGTCAAACTTGGTACGCATCAGGCTCTTGCCGGAAACAGGAGTGAAGTCATCCCGGTGCATGACCTTGGGAACATGGTGGGAAGCGATGGACTTCCAGTGGGTGATGCCGGTAGCGGAATGCTTGTAGCCGCCGGAGTAACCGCCGTAGGGGTTGCCCTGGGTGTGGCCGATCAGAATGGGAATGTCGCAGTCGAAGACGTACTTGTTCATCAGAACAGGGTCGCCGCGCTTGGTGGTGCCCAGATCGACCATGTGCTCGTAGTCTTCGGAGTCATGGGAAGTGATCTGGTTGGTCCAGTAGAACTCGTTGAACAGCTCTTCACCCAGGATCTGCTTCATTTCGGAAACAGTTGCACGGGGGTGCAGGCCGTTGGAGATCATAAACAGGATGTCTTCCTTGCGGACGCCGCCTGCGTACAGTTCGTCCAGGCAGGCCCGGATGGAGACCTTACGGTGCGCGGTGGGCTGGCAGCCGCCCTTGACGATGTCGGGGATGACGAAGACAACAGTTTTGCCGGGAGCAGCCAGTTCTTTCAGCGCGGGCATGCCGTAAGGATTCCGGATGGACTCCAGTGTTGCATTGTACAGGCTATCCCAGTCCTGAGGCAGGCAATCGGGATCGGGAACGGTGACACCGGGGATAAACACATCGGTGTTGTCGGGCAGATTTGCAGACATCAGGCCATGGCCGTATTCAAACTCAAGCTTCATTGTATTTTCTCCTTACTTTCCAAGATAGGTACGGATGATTTCGATATATTCGTCGGGGTAGAAGCCGATCTCACCCTGGAAACGGGTCAGGGCGATCAGACCGCCGTCGATCTCCTCGATGGACGCCAGCATTTCGGCATTGTCCACCTTCAGGCCGCCGCCGTAGACCACATCGATACCGCCGGTAACTTCCTTGACGAAGCGGGCGATCTTGGTGATGTAGTCCTTGCCGGCAGGGGTCTTGCCGGGGCCGATGGACCAGATGGGCTCATAGCCGATGACCACCTGGCTCTTGTCCACGCCTTCCAGACCAATTTCCAGCTGTTCTCTCAGAACTTCATCCCAGCGATCCAGCTCGGTGTCCTTCTCGCCGATGCAGTACAAAACCTTCATGCCGTTGGCCACGGCCAGCTTGATCTCCTGATTCAGGATACGGTTGACGGCCTTGGTGTCAACGACACCGGCCTCGGCCAGAATGCCCATCTTGTCATTGCGCTCTTCGCAGTGGCCGATAATGGTGTAACCCACATCCATAGCCTTCATGATGGACACGGGACGGTTGGTGGTGAAGGCGCCAAAGTTGCCGCCTACAGCGGTGTTCATGCGGTAAACACTCTGGCAGCCAACCTGCACAGGGCTGTTTTCGCACCGGGCAGCCACAGCGTTCAGCAGGTGTGCCTCAGGGAAATACTGAACGAATTCCACTTCGTTGGCATCGTACTTCTTCAATGCTTCCTGGGTGTTCTTAACGATGTAGGTGCCCCATTCATTCAGAGGGGCAATGCGGTTGACACCGCCCAGAGCGACAGGGACATCAAAACGCTTTAAGTTCAGAAAAATGTGCTTCATGAATTTTTCTCCTCAACTTTTCCGGAATGTGACGAATTCCGGCAGGGCTCCACCCATCAGGGGGTTCAGCCATTTGATGTATTCGTCCGTAATGCCGTTGCCTTCGGCATTGATATAGTGCGCAGGCATCACCTGCTCCGTGAGCATGACATCCTCAATGGGGGCCAGGAACAGTTCGGTCGTATAGGGATCGCTGCTCAGACGGCGGAGGGCAGGCATGACACCGGTTTTTCCATCCAGTACAGCCCGTACAGCAGCCCGTCCGGCTTCCTCGGCTTCCCGGCAGTCCACTTCGCTGCGCCAGTGGAAGGCAGTACGTCCGGCAATACCGGGCTTCTCGTTTCTTGCTTTGATGCCAAGCTCTTTGACCACCAGTTGGGCCAGATGGGCGGAAATATCACCGAAATAGACGGATCGGCCGGTCTGGAAGATAGGGGGCACCAGGGGCTTGTTGCCGGGGCCATGGATGCCTTCACTGACCACAGCTACCACACCCTTGCCCTTGGCCCAGTGCTTCTCTACGTCTGCCAGGAAGGCATCCTCGGAAAAGTCCCGTTCGGGCAGGTAAATCAGATCAGGGCCGATTTCGTCATTCTGTCTTGCCAATGCGGCAGCACCGGTAACCCAGCCGGCGTTGCGGCCCATAGCCTCGATAATGCACACATGAATGGGCAGGCCCCGAACATCGGTACAGATTTCCCGGACGGTGCCGGCCATATACCGGGCGGAGCTGACAAATCCGGGGGCATGATCGGTAACGGCAATGTCATTATCCATGGTCTTGGGGATGCCTGCCACCAGAATATCCAGGCCGGCTTCCTTGCAGGCCTTATAAACCTTGCCGCAAGTATCCATGGTACCGTTGCCGCCGTTGAACAGGGCATAACGGATATCGTGTTTTTTCAGGATCTGTGCCACATTGGCGTAATCCTCGGCCTCCATGGCATCCCGGGAGGTGCCGATGGCGGAGCCGGGAGAGTTTTTCAGCAGCTCCAGACGGAAGTCGGATACTTCATCCAGACGGATGAACCGTTCTGCCAGAACGCCGCCCATGCCGCCCTCGGCACCATAGATCTTGCCGATCTTGCCGCTTTTTTTGGCTTCATCCACTGCACCGTAGAGAGAGCAGTTGATGACAGCAGTAGCTGCGCCACCGTGAACGATCAGAAGATTACCGGCCATTACAGGCCCTCCTTCTTATAGAACTCGATCATGTCTTCCAGCGTTGCCATCTCCACCAGGGGCATACGGCCCAGAGAACCGAACTCCACGATCAGAGAACCGACAGCTTCCTTAACGCCGCGCTCAATGGCGTCAGTGGTCATTTCCAGAGACTTGCCTTCGCCAATGCCGTACATGACGGTGTCCATGATGGGGGGCAGGAATGCTCTGGGGTCGAAGGCGCTGCGCTTTTCGTCCAGCAGCTTCCAGATGCCGCCGACAGTGGCATCGTCCTTCAGCTCGGGATGGTCACGGAACAGCTCCCTGAGGTTGCGGGTAACTGCCAGACGGATGTCGGTGTCCACGTTGATCTTGCGGATGCCGCAGGGGATGGCGGCCTTCAGCTCATCCTTGGAGATGCCGTAGGCATTCTGGATATCGCCGCCCAGCTGGTTGATCTCATTGACAATGTACTGGGGAACGGTGGAGGAGCCGTGGGAAACCAGGTAGGCGTTGATGCCCTCGTGGGCCAGGCACTCAGAAATGGCAGTGGGGATTTCCTTGCGGAGCTTGGCGTTCTTGCCCTTGCTGGCGCCGTGCATGGTGCCGTAGGAGATGGCCAGAGCATCTGCGCCGGTCTTCTTCAGGAATTCCACAGCGGACAGGGGGTTGGTGTAGGTGGAATTGGAAGCGAAGACATGGTCTTCCACACCGGCCAGAATACCCAGCTCGCCCTCAACGCTGACGCCACGGGCATGGGCATACTTGACGACCTCACGGGTCAGTTCCACATTCTCATCAAAAGGCAGGGAGGAACCGTCGATCATGACGGAAGTGTAACCGCCCTCAATGGCGGCCACGCAGGAATCGAAGTTTCTGCCGTGGTCCAGGTGGAGAACAACGGGGATCGGGCTGTTCTCAGCATACTTCTTGACAGCATTGGCGATGTTGCGGGCACCCTTCTTCTTATCTTCCAGGGTACCGTTGGCAAAGTCGGCGCGGCCGCCCATGAAGGCGTTGGCCAGGTCTGCGCCCTGCAGGATCGCGGGAGAACGCAGCATCTCATGGACTTCAATGACGGCTTTGGCCTGGCAGACAGCATTGACGTTGAAAGCACCCTGTGCGTAATTGTGCTTGGCAGCAGCTTCCAGAACAGGGCGGAGGGGGATCAAAGGCATAATCGTTGACTCCTTTCTTTAATAACCGGGTTTCCCCAGGTGATGGAACATTTCTTTCTTGTAACCCTCCACACCGGGCTGATCAAAGGCATTTACACCTGTCAGCTCGCAGGAAAGGTAACAGGAGAACATAAAGTAATAGAACATCTGGCCCAGCCAGTATTCGTTCAGGGCGGGGACCTCCAGATTTAGACATGGAATTCCCCGCTGGCTGTGGGCCGTAAAGGTGGCGCGGCGGGCGATCTGGTTGATCTCCCACAGATCAAGACCATCCAGATAATCGAAGTAGTCCTTCTTCTCGTCGGCCCGGATCATCAGGGAAGCATCCTGTTCCTTCAGCTCCAGGAAGGTCTCGAAGAGAATGGGACTGCCATCCTGGACAAACTGGCCGGTGGAGTGCAGGTCTTCCGAGTTGCTTGCCACAATGGGGTACAGGCCGGTACCGCATTTGCCTTCACTTTCGGCAAAGCCCTGAATCCACCATTTGGAGAAGTAGTCCAGACGGGATTCGAAGAAGGAAAGCATCTCACAGGAATACCCCTTCTTCAGCAGGCTGCTGCGGATGGCGGCATAGCGCAGGGCAATGTTCTGCTGTGCGGGTTCCGCGAAGATCCGGTCCCGCATATCCCGCATACCCTGAACCAGAGCTTCGATATCCACACCGGCTACCGCCATGGGGAACAGGTGTACATCAGAACCTACGCAGTACCGTCCGCCCACCTTTTCCGGGAAGGTCAGGAAGGTATAACCATGGTCCTGACACAGCTTGTGCAGGCTGCTGCCGGGGGTGCCGGTAGCGAAAACACGTCTGGGGGTATCTTCCGCACCATACCGGTTCTCCAGATACTGCCGCAGTACCCGGAAGGTCATACCGGGCTCCAGTGTTTCAAAGTTTTTCGCAATACAGTTGATGTATACGGATTTGTAGCCATCCAGCTCCTTCAGGGTCCGATTCAGCTCATAGGCAGACAGGGTGTTGCCTGCCCAAATGATGGCAGGTCCTTCCGAATCCGGCAGAGCCTTGATCACGGCCCGGGAGGCCTGGTTGGAGCCACCGATGGCGATGACCACCAGGGCATCTGCTTCCTCCCGGACACGTTTTGCCTGCGCAAGCAGGAACTGGATCCGATCCGGTCCGGCAGTTTCATCCACGCTGATCCAACCGGTCACATCGGCATATTGGGGATTGCCTTTGACGGCCTGCTCCAGGATTCCTGCGGCATCATGGCATGTTTTCTCAAGGGCTTCCGCGGTAAGCAGTCCCTGCTTATCTACATAAGTAAGTTCGATTTGTTTTTTCATAACTGCCACCGTTTGTTTCAGATAGCGGTATATACCTGACGGCCGCCGGCAAAGGTGCGCAGAACGTTCCAATTCCGGTCAATCAGCACCAGATCCGCATCCATTCCTACGGCGATCTGGCCTTTCTTTTCCCAACCCATCAGGCTGGCGGGAGTTCTGGTCATCATCCGGACAGCTTCGGCAACAGGATAACCGGTCCAGGCGGTGATATTTTTCAACGCACGAATCAGGGTCAGGGTGGAGCCGGCCCGGGTGCCGTTGCTGACCAGCTTGGCATCGCCGTTTTCCACTACCACATCGTTGACACCCAGCTTATAGAAGCCGTCAGGCAGGCCGGAGGCCATGATGGAGTCGGTAACAGCCACCACACGGTCCAGACCCTTGGTCTTCAGGTAAAGTCTCACGGAACCGGGATGCAGGTGCAAACCATCGCAGATGGCTTCCACATAGCAGTCGCTTTCCAGCGCAACACCCCAGATGGCGGGGTCGTGCTGGTGGAAGAGCCGCTCTGCATTGCCCAGATGGGTGGCTGCGGTGACACCGGCATTGACGGCAGCCCAGGAGGTATCATAACCAGCGCCGCTGTGGCCCATGGCTACCACGATGCCCAGCTTCCGCAGCTCCGGGACGATGTCAATGGCACCGGGAATTTCAGGAGACAGGGTCACATATTTGATATGGCCGCCTGCGGCTTCCTGGTAGAGGGCAAAGAGACTGGCATCGCCCTGATGCATCAGTAGATGCTCAGGCATGGCACCTTTGTACTCCTTAGCCAGACAAGGTCCTTCCAGATGGATGCCCAGCAGGGGAGCACCGTCGTATTCAGACTCAATCACCGCTCTGGCGGCGGCAATAGCCTCTAGGGTCTGCTCCTTGGTATCGGTCAGGATGGAGCAGAGCCAGCCGCTGACACCCTGCGTGGCGAAGAACCGGCCGATCGTCCGCAGGCCTTCTTCATCGGCGGCATTCACATCCACATTGGCTGCGCCATGGGTGTGCAGATCCAGGAAACCGGGCAGCAACAGGTTACCGCCGCCATCGATCTCAGGCAGATTCTTACAATTGTTCTTTTCCGGATCCACTGCAGTGATGACACCGTTTTCTACCGCAATATGGGCAGAAATTTCGTTGCCGTCTACAGCAGCGATGACATTGGTCATGTAGAAGCTCTTCATATATGTCCTCCCTGATCAGCGGGGTTTCTGGGCTGCTACATTGTTGATCACGATCATTGCATCGGGGTGGTTCTGAGCAAGGGTAACAGGGAAGCCGGCAGTCATGTCGCCGTAGATTGCCCGGCGGCAAACAGCACGGTGCCAGTCACGGAAGACACCCAGACGCAGCTTTCTGGCGGAGAGGATCTGCTTCATACCGATGGTCACGCACTTATGGGGCATGTCCTCCAGAGCGCCGCCAAGGTCGCCCACGCAATTGGTGGCCCGGGTCTCAGGGGAGATATCCAGAACACGGGTAGACAGCTCGGCAAATTCTTCCACAGACATCGTGGCATCAGCCTCATTGAAAGCCAGATGGCCGTTGATGCCAATGCCGCCGAAGCAGGCATCGGGGCCGCCCAGTTCTTCCAGAAGGCGGTCGCCTCTTGCAGGATCCTGGGGATCCGGGAAAATACGCTGCTCCTCCGGCATGACCAGTTCGGGACGGATCTTGGAGTAAACCACGCGATCCATAAATCCGCGGAAGGACAGAGGATCTTCCTTGGGGATCCACTGGCCGTCATCGGTCAGATACTCATCCATGTTGAAGAACCAGGTGTTTTTCAGGCTCAGGCCCTCTTCGTTAACCAGACGGACAAAGATGGGATACTGACCAACAGGTCCCACGGGGACGATAAACACAGTTCGCTTTTCGGCTTCGTTGTTGGCGCGAATGATGCTGACCATTTCCTTTGCCAACTCATAGAAGGCTTCGCCGGAATCTCCTACCTTCAGCACGGGGATCTTTCCTCCCGTTCCCAGCTCCTCCGGGGAAATGCCATAATATTCCTTCATTGATAACCCTTCCTTTCTGTCAAATACTTATCATAGGAACAATTGTTCCAAACCCATCGCGTGAATCATTTCTACAATTTCCTTTGTGCGGGTACAACCAAATTTACGAAGTAAGCCCTTAATTTGGGTTTTGATGGTTACCTCTGCGACACAACGCTCCCGGGCCATTTCCGAAATTTTACGTCCCTGCAGCAGGAGCCGCACCAATTCCCGCTCTGCAGAGGTCAGCTTTGCGACATTGTTGATGAAAAAGATCAAACTGCGTTCCGACTGGCGCAAGCGGGTATATTCCGTCATAACGGTTTGCTGGATACGGGGATCCAACACAGTTTCTCCCTGGTAAGCCCGCCGTATATGCTCCACCATTTTTTCGTCCGGGCAACCCTTGACAATATAGTCAACAGCACCGGTTCCCATTGCACCCGTGATCAGCTCATCGGTCTCATGCACGGTGAGGAAAATGATTTTTATCTGAGGTTTCCGGCTGTGAATGTAGGCAGCGGCATCGATGCCGGCATCAATGCGCTCCATTTCAATATCCATCAATATTACATCGCATTCGGTTTCCATGGCCATCTGCGATATCTGGCTTCCTGAATTGGCGCGTCCGACGACTTCCATATCCGGTTGTAAGTTTATGGTTTCCGCAAAATCATCTCTCAGCAGATCGATGTCTTCGGCTACCATTACTCTGATTTGTTTCATTCTTTCTCCCTTCCGGTGTCATAGCGGGGCAGCATCACAAAGATACTGGTTCCTTTTCCCGGGCTGCTATCCAGACGCAGCTTACCAAAATGGCTCTTAACGATCCTTCGTGCATAGTATAGGCCCATTCCCCAATTGGTGCTGGAATTTTTGCTGGTATAGAATGGTTCGAAGATTTTATTGCGCTGACTGGCAGGTATGCCGATGCCGTTGTCGCGGATCTCCAGCACGGTCCACAGCCGCTCCTGTCCCATTATGATACACACATTGGGATCGGAGCTTCCCTGCTGGATCGCCGCCTCATATCCGTTGATCAGCAGATTGTATACCGCTTCTGCCAGGTGGGGCAGATCTGCCAGAACACGCCGTTCACTCTCACCCATGATTTTTACGGAGGTGTCCGGATACTTTTCCCGGAAACGAACCACTGCAGATTCCACGATCTGCATGATCGGCACCGGTACCAGTATCAGGGCATTGCTTTTCAGGGACTGGTTCAGTTCGTGGATGCGCTCAAGCATTCCTTCGTTCAGTTCCCGCAGCTGCAGTGCAAGACTGCGAATCACTTCTATATCCGGATCGGAGGCCCCCAGCGCCCGATCCAGTTTTTTATGCAAAACACGGCTGGTCAGCAACTGGTTTTTGATTCCATGGATAAAAACCGTTACACCGTTGCTGGCCGTATCGAATCTTCGTTCAAAGAAAAGATCCTGCTGTTCTTCGTCATATTCCATCCGCATATAGCAGATCATGCCATAGCTTCCCAGAATCACAAAGCACAGGGACATAATTCCTACAATTGCCCAGCCGGTGCCGGACAGCGCAGGACCAATATAGCTGGAAATACCGTATTGGAGATATTCCGAAATATAATATTGATAGATCTGGGTGGGATCTTTTGTGGCATAAATACAGTAGAGCAGTCCGATACCCACCACAGAAAGGATCAGATGCCCGTTTTTCTTTCGATAGAAGGAAATGGTCGTAGCAAATTGCTCCAGCAGCATCAAAATCACTGCCAGGATCAAATAAATAAGGGTATACCCGAGGGAGAACTGCATCATCCCGATCATCAGGCCAAATCTGCCTGCAGTTAATTTCCGGCAGATGGAGGGGAAATAATAAATCAGCAGCAGGATCGTGGGAATACTGGCAATCTTCCAGACCCTGCCCAACCGCTGCCGGACGGAGGAAATCATGCAGGAATCCAGAGCCACCCACAAGGTAAACAGAGGAAACAGCGTCCGGCCCAATGCTACCACATAGCCCAGCTTATCCATAGGAATGGGAAGAAAGCGAAGATAATCCCGAATCCCTTTAGTCAGAAAAAACAAGCTTGTCTGCCGGTTTGGAATACCGCCGGTTTGCGCAATATACACGATGATTCCGGCCAACATGATACAATTGGAAACGCTCATCCCAAGAAGATAAAAAGAGAGGGAATCTCTGCGCCGTACCGCGACCAATACAGATACAACCACACACAGCAGCAATACAATCAGCAGCATATTCTTTCCCTCCTGTCAAAGTCATTCTCCGTCTGTTGGGAGTGTTAAAGTATAACCGGGGCTCCGCCATACAACGGAGCCCCGGCGGGAAAACCTAGCTTATCCTATTTCTGTTGTCTTACTTAGCAGCAACGTAAGCATCGTATGCTTCCTGCATGACATCGAACAGGACGTAGTTCTCAACAGGAACAGCCTCAGCGATACGGCCGTTGTTGACGAACAGCTTCTGCTGGGTCTCATAGACGGTCTTCAGAGCGTCCATGTTGCCGCAGTCCTTGGTGATGGTCTCCCAGTCAGCCTCGCCCAGAGCGCGGATCAGAACATCCTCGGGCAGGTCAGCACCCTTGGACAGAGCCTTAGCCATGCCTTCGGGGTCAGCCAGACGGTAGTCATGAGCCTTGTTCAGAGCCATTGCGAAACGAACCAGGATGTCGTGGTTCTCTTCAGCGTACTTGTTGGTGGTGATGTAGCTGGAGGGGAAGATAGCCTTGTCCAGGAAGTCAGCGTTGCCGCCCAGGTCAACATAGTTCTCGCCCAGAGCGTCCTGAAGGGTGATGGTGTTGGGGCTCCATGCAGCGCAGGCATCAACCTGGCCGGCGATCATAGCGGTGGTCATGCCGTCAACGGTCATCTCAACGGTGTTGATATCGTCAACAGTCAGGCCAGCCTCTTCCAGAGCAGCCAGCAGGATGATCTCGGAGGAAGTACCGGAAGCAACAGCGACGGTCTTGCCCTTCAGGTCAGCAGCGGTCTCAATGCCCTTGGCCTTGTTGCCGACAACCACGTCGGACAGGGAGGTGGTGTGGTCCATCTGGAAAATAACAGCCTGGCCTTCGATGCACAGTGCGTGTGCGCCGTGGCCGATCTGAGCGATGTCGATGTCGCCGGAAGCCATAGCGGTGATCTCAGCGGGGCCGCCCTGGAATTCGAAAACTTCAACGGTCAGGCCAACTTCTTCGAAGTAGCCCTGCTCCAGACCAACGAACAGGGAACCGGCGGAACCCAGGTTGGGCATGTAAGCAACACGGACGGTAGCAGGCTCGTAAACGGGAGCGGCGGCTTCGGTCTCAGCGGGAGCTGCAGCAGCCTGGGTTTCAGCGGGAGCAGCGGGAGCCTCGGTCTCCTTTGCGGTCTGACCACCGCAGGCAGCCAGGGTCAGCAGCATGCAGCAGGCCAGGATCAGTGCGAGCAGTTTCTTCATTTGTGTTTCCTCCTAAATTACTTGTTGATTATCCGGTTTCTCCGGTTAAATCACTTACGAACGGCCAGGTATTCCTGGAAGACCTGATTCCAGATGTAATTCTTCAGCTCCATGAATCTGGGGCTCATCTTGGTCTCCTGGGTACGGGGATAGGGGATATCGATGTCCACGATTTCCTTGATACGGCCGGGACGGGCACTCATGATGACAACTCTCTGGGCCAGGATGATGGCCTCTTCAACATCGTGGGTGATGAAGAAGCAGGTTTTCTTTTCTTCCTGCCAGGTCTGCAGCAGTTCAGACTGCAGCTGGGTACGGGTCTGGGCATCAAGTGCGCCGAAGGGCTCGTCCATCAGCAGAACCTCGGGATTGACGGCGTAGGCACGGGCAATGGCAGCGCGCTGCTTCATGCCGCCGGACAGTTCCTTGGGATAGGAATCAGCGAACTTTTCCAGTTCGACCATCTTCAGATACTTCTTGGTGATCTCAGCGCACTCTTCCTTGCTCTTGCCCTGCAGCTTCAGACCGAAGGCAACGTTCTGCTCAACGGTCAGCCAGGGGAACAGTGCATACTGCTGGAAGACGATACCGCGCTCGGGGCTGGGGCCGTCGACGGGCTTGCCGTCCACATAAATCGTACCGGAGGTGGGGGTGTCCAGGCCGCCGATGTTATTCAGCAGGGTGGACTTGCCGCAGCCGGAAGGACCGACCACACAAATAAACTCGTTTTCGTGGATATCCAGGCTGACACCGTTCAAAGCGACGACTTCGCCGTTGCGGCCCTGGTACTTCTTCACCACATTGTCAATTTTGACTTTTACTGCTGAATTGTTTCCTGCCATCCTGTAAACCTCCTCTCGAGATATTTCACGATCTTCTCAAAGCAAATACCGATAATGCCCAGCAGGATGATGCCCATGAGCACGGTATCCATCTGATAATAGCCACTTGCCTTCTGGATCATCATGCCGATACCCTTGTCACCGCCGACGATTTCGGAAGCCATCAGCGTGGTCAGGGAGGTGGACAGGCCCAGACGGGCAGCGACCAGAATGAAGGGGGTAGATGCGGGGACCGTCACCTTGAAGAAAATGTCGGTCTGGCTGGCGCCCAGCACGCGGGCTGCCTTGATCAGGGTGACATCAACACCCTTGACGCCCTGGTAGATGGTAACGACCTGAACCAGGAAAGCAGCGATGAAAATAACGGCGATCTTACTTGCAGCACCGATACCCAGAGCTGCAACGATCAGGAAGACATATGCCAGAGGGGGAATGTTACGGATGAACTGGATCCAGGGCTCCACAATGTTGCAGAAAGGCTCGTACCATGCCATCAGGAAAGCCACGGGAATCGCAACGAAAAATGCGATGCCGAAGCCGGTCAGAACACGGGACAAGCTGGCCCAGACATGACCCCAAAGGGATCCGTTGGATGCCTTGTCAATAAATGCGGCCAATACCTTTGTAGGGGTGGCAAAGACCATGGGCCACAACCGGGATGCTGTAATCCAAAGCAGAATCGCAACACCGACGGAGATCAGGACCCAGACGTTGCTCGGGATTTTGCTCCAGAAAGACGATTTTTTCTTCATCGCCTAGACCTCCTTGTTTTAGTAGTTCCTGTCTATTTTACCTTTATTTTCACACCCCGTGAAGTATGAATTTTTATCATACTTATATAAATCAACATCTGTTTTCAGGCTTGGATTTGTACATTGCACTAACATCTGCTGCCGCAGATCAGAAGCCTGCACGCTCCGGAGAACAGGGTATCTTCCGTGAGGAAAAATTCCTTTCCCTTGTCCTCTCCCTCCAGAACCAGCACGATTGCGTAAGGATCCACACGAACCAGACAGGATTGGGAAACCCGGATGTCCCGCATCCAGAACAGGGCATTATCTACCACGGTATCTTCCCGGAGCCGGAGCTTGTATCTGGAGAGAATTTCCTCCCGGGAGCATCCATGATAGTCAAAGCAGTCAAACAGGGCCTTTTCTCCGGCACCGCCGTGCAGTCCCTTGTCATCCATCATTCTGCCGTCCGGCGAAACCCGTTCCACCCGGAGGGTAATATCCGTCGGCTGCTGGATCTCCGCAAAAAACACACCGGAACCCATTGCATGGACCAATCCGCCGGGAATAAAAAAGGCATCTCCTTTCTTCACCGGGATTTTATGCAGACAGGCTTCCATTCCTGCGATGTCCTGGGCCTGATACAGTGCTTCCCAGTGTTCACGGGTTACATGTTCCTTGAAACCGAGGTACACATAGGGTTCCTGGCCGTCTATTGTCCTGGTATCCAGAATATACCAGCATTCTGCCTTACCGAACCGGCTTGAAAAGTATTTTTCTGCTCTTTCGTCATCCGGATGGACCTGGATCATCAATCTGGAGCGGCTGTCCAGAAGCTTTACCAGGATATTCACAGGTTCTTTGTACACACTGGTAAGCGGAATGCCTTCCTTTGTCTGCGATATTCCTTTGCCGTCTACACTTCTGGTGGCCGAACAGATCCACCGCTCCGGATAATTCCCATCCACGCCGGGATAGAGGCCCATGAATTCATCCAACAGCTTTCCGCCGCAAAAAGGCCTCTGAACTCTGTTCTCCATCATTTCCAGCATTTGTTTTCCCTCCTGTTCACCGGTTTTTCTTGTATCGGTCAAACTGGCACCTTGTCGGATACTGCCCGGCAACAGTTTGTTTTATCAATATAGTATATCATAGCGGTGCAGGCATTTCAACATTTGCCAATATGGTCCTCCTTTCAAAGATCCGAAAGGGCTCAGGCAGCTGAGTTTCGGAAAGCCCGCTCCGGTCAGCCTGGAAATGATTTGTCCTTTCTGTCCCTATTGCACTGGGGTTACTATTCAAAAAACAGGCGGTGTAGTTCACTGCAGAACTGTGCATGGTATCACCTTGTGATACCATGACAGGAAAAAGAACCTGATTTGATACAAAGTCAAATCAGGTTCTTCTTATCCATATTGTTACTCCAGGAATGGTTGTTTTGGAAACGGGATCAGCAATTCTGCTCCCGGAAAGTAATGGTGCCCTTTTCGGCATCCATGGCATCCACGATCGCCAGAGATTCTACATGATAGCCCAGATTGCGGATCACACGGCCGCCAATCTGGAAGCCCTTCTCAATGACGATGCCGCAGCCCTCAACAATGGCACCTGCATTTTCTGCAATGGAGATCAGGCCCTGCAGGGCGCAGCCGTTTGCCAGGAAATCGTCGATGATCAGGATATGCTCTCCTTCATGCAGGAATTTCTTGGATACGATGACCTGATTCTTATTCTTGTGGGTAAAGGATTCTACCTCAGCCACATACATCTCGCCGTCCAGATTGACGGACTTGGACTTCTTGGCGAAGACCATGGGCACACCAAACTCCTTGGCAACAAAAGCGGCAATGCCGATACCGGAGGCTTCAATGGTCATGACCTTGGTAATGGTCTTATGACCGAAACGACGCTTGAATTCGCGACCGATTTCTTCCATCAGTGCGATATCCATCTGGTGATTCAGAAAGCTGTCCACCTTCAGAACATTGCCGGGCTTGACAATGCCGTCTTTTACGATTCTCTCTTCTAAAAAATTCATTTCGGTTACCTCCCAGTAGAATACTCGCATTATAGCATGTTCTTCGCATAATGTCAGTATATTTGTAAAATAAATGTGAATTTTTTCTGTTTTGGCAATTTACTAATTTACGTTATAATGCTACAATAATCTCTGTAAATAAAAAGAAAGAGGTTTCTTTATGAAGAAGACATATCAACTGTCTGAAAAGGCCTTTCAGCTGGACGGCAAAATGCCTTTGAAACAGGCGATCCCCTTGGGCCTGCAGCATGTGCTGGCTATGTTCGTTGGTAATCTGACCCCCCTGCTGATCATCACCGGTGCCTGCGGTATCGCTGGCGGCGAATTTGCAGACCTGCAGCTGCATCTGCTTCAGAACGCAATGCTGGTTGCCGGTATTGTCACACTGGTCCAGCTGTTCTCCATCGGCCCCATCGGCGGTAACGTCCCCATTGTTATGGGTACTTCCTCCGGCTTTATCGGCGTTTTCAACTCCGTTGCCGCAACTATGGGCGGTGGTGTTATTGCTTATGGTGCCATCATGGGTGCATCCATCATCGGCGGCCTGTTTGAAGGCGTTCTGGGTTTCTTCCTGAAGCCTCTGCGCAAGTTCTTCCCTGCTGTTGTTACCGGCACTGTGGTCATGTCCATCGGTCTGAGCCTGATCTCCGTGGGTATCAATTCCTTTGGCGGCGGTAATACAGCTAAGGACTTCGGTTCCATGGAAAACCTGCTGCTGGCCATTTTCGTCTTGGCAATGATCCTGTACTTTAAGCACGGTACCACCGGCTTTACCAGCTCCTCTTCCATTCTGCTGGGCATCATCTGCGGTTATATTGCTGCGTTCATCATGGGTCTGGTTCTGCCCACCACCGGCGTTACCGCCGACGGTGTGGAATACACCAAGGCCTGGGTTCTGAACTGGAGCAAGGTTGCTGACGCTGCCTGGTTTGAGATCCCCAAGATCCTTCCTGTGAAGCCCGTGTTTGATCTGCGGGCCATTTTGCCCGTTCTGATCATGTTCATCGTTACCGCTGTGGAAACCGTCGGCGATATTTCCGGCGTTATGGAAGGCGGTCTGGGCCGGGAAGCTACCGACAAGGAGCTGTCTGGCGGCGTGATCTGTGACGGTATCGGTTCTTCCTTCGCCGCCCTGTTCGGTGTCCTGCCCAACACCTCCTTCAGTCAGAACGTTGGTCTGGTTGCCATGACCAAGGTGGTCAACCGCTTCGCCATTGCCACCGGTGCCATCTTCCTGATCCTGTGCGGTCTGTGCCCCAAGCTGGGCGCGCTGGTTTCCATCATGCCCCAGTCCGTTCTGGGCGGCGCTGCTGTTATGATGTTCTCCTCTATTGTCATCAGCGGCATCCAGCTGATCACCAAGGAGCCTCTGACCGGCCGGAACCTGTCTATCGTGGCCGTTGCTCTGGGTGTCGGCTACGGCATGGGTGCCAATACCGGTATCCTGGCCCACGCGCCCCAGGCTATCCAGCTGATCTTCGGCGGCTCCGGCATCGTTCCCGCCGCTATGGTGGCCATCCTGCTGAACATTCTGCTGCCCAAGGAAAAGGCAGAAGAAAAGCTCTAATATTTACTCTTCCATAACATAGATCCCGAATGCGTATTGAAATGCATTCGGGATCTTTTTATGATATTAATATCTGCCAAAGGAGCAATTGGGCCAATGGCAGGCTTTGCACATCTGACACAGGCCGCCATCTGCCAGTTCAAGCAGTTCTTCTTCACTGATTCTGTCCCCTGTAAATATCTGGGGCAGAAGTACATCAAAAACAGTTGTCGGCAGCTTGATGGCAGCACCGGGTACACCCAGGATCGGAATATCCCCTAAATACGCTACCAGCGTCATATTGCCGGGCTGAGAAGGAACACCGTGGGAAATGATTTCCGCCCCCAGCTGCCGGATCGCGGTGGGCGTCAGATCATCCGGGTCTACACTCATTCCGCCGGTGAAAATCAGAAGATCGGCACCGTTATGGAGATGGTTTTCTGCGGCTTTCAGGATTTCTTCCGGATCGTCATCGCAGATACGGATACCGATGACCTCACAGGGATACTTCTCTACCTTTGACCGGATCACCGGACCAAACCGGTCCTGGATGCGTCCATGGAATACTTCGTTGCCGGTAATGACCACACCGATTTTTTTATACTGATAGGGCCGCAGGTCCAGAAGCTTTTCCTCTGCACAAAGCTGTTCTGCTTTGAGGATTTGTTCCTCTTTGGTTACCAGCGGTACGATCCGCATGGAGGCAAGTCTGGCCCCGGCTTCTACGGGATAATGGTCCGGAAGCGTACAAATGGTGATGTCGCCAATGGAATTGATTTTGTTCAGAAGCGTCCGGTTTACCCGGAACATGCCTCTTTGCTCAGAAAGGAGCAGTACCTTCCCCTCAGCAGGCTCTGTATAATGGGCACCTTCCACCGGTGCCATAGCCGCCATTCTTCTGGCACAGTCGTCCTCGTGAATTTCCCCTGCCTGTTCCTCCCAGACAAAAATGTGCTGCTTGCCAATACGCATCATTCGCTCGATATCAGATGCCTGAATGATGTGGCCCCGCTTGAAGGCAACGCCCTTGAAACCCGCGTTCATTTCCGTGATATCATGGCAGAGTTCCATTCCAATGGCATCGCGCACCTTGATCTTTTTCATTTGCTTTCCTCTGTTCTTTGCACAATTTTTCTATACCGGGATGAACAGCACCTTTATCCGTCCGCCGCAGATCATATCCAGACCGTTTGGCGCGGTGTTGTTCAGGGTATATTCCCGCAGGTCAAAGCCGGGATCCTCCCTTGCGTGGCAAATTGCCAGATATTCCGGCTCTCCGCCGCCGATGGAGCCCAGCACCTTCTCCTCGCCCACAAACATCATGCTTCCCACGCCTCTTGGGGTGGAGCCGTGCTTTTCCGTGATGATGCAAAGCACACCCGGTTCTTTTTCTTCCAGCAGCACCTTGTCCGCAGAGGCAGCATGGGTTTTGTTCTTCACCTGGATGATCTGAGCCAGGATGCTCAGGGCAATTTCCGCAGGGGTCACAGCTCCGATAGACAAACCGATGGGCGCAAAAATGCTGTCGATCTGCGCCTGGGTAAAGCCTGCGTTACGGAGATTTTCAACGGTGGAAGCCACCTTTTTGCGGCTGCCAATCATACCGAGATACCGGTATTGGGTGGGCAGAATGGTGCTGACACATTGCAGGTCCGCCTTATGCTCCGGTGTCACCACCACATAGCAGGCATCCGGCTCCAGATACTGTTTCAGGTTCTCATAGGAATCGCAAATCAGCGCTTCTGCAGTAGGGAACCGTTCCCGGGTCACTGCCTCCGGACGTTCGTCCATCACCGTGACGGAAAAATCCAGCCGGTGAGCAAAGGCTGCCACTTCTCTGGATACATGCCCGCCGCCGCAGAGAATCAGCTTCGGCTGCGGGCAAAACCATTCTTTGCGGAGTATGGACACATTCTGCTCATTTTGCAGCAGGGAGGCAATGGCCCTCTGGTAAAGGGATCCGTCATGACGGGGCCGCACGCTGATTTTTGCCTTTGGATAGACTGCGCGGAGAGGCTTCAGATATCCTTCTGTGACCAGTTTCTGTATGTGTGCCGGTGTGATTACCGTGTTGTCGTCAATACCGAGACATTCCTTTACCAGTTCCAGACGGTGACAGACATCCTGTGCTTTCTGCCCGATGGCATTGAGCCCGCAGACGACAATGATCTCATCGGTATTATTCGGGATCACCGGTTCCGTGGCATTGGGGTATTTCAGCGGCAGGCATTTGGACCCATCCGCTTCCACCAGCACTACATCTGCGTGGAGACAGGCCTCATCAAACGTTTCTTTGGAAAGTGCTTTGATTTTTTTGCCATCAGGAACGCCTGCCATGATGCAGCCTTTCTCTTTTAGGGCCGGAATAATGGTATCTGCATCATCGGTCAGCAAGGTATCCTCCTCAAGGAACATATGGGTGGTGGTAGTTACCAGAACGGTTTTTCCTTCCCTGCGGTACCGGGAAGCCAGCTTTTTGATCAGTGTGGTTTTTCCGCCGGAACCTACAACGGCAATGATCATAGCCCCAATTCTCCCTTCCTTTGCAGGATTGCTTCCAGAACACCTCCGGCAATGCACCGGGCTTTGTCTGAAATGGTAAAGCAGTTGTTATACTCTTCCGCTCTGGGGTCAATATCTGCCATTTTGAAGCCAACATTGACTGGGTATCCGTCCCGGATGAGGCCTCTTAAGATGCCGTCCAGGGTGGCTTCCACGGGAACCGTGCCGTTTTCCGTTTCCACCAGGGCGATGATCTCCCCTTTGGAAACCGTGTCGGTAATGTGTTTTACATTGCGCAGGATTCCCTTCGCAGGACAGTGGATCACCCGTTCCTTGCTGTATCCGGCGATGGCACCGGGGATTCCGGTATTGGCAGCGGCACTGCCGGTCCATAGGACTTTTCCCAAATTGTGGCCGCGCTTGGTTTCCACAACTGCGTCCACATCGACCCCGGCGGTAAATCCCGGGCCAAGGGCAACGGTAATGGGTGCCATATCCCGGTTGGTTCCCAGATTCTTCTTGGCCAGGATGGCATCCACCACAGCCAGAGGCTTCAGCTTGGGAATGGCCTCTCCCATAGGGTCAACCAGAACAGTCAGCTTGCCCTCCATGAGAAACGCCTCTGCCTGCGCCAAAGACTGCGCCAGATGGCAGGTCATATCCTCCACGGTCTGGGTTCCCTGGTAAACAGCTTCACAAAAAGCCACGTTGCGGCGAATGGCAGAAGGGTACGCCGCTTCCAGGATCAGAACCGGAAAACCGCTCTTTTTCAGTTTGTAAACGCTGCCGGTAGCCAGATCTCCACCGCCCCGGACAATGATCAAATTTTTCATAGCTTACTCCAAAATGATATAGGAATCCTCTTTTTCCGTTACATAGCCAATGATCGCCGCATTGGGAATGGTCTGTTTCAGCCGGACCAGGCAGGCTTCCGCTTCCTCCTGGGGGAGGGCAAACAGCAGACCGCCGCTGGTCTGGGGATCATAGAGAATGTCCTCCATAGCAAGAGAAATATCCCTGCGGACAGCCACACCGGCCTGGGCATATTCCCGGTTCCGGTAAGCACCGGCAGGAATCAGACCCATAGAAGCCAGTTCCAGTGCCTCAGCGTGATAGGGCACCTTGTCCACCTGAATGTGAATGGTGCAGTTGCTGCCCTGTGCCATTTCATAGGAGTGTCCCATGAGGGCAAAACCGGTCACATCGGTGCAGCTGTGTACATCATACTGTACCATAATATCCCGGGCAGCTTTGTTCAGAGTTGCCATCTGGGCATAGATGCGGTCCATCACAGCTTTTTCCACCATATCTGCCTTTGCGCCTGTGGTGATGATGCCGATACCTAAAGGCTTGGTCAGGATCAGCATATCCCCCGGCTTTGCATTGGAATTGGTCAGCACCTTCTGAGGATGTACAAAGCCAGATACCGCCAGACCGTAGATGGGTTCTGCACCCCGGATGGTGTGGCCGCCGGTAATGATGGCACCTGCGTCGTATGCCGCATCATAGCCGCCCCGGAGAATTTCCCGGATGGTGCTCTCGGCCATTCCTTCTGCCGCACACAGGATATTCAGCGCCAGTTTTGGCTCGCCGCCCATGGCATACACATCGCTGAGGGCGTTGGTCGCAGCAATTTTTCCGTAAAGGTAAGGATCATCCACGATGGGAGGAAAGAAATCGGTAGTCTGGATCAGCGCCGTATTGTCATCCAGAACATAGACACTGGCATCGTCACTCTTGTCGTAACCCACGATCAGGCGGGAATCAGAATGGGTTTTGAAGCCCTCCAACATTTTTGCCAGAGTCCCGGCACCCATTTTGGCGCCGCAGCCGGCACAGCTTGCCAGTTTTGTCAGCTTTACGTCAAGTTCCATGGCATCAGGGCTTGATGATCTGAGCGGCATTTTCCATCCGCTCCACGATGTCATACATATTGGTCGCGCTGCCGACGGCCAGTTTTTCCTTCAGACCGTAGAAATCCAGGCAGGTGCCGCAGGTGAGAATGGTAACACCCTCGGATTCCAGCAGCTTCAGATCTTCCAGGGTATCCGCGCCTTCACAGGTCAGGTATGCGCCGGTATTGTAGCACAGAATGGTATCCGGAAGCTGATCCTGCTTGGTCAGCGCAAAGACAAAGGCCTTCATCAGGCTGGTGCCCAGCTTGGGATCGCCGGTTCCCATCACATTGGCAGACAGGACTACCAGCATCCCCTTTCTGCGGGAATCCATAACGCAGGCGGCTTCCTCTTCTTGGGCAGGTGCTGCCGTGCTTCCTGCAATCTGCATGATTACGGCGTATTCCTTATCCGCTTTCTTTTCCGCGGAAACACCGAAGCCCTTGTGCTCGGCAAAGCGGGTCAGATTCTGGACGGCAATCTCATTGTCTACCAGAACGGTCAGCACATCTCCTGCTTTCAGCTCTTCGGCTGCTTTTTTTGCGTTGACCACAGGCAGAGGACAAGCCAGCCCAGCACAATCAATGATTCTTTCCATAGTTTATTCCTCCATAGCCAGTTCCCGCAATGCGGAAACCGCGATATTGATTTCTTCTTTTGTATTGTAATGGGAAAAGCTGAACCGGACCGCGCCCTGCTCCACAGTTCCCAAAGCCTTATGCATCAGCGGCGCACAATGAGCGCCCGGACGGGTGGCAATGCCGTAGTGTTCGGAAAGGACATCACTAACCTCTCCTGAATCATAATCCCGGATGTTCAGGGAAACAATGGCACAACGGTTTGTGCTGCGGAAATCGCCATAGACGGTGATCCCGGAGATCTCCCGAACAGCCTCATAAAATGCCATCATCAGCGCCTGTTCCTTTGCACGGATAGCAGGAATTCCCGTTTTCTGAAGATAGCGTACCGCTGCCCTCAGGCCTGCAATACCATGCCCGTTTAAGGTTCCGGCCTCCAAAGCGGTGGGCATCTGAGGAGGGTGGGAACGCAGATAGGTCTGCACACCGCTGCCGCCGGAAAGGAGCGGCGTGATCTCCACGCCCTCCCGGGCGTAAATGCCGCCGGTCCCCTGGGGGCCCAGGAGCCCCTTGTGCCCGGTGAAGCAGAGGATATCAATGTGCTGCTTCTGTACATCAATATCGAAGACACCGGCAGTCTGGGATGCATCCACAATATAGATCAGGCCATGCTTCCTTGCGGTACTGCCGATTTCCTGAATATCCAGAAGATTACCTGTCAGATTGGAACCATGGGTGGTGACAATGGCCGTTGTATTGGGCCGGATTTCTTTCTCAAAATCTTCATAGCAAATATTGCCCATGGAGTCAGCAGGCAGGATTGTCAGTTCCACACCATGATTCTCCATTTCATACAGAGGGCGCAAAACAGAGTTGTGCTCCAAGGCTGTGGTTATCACATGATCACCGGGATGTAAGATCCCTTTGATGGCGATGTTCAGCGCCTGGGTGGAATTGGCCGTGAAAGCGATCCGCTCCGGGCTTTCCGCACCAAACAGCTGCGCCAATGCTGCACGGGTTTCATAAATGATTCTGGATGCACTCAGGGCACCGCTATGGACACCGCGGCCGGAATTGCCCAGGGAGCACATGGCTTCCGCCACAGCCTGCACCACACAATCCGGTTTTCGCATGGTGGTTGCTGCGTTATCAAAATAAATCATGGCATCACCTCAGACCAGGCAGTGGTAGATACCCTGGGGCGTGATTCCATGCTGAATCATCAGCTCCAGCAGCGCATCTTCGCTCTCATTTTTGGCACACCAGGCAAGGCCGCAGTCAGCGGAAATGCTGCCCGGGACAGGGATGATCCGTCCGTCGGCATCGGATTCCTTGCAGATTTTCTCCATCGCCATGGCGGCGGTTGTGGTATAAAAGGTAATTACCAGTTTTTTACATCGTTTAATCACGGCAAAGTCCTTTCAGCGTTTCCAGCATTTCCGGTGTGTCCGCATCGGCCAGTTCAAAGGGATCGGCAACAGAAACACGGTACACTTCGTGGGGGTGGTTCTTGATAACAACTCCGCCGCCTTTTCCCTCCGGAAGATCCAGCAGCTCAGGGAATGCCCAGGCCGGGAACAATACCGGGCTGCCTTCCGTATCTTCATGGGCCGGGCGGATAATGCTGTCCGGTTTTTCTTTCCGGCGTTCCAGCAGCATCGCTACCGTTTCCCGGCGCAGCAGTGGCTGATCTCCGGGAAGAAACAGACAGGCATCCAGGTCTCCTAAAGCCTCCAGTCCCAAACGTACGGTATCGTTTCGGTTGGGGAAACCGTGCAGGACAACATCCACATGCTGTTCCCGGCAAAGGGCCGCAATCTGTTCATGCCGGGTCACCACCACCCGCTTGGCGAACAGGCCATCTGTTGCGTCCAAAGCCATCTGGATCATGGGCCTGCCATGAAAATCCGCCATCAGCTTGTTTCCGCCAAAGCGTTTTCCCAGGCCGGAAGCCATGATGACACAGCCGATCTGGGGAAAGAATTGTTTGTACAGCGCCTGATTCAACTTTACACAGGCATCCCGGTAGGCTTCGTATTGCTCCAGCCACCGTTTTCCCTCGGGCGTTAATCTGCTGCCGCCGCCGTCCTTTCCACCTGCGTTACGGGTGGTCAACGGAAAACCCAGATTATTTTCCGCCTGCTTGAGCAGCCTGCTGGCTTTGGAATAAGCCATTTCCATTTCTATGGCTGCAGAGCGGAGGGATCCGGTCTTTTCCACACAGCGCAGAAGACGGCAGGGTCCTTCGCCAAAAAACTTGATTCCATTGTCATCTGTAAATGTGATTTTGGTAACAGGCCTCATGGCCACCTCCAAAGCGTTATATTTTCGAAAGTATAACGCTATTGTACCAAATCCGCTTCCCAAAATCAACCAAGACTGCTATACTATATGTGAGAAATTATGCAAACCCACCAAAAGGAGTATTTGCTTATGATAACCATACAGAAATACGTTCGCGCCCAGTCTCTGGAGGAGGCATGGCAGCTGAACCAGAACAAACGCAACCGCATTCTTGGCGGTATGCTGTGGCTGCGGTTGGGAAAGGGCAGCATCAATACCGCCATCGACCTGTGTGACCTGGGCCTGAATACCATTGAGGAAACGGAAGAACAGTTCTCCATCGGCGCTATGGCTACCCTGCGGGATATCGAACTGCACAAAAACTTAAATACATACACCAATGGAGCCGTGGCCAATGCGGTAAAGGACATCGTTGGTGTCCAGTTCCGGAATATGGCCACCGTAGGCGGCAGCATCTGGGGCCGGTTCGGCTTCTCTGATGTGCTGACGGTGTTCCTGACTCTGGACTGCTATGTGGAGCTGTACAAAGGCGGTATCATCCCTCTGGAGCAGTTTGCTGCGATGAAGAAGGACAATGACATCCTGGTGCGGCTCATTGTCAGGAAGACTCCCTGTAAGGTCGTCTACACCTCCATGCGCAACCAGCGCACCGACTTCCCGGTGATCGCCTGCGCCGTGGCCTGTATGAACGGCGAATACCGCGCCTCCATCGGTGCCCGTCCTGCCCGGGCCATCCTGATCCGCAGCGAACAGGCAGAAGACTTTGCTTCCTTCGTTGCCGAACATGCGCCCACTGAGGGCAATATCCGCGGCAGCGCTGCTTACCGCACCCATCTGACCAAAGTGCTGGTGGAGCGTTCTATGAATGAGCTGGGAGGTATGTGATATGGAAATCAAGCTGAAACTCAACGGCAAAAATATCGTGGCCTCTGTGGAAGCCGATACCGTCCTTCTGGATTTTCTGCGGGATAAGGGCTGCCTGTCTGTAAAGCGGGGCTGCGATACCTCCAACTGCGGCCTGTGCACCGTACTGATGGATGGTAAGCCCATCCTGTCCTGCTCTACCCTGGCCGTCCGGGCTGACGGCCACGAGATCTACACCCTGGAAGGTCTGCAGGAAGAAGCCGCTGACTTTGTGGGCTTTATCGCTGACCAGGGCGCTGACCAGTGCGGCTTCTGCAACCCCGGTTTTGTAATGAACACCATCGCTCTGCTCCGGGAGAATCCCGATCCCACTGACGACGAGATCCGCGCATTCCTGGCAGGTAACCTGTGCCGCTGCTCCGGCTATGACGGACAGCTCCGGGGTATCCGTAACTACCTGAATTCCCGCAAGGCATAAGGAGGCAGCTATGGAACACAAAGAATATAAATCCATCAACAAATCCGTCCGCAAGAAGGACTCCATGCAGCTTCTGCTGGGCAAGCCTGTCTATACGGACGATGTGACCCCCAAGGATGCTCTGGTGGTCAAGATTCTCCGCTCTCCCCACGCCAATGCCATCGTGGAATCCATCAATACCGCAGCCGCCAAAAAGGTCCCCGGTGTTGTAGACATTTACACCTGGGAGGATGTGCCTCAGACCCGTTTTGCCATTGCCGGACAGACCTTCCCGGAGCCTTCTCCCTATGACCGTCTGATCATTGACCGCCATGTGCGCTTTGCCGGTGACGTTGTGGCCATCATTGCCGCGGAAACCGAAAAAGCAGCCCTGAAGGCCATGAAGCTGATCAAGGTCAAGTACGAAATTCTGGAAGCGGTTCTGGATTTCCGTACTGCTCTGGACAATTCCATTCTGGTTCATCCGGAAGACGACTGGGAGCCTCCCTGTCAGGTGGGCGGCGACCCCAAGCGGAATCTGGTTGCCAGTGACGATGAAATCCATGGCGATGTGGAAGGCATCATGGCTGAGTGCGACATCGTTCTGGAACGGACTTATCACACCAAGGCCTACAATCAGGCCATGATGGAGCCCTTTACCTGCTATGCCAGCTTCGACCGCTATGGCCGTCTGCATATCATTTCCTCTACCCAGATCGTCTTCCATACGAGACGTATCCTCTCCCGGGCGCTGGGCATTCCCAAGAGCAAAATCCGTGTGGAAAAGCCCCGGATCGGCGGCGGTTTCGGTGCCAAGCAGACAGCTGTCTGCGATGTATATCCGGCCTTCGTTGCCATGAAAACCGGCCGCCCGGCAATGATCACCTATACCCGGGAGGAATCCCAGATTGCCGGTTCTCCCCGGCATGAGATGGAGATCACCCTGCGGATGGGTGCTATGAACGATGGCAAGATCCGGGTCATGGACCTGTATACCCTGTCCAACACCGGTGCTTACGGTGAGCACGGCCCTACCACCGTAGGCCTCACCGGTCACAAGGCCCTGCCTCTGTATACCGGTTCTCTGGAAGCCCACCGCTTCCACTATGATGTAGTCTACACCAATCTGCAGGCAGCAGGCGCTTACCGGGGCTACGGTGCTACCCAGGGCATCTTCGCGGTGGAGTCCATGGTCAGCGAGCTGGCGGAAAAGCTGGGAATGGATGCTACCGTTATCCGGGATAAAAACATGGTCAAAGAAGGCATGGTCATGCCCGCCTACTACAACGAAATTGCCAGTGCCTGCGCGCTGGACCGCTGCATGGAGCACTGCCGCCAGATGTTCAACTGGGAAGAGCGCTCCAAGGTCCGTGACATGGGTAACGGCAAGATCAGAACTGCCGGTGTTGCCATGGGTATGCAGGGCAGCTGTATCTCCAATGTGGACGTTGGCTCCGCCACCCTCAAGCTCAGCGAGGACGGCACCTACAACCTGGTCATCGGTGCCGCT
>JAFVPA010000003.1 GCA_017505505.1 Oscillospiraceae bacterium | reverse complement strand
TCAACGCCCTGCACGTAGCCGTAGCCGAAACGCATAACAGCGGGAACAGCCATGCCGCCCAGGAAGCCCAGCTTGGTGAAGCCCAGCTTGACAGCAGCGTAGCCGGCCATGTAGCCGGACAGCTCTTCCTGGTAGATAGCGCAGTAGACGTTGTCCATGTGGACGTAGTCAGTCAGGTTCCAGTTGTCGGGGTTGTAGTCATACTGCTCGCCCTTCAGAGCGACAGCGGTCTCCAGCAGGTCGCCGGCAGCAACGTCCAGAGCGACGAACTTGATCTCGGGGTAGTTGCCGGAAACCTCAGCGATGGTGCCGCCGAAAGCGTAGCCGGGCATAACGATGACGTTGTAGCCCTCAGCGATGGCCAGTTCCACGGAAGCAACACGGCCGGCGGTATCGTTGGTGGTGGGCTTGTAGTACTTGTACTCCACGCCGTTGGCCTCACCGAAAGCGATGACAGCTTCCCAGGTGGTCTGGTTGAAAGACTGGTCGGTGATATCGCCGTAGTCGGTGACCATAGCGACCTTGTACTCAGCAGTGGAAGCCTTCTCCTCGGTCTTGCCGCCGCAAGCAACCAGGGACAGAGCCATGCACAGAACCAGCAGCAGAGCCAGAATCTTCTTCATGTTTCATTCCTCCAAAAAATTTTATGTTGCGGTAATTCGCATACCGGGATTATTGTCGCACACTTTTCCAAAAAAATCAACACCTTCTGAAAGGTTTCCTGAATTTTTCCCGTTTATTGGCAAAAGTGTCCGCAGTGTCAGTTCATATGTTCGCCAGCGGAAAAGCTGAAGGGCAGGATCTCCGCCAGGGTCCGGGCCTCATAGCCGTCCTTATCCACCATGTAAATGATGAAGTCATCGCCGCAGAATTCCCGCATGACCTGGCGGCAGACACCGCAGGGCGGGAAAGCCCCGGTAATAATGCCATCCTTGCCTCCGCAGACGGCAATGGCGGTGAAATCCCGGTGGCCGTCATAGACCGCCTTGAAAAAGGCCGTCCGCTCGGCACAGTTTGTGGGACCGTAGGCCGCGTTTTCGATGTTGCAGCCCTGATACACCGTACCGTCCGCGCACAGCAGGGCGGCCCCCACTTTATAGCCGGAATAGGGCACGTAGGCATGCTGCATGGCTTCCTTCGCCAGTTCGATCAGTTTTTCGGGAGTCATAGCGTTTCCTCCATATCATTAACGTTCTTCGTAGGGGAGGGGCAGTGCCCCTCCCGCAGTCTTACAAAAAACAGCGAACCACCGGAGCGTAAAATCCGCAGATCTCCCATCCGGTCTTCCGCGTCAATATCGATACCGCACGGGAGGGGCACTGCCCCTCCCCTACAGATCCTTATAGGATCTCTGCCGCAAAACTGCGGCCCACGGTCTCGTACTCCACACCCAGCAGTTCTGTGACGGTGGCTGCAATATCGGCAAAGGTCGTCCGGGTGCCCAGGTTCACGGGCTTGACCTTCTTACCCAGGATCAGCAGGGGGACGTACTCCCGGGTATGGTCGGTGGTGGCTGTGTAGGCCGGGTCACAGCCGTGGTCGGCGGTGACCATCACCAGATCCTCGTCGCCCAGGGTGGGCAGGAAGGCCCCCAGCCAGTTATCGAACTCCGTCAGGGCGGCAGCATAGCCGTCAATATCCCGGCGGTGGCCGTAGAGCATATCGAAGTCCACCAGATTCACGAAGCACAGGCCGTGGAAGTCTTTCGCCGCGTAATTGGCCGCGTGCTCCATGCCGTTGGAGTTGGACTTATTGTAGACATATTCGGTATCGCCGTAGCCTGCGAAAATGTCGTGGATCTTACCCACGGCGATGGAGTCCAGACCGGCGGCCTTGATGGCATCCAGCATGGTGCCTGCGGGAGGCTCCAGAGAGTAGTCATGGCGGTTGGAGGTACGCTTGAAGCCGTTTGCGCTGTCGCCAACAAAGGGACGGGCAATGACACGGCCCACGCCATGCTTGCCCCGGAGGATATTCCGGGCTTTGTGGCAGGCATCATACAGTTCTTCCAGGGGGACCAGCTCCTCATGGGCCGCCACCTGGAAAACGGAGTCGGCAGAGGTGTAAACGATCCACTTTCCCGTGTCCAGATGCTGCTGGCCGTAATCCCGGATCACATCGGTGCCGGAATAGGGCAGGTTACACAGGCAGCCCCGGCCGGTGGCTTCCTCAAAAGCATCCAGCACCTCTCGGGGGAATCCCTCGGGATAAGTGGGCAGCGGCTCGGGAGAGATCAAACCGGAGATCTCCCAGTGGCCAATGGTGGTATCCTTACCCATGGAGGCTTCCGTCAGCCGGGCCACCGCCCCGGTAGGGGCATCGGTTTTGGGCAAGTAGTCGATTCCGTCGATATTGCCCAAACCCGCAGCCAGCATGGTGGGGATGCGGAGTTTTTCAGAAGTGGTACAGGATTTCAGGGTGTTGACACCGATATCCCCGAATTTCTCAGAATCCGGCATGGCCCCGATGCCGCAGGAATCCAGAACGAATAAAAAGATGCGTTTCATTTTGTTCACCTCATTCAACGGGTGCCCTCGCCTCCCTCTCTGAGGGAGGTGGCTCGCCATAGGCGAGACGGAGGGAGTGTCTCATTCACACAACGACACTCCCCCAGTCACGGCTTGCGCCGTGCCAGCCCCCTCAAAGAGGGGGCCAAGGCATATTTCATACAGTTACTTATTCTCCATGGCCACAGCCACGTCCAGAGCCACCTTCATCATCTGGGTGAAGGAGTTCTGGCGTTCCTCGGCGGTGGTCTCCACGCCCTTCAGGACATGGTCAGAGATGGTGCAGATGCACAGGCCCCGCTTGCCGTAGCGGGCGGCATTCATATACAGGGCGGCGGCTTCCATTTCCAACGCCATGACACCCATCTTCTTCAGACCGTAGACGCTGTCCAGGCCCTCGGGAACATCCACATGATCGCCATAGAATACGTCGGAAGAGTTGACGTTGCCCACATGGTAGGTAGCACCGTGGGTCTCGGCGGCCTTGACGGCCTCGCTCAGCAGGGTATAGTCCGCAATGGGCGCAAACTGGCCGGGCAGGTGGAACTGCTTATACCAGTTGGAATCGGTGCAGGCACCCTGGGCGATGACCAGATCGTACAGATTGATGTGGGGCTGAATGGAACCGGCGGAGCCAACACGGATGATGTTCTCCACACCGAAGAAATTGAACAGCTCGTGGGAATAGATACCGATAGCAGGCATACCCATGCCGGAAGCCATGACGGAAACCTTCACGCCCTTATAATAGCCCGTATGTCCCTGAACGCCGCGGACATTGTTCACCAGCACAGGATTTTCCAGGAAATTTTCCGCAATAAACTTGGCCCGCAGAGGATCACCGGGCATCAGAACCGTCTTGCCAAAGCCGATAGGATCAGCAACATTGATGTGGGGAGTTACAGCGAAGTCAGACATAGATAAATCCTCCAGATTTATAATTGAAAATTGAGAATTGAAAATGGAAAATTGCGGTATCCCTGCGGGATTATTTTAATTTATGCGCTTTGCGCATACCATAATTTTCAACTTTCCATTTTCAATTTTACATTTTAATAAGTGCCGTCGTCAGCCAGGCCCTTGGCGATCTTGACGATGCGGCTGGTGCCCAGGCGGTCGGCGCCCAGGGCGATGAACTTCTCGGCATCCTCCAGAGAAGAGATGCCGCCGGCGGCTTTGATCTTCACATGGGGGGCAACATGCTTGGCAAACAGCTCCACATCGGCGAAGGTTGCGCCGGCCTTGCTAAAACCGGTGGAGGTCTTGATATAATCCGCACCGGAATCAGAGACGCACTTGCACAGGGCAATCTTCTCGTCATCCGTCAGCAGGCATGTCTCAATGATGACCTTCAGAATACGGCACTTGCAGGCGGTCTTGATGGCGGCGATTTCTGCGGTAATCTCGTCCCACTTGCCGTCCTTGGCCCAGCCGATGTTGATAACCATATCCACTTCGTCAGCACCATTGTCCACGGCATCGGAGGCCATGAAACACTTGGCGGCGGTGGTGGCATAACCGTTGGGGAAACCGATGACGGTGCAGATGGCCAATTTTTCGCCAACATAGTCCTTGGCCTGCTTCACATAGGAAGCGGGGATGCAGACAGAGGCCGTCTTATACTTCATGCCGTCGTCACAGATGGCCTTGATCTCCGCCCAGGTAGCCGTCTGGCCCAGCAGGGTATGGTCGCACTTGGCGAGGATATCTTTCAGTTCCATAATTTGATCTCCTTATTAAGTGATTGTAAGGCGGCTTGCCCTCAAGCCGCCGTGCATCCGCTGGATGCCTTTGCGTGGATCTGATGCTTCGCATCAGCGGCGGCTTGAGGGCAAGCCGCCCTACTATTTTTTCTGCTTTAACTTTGACCGTGCAGTTTGATGACTTTATTCTCCCGGATTCCCCGGATATAGCACTTGTGGCACATGGCAATGTAGCTGTCGTTCCCTCCCAGCACCACCTGGGCCCCCTCGGTAATAATGTGCCCGGTACCGTCGATTCTTGCATTGACCGTAGCCTTGGCTCCGCAGTCGCAGATGGTCTTGATCTCCTGAATGGTGTCGGCCACCTCCATAAGCCGGCGGCTGCCGGGGAAAAGACGGGTCTGGAAATCCGTCCGCAGACCGAAGCACATGACGGGAATGTTATGCTCATCCACGATGGCCCGCAGCTGGTCGATCTGCTTCTCCGTCATGAACTGGCACTCATCCACAATGATCACATCGCTGCGGCGGGCCTTACCTCCCAGGAACCTGGCATAAATATCCGTCTCCGGGGAAATGACCTCCACTCTCGCCTCCAGCCCAATGCGGCTGCGCAGGATCTGTGCCCCGTCCCGGGTGTCGGCACTGGGCTTGATGAGCCAGACATTCAGATCGTTTTCTTCATAATTATACTTGGTGATCAGCGCCTGGGCCGTTTTGCTGGAACCCATAGCACCGTATTTAAAATAAAGCTTTGCCATATCTCTATCTCCCTCCATTTGCAACATCCATTATACCGAAAAGAGGCAGTCAGTGCAACCCCCTTTTTATGCGGTTTACACAATGTTCACTTGCGTTGGAAGGAATTGGGTGGTATACTCAAAATAGCATACTGGACGATTCATGAATCGCCCCTACAGCGCTATTTCTTTTCAATAATTTATTTCAAGTTTTGCAACCATTCTCTAAATTTGTCGAGATATAGAAATAGAAGGAGGTTAGACCAAAATGAAAAAGAAACAACTATTGTCCCTGCTCCTGGCCCTGCTGATGCTGGGCACCATCCTCACCGGCTGTGGTGGTTCTTCCAACAGCGCTGCCAGAATGACCGCAGCAGCTCCCAAAGCCGCGCCCATGGAGGAAGCCGCCGCCGTGGACTACTCCGTGGCCGAAACCATGGCGGCCAACGGTCTCAGCGGTGCTTCGGAATCCGGCTCCACCTCTCTGCCGGAAGGCCGCAAGTGGATCATCACCATCGACATGAATGTGGAAACCGATGATCTGGATGCCCTGATGGAAGGGCTGGACAAAAAGATCAACGCTCTGGGCGGCTATGTGGAGGACCAGAACATCCACAACGGCAGCACCTATTCCTCCCGCCGCTACCGCAACGCAAACCTCACCGTCCGTATCCCCGATGAGAAGGTGACGGAGTTCACCCAGGAGGTCCAGGACTCCGCCAATGTGGTCTCCCAGAACCTGAACCGGGAGGACATCACCCTGAAATACGTGGCCACCTCCAGCCGGGTCACCGCTCTGGAAACCGAGCAGGCCCGTCTTCTGGAGCTGCTGGAACAGGCCGAAACCATGGAAGATCTGCTGGAGATCGAAGCCCGGCTGACGGATGTCCGCTATGAGCTGGAAAACTACGCCTCCCAGCTGCGTCTTTACGACAACCAGATCGACTATGCCACCATCTACCTGTTCATCGAGGAAGTCCAGGAATACACACCCGTGGAAGAACCCACTTTCTGGGAGCGCATCACGGAAGGTTTCTCCGACTCTCTGGAAGGCCTGGGAGAAGGCTTCGTAGACTTCATCGTCTGGCTGGTCACCAGCTCCCCCTATCTGGTAGTCTTCGGTATTCTGGCGCTGGTCATTCTACTGCTGGTCAAGCGCATCAGAAAGATCAATGCCAAGAAAAAGGCAGCAAAAAATGAGGATAAGAAATAATGAACGCACAAACCGCCGCCGGATAATTCCGGCGGCGGAATTTATTACAGAAATGGTCAGTGTATTCGTTAAAAAGTGTCCAGTGGCCACTTTTCGTCAATAAAAAACTCCACCCTTTCTGGTGGCGTTCTGTGTTCGCGTTACCTATCTTCCTGGGTAGGCCAGGTATTGACCCGGCGTAGGCACCAGTCCAGTGGACTGTGCCAGCCGGAATTCAACTGCATTTGCACAAAAAAAGAGTCAAGCCGCAGCTTGACTCTTTGTGTTCGCCTTGCCTACTTTCCTGGGCATGCCAGGTATTGTCCTGCTGTCTGTAACAGTCCGGTGGACTGTTACAGACAGAAAAAACCTCCTACATTCGTAGGAGGTTTGCTTATGCTCACGTTACCTATCTTCCTGGGTAGGCCAAGGATTGTCCCGGCTGGCACAGTCCAGTGGACTGTGCCAGCCGAAATTCAACTGCATTTGCACAAAAAAAGAGTCAAGCCGCAGCTTGACTCTTTGTGTTCGCGTTACCTATCTTCCCGGGCAGTCACCCGCCAAGTATTGTCGGCGTACATGAGCTTAACTTCTGTGTTCGGGATGGGAACAGGTGGACCCTCATGACAATCAACACGAACTATTTCGTGGCTTTTACCACTCTTTTCCATCAAAGGATTGGTGACCCATACCGGATTCGAACCGATGTTAACGGCGTGAGAGGCCGCTGTCTTAACCACTTGACCAATGGGCCATGGTGCACCTTCAGGGACTCG
>JAFVPA010000012.1 GCA_017505505.1 Oscillospiraceae bacterium | reverse complement strand
TCCCAGCCGGCGTACTTCAGCTTGGCACCCCAGATACCACCGGAGTTGGAGCAGGCGATCATGCCGGTCAGAGGGGACTTGGTGACGACCATGTAACGGCCGGAGGAGGGAGCGCCGGCGCCGGTCAGAGGACCGGTGATGTAGACCAGCTTGTTGTCGGGACCCAGGGGGTCAACGGTAGCACAGCCTTCGTCGTAGACGATCTTGGTGCCCAGACCACGGCCACCGATGAACTTCTTAGCCAGATCGGTGTCCAGCTTCTCAACAGTGATGGTTCCGGTGGTCAGGTTGATGCGGGCAAGTTTTTCGTAGTATGCGTATGCCATAACCAATATACCTCCAAAAAGTTGTTTGTTTTGTATATATCCGCGGTTTGTTTCCTATATATGCTTTGGATAATTTTATTATATTGGAAAATGCATTTCACGCAAGGCTTCCAAATCATTTCCGCGTGAAACGATACGAAACCATCTCAACTTGTACGAAGTGTTTTCTGATTACAGAAAAAACACCACGCGAAATAATATGAAAATGAATGAATTTGAACAAACTTCCTGGGGCATCGGGTCTTGTGGAACCGCACGAAAAAGAGTATAATAAGAATTAAGTTTTAGAAAGGAATGCCAGAGGAGGGGAACACATGGCTCAGAACAAATCCCTGTCGACACAGGAAGTGGCGGATATTCTCCATGTCAGCAAATCCACAATCTACGATCTCATTCGTAAGGGGGAGATCCATTCCTACAAAATCGGCCGGAAGGTTCGTTTTACCCAGGACGATGTGGATGCCTACATTGCCCGGTCCCGGCATGAGCATTCCACCCGCCCGGTGCGAAATATCGATACCCATTCCACGCTGCTGACACCGGAAAAGACGGAGGGACCGGAGCTTATCATTTCCGGCCAGGATGTGGTTCTGGATATTCTGGCAAATTACTTGCAGCAGGAGGGTGTCAATGCGGCCCGGACGTACCTGAACAGCTTTGAGGGGCTCTTATCGCTTTATCAGGACAACATCCAGGTGGCAGCCTGCCATCTCTTTGACGGCTTTGATTATAATACGTCCTATGTCCGCAGCCTGATGCCCGGTGTTCCGGCTGTGCTGGTAAATGTCAGTTACCGCACCCAGGGCTTTTATGTGCAGAAGGGAAATCCCAAAGGAATCAAGGGCTGGTCGGATCTGGGACGGGAGGATATCTCGGTGCTCAACCGCCGCACAGGTTCCAGCGCCCGGATCCTGATGGATACCCAACTGAAACGGCTGGGGATTCCCGCCTCTAAAGTCAAGGGCTATGATAGAATCATGAAATCTCACCTGACCATGGCGGCAGCCATTGCTGCGGGGGAAGCAGACCTGGCCATTGGAACGGAACGTATCTCCCGGCAGATCGAGAACCTGGACTTTATTCCGTTACTGGAAGAGCGGTTCGACTTTGTGATCAAGAAAGAAATGTTGGAAACCGAGGCGGTACAGAAACTGCTGAAGGTGTTGAACAATCCTGCGTTCCGCAAGGAAATTGCCCATTTCTCAGGCAATGATTACCGGGATTTAGGAAAAATAATTACTGAGGTGTAAGATGTTACATGTAAAAACGCCGGAAGAAGTTCTGGCTTTGATCGAGCGTGAATTTGAAGCAGTTGCAGGCGTAGAACTGGTTTCCTTGTCTGCTGCCATGGGCCGTGTTCTGGCGGAGGATATTGCAGCCACGGAATATGTTCCCGATTTTGACCGCTCCACCGTGGATGGCTATGCCGTCCGGGCCCGGGATACCTTCGGCTGCACTGATGCCATTCCTGCGATCCTCCCTTTGCAGGGGGAGGTGTTCATGGGCGAGGGGGCAGAGTTTCAGCTGAATCCGGAGGAATGCGTGGCGGTTCCTACCGGCGGTGCTGTACCCAAGGGGGCCGACAGTGTGGTCATGGTGGAGTATACCGAAGACTACGGCGACGGCACCATCGGTATCTCCAAGTCCGCTGCTCCCGGACAGAACATGATCTTCCGGGGCGATGATGTGTATCCCGGCAAGGTGATCTTACAGAAGGGAAGAGTCCTGTCCTCTCAGGATATCGGGGCATTGGCTGCTATCGGACAGGTACAGGTTCCGGTCCGCAGAAAGCTGACCGTTGGTGTCATTTCCACCGGAGATGAGCTGGTTCCTCCGGAAGTGGCCCCCGGTCCCGGACAGGTGCGCAATGTCAACGGCCCCATGCTGGAAGCCATGCTGGGAGCCTTTGGTGTGACCGTCATCAATTACGGTATCGTCATCGACAACGAAGCCCTGCTGTCTGAGAAAGTGACTAAGGCGGTTTCTGAATGTGATGCGGTTCTGCTTTCCGGCGGCAGCAGCGTGGGTGTCAAGGATGCGGCTTGCCGGATCATCGAATCCATGGGTTCTCTTTTGCTCCATGGTATCGCCATCAAGCCAGGCAAGCCCACCATTCTGGGCAAGGCGGGTGTCAAGCCTCTGGTTGGCCTGCCCGGACATCCTGTGGCGGCTTACTTCATCACGAAGCTGTTCGTTCTGCCTCTGCTGAGTGTTCTTTCCGGCAGAAAGCAGGAAACCTATACCACCACCGCCAAGGTCACCGAGAGCATCGGTGCCAACCATGGTCGTGCCCAATACCAGTGCTGCCGCTTAGAGCGCCGGGACGGTGAACTGTATGCATACCCCATCCGGGGGAAGTCCGGTCTGATCACAACTCTGGCCGGTGCCGACGGCTACTTCTGCATTGACCGGGACTGCGAGGGTCTTCCCAAGAATGCTGAAATTCAAGTGACTGTTTCTCAAGGAGTGTAAAGAGCATGGGATTTGAATATTTGACCAACATTCCCCTTGCCAAGGCAAGAGAAGATTACATAAAACTGCTGGAAGGCCATGGCTATGGTGCAAAGACCGAAGTTATTCCCGTTTGGGATGCCTGCGGCCGGGTGACGGCCCACGCGGTCTACGCGCACATCTGCGCCCCCCATTATGCGGCCAGCGCCATGGACGGCGTGGCCGTGAATGCCAAGGATACCTTTGGTGCAACGGAGACCACCCCCATCACATTGAATCCCGATCAGTTCATCGTGCTGGACACCGGAGACCCCATCCCTGAGGGCTGCGATGCTGTCATCATGGTGGAGGATATCGTAAAAAATGAGGACGGCACCATCACCATCCACGCTGCCGCCGCTCCCTGGCAGCACATCCGGCAGATTGGTGAGGATATCTGTGCGGGCGAAATGATCCTGCCTTCCCACATGACCGTGGCGCCTGCCGCTATCGGTGCCATGATTGCCGGCGGCGTGCTGGAGATTGAAGTGATCCGTAAGCCCGTGGTGGGTATCATCCCCACCGGCGACGAGATCATCCCTCCCTGTACCGATCCCAAGCCCGGTGACATTCTGGAATTCAACGGTTCCATTTTCTCTGCCATGGTGAAAGCTTGGGGTGCGGAGGCAAAGGTATATCCCATCGTTCCCGATAAATTTGACCAGATCAAAGCCATGGTTGCCAAGGCTGCGGAAGAATGTGATATGGTTATCCTGAACGCCGGTTCCTCCGCAGGCCGGGAGGACTTCTCCGCCCGGGTCATCCGGGAACTGGGTGAGGTGCTCTACCACGGCATTGCTATGAAGCCCGGCAAGCCTGCCATCCTGGGCTGCCAGGGCGCAACGCCCATTCTGGGCGTGCCCGGTTATCCCGTATCCGGCATCATCGTTATTGAACAGCTGCTGAAGCCCCTGATCGATCACTGGCTGAAGGTGCCTGCCGTTCAGCCCCAGTATGCCAAAGCGGTCCTGACCCGTCCTGTGGTATCGGGCCTGAAATACGAAGAGTTTGTCCGTGTCCGCATGGGTTACGTGGGCGAAAAGCTGATGGCCTCTCCTTTAAGCCGGGGCAGCGGTGTGGTTTCCTCCTTCATGAAGGCGGACGGTATTCTGGAAGTGCCTCAAGGGCTGGAAGGCTACGAAGCAGGCAGTGAAGTGAATGTGCGCCTGTTAAGCCCCGTCAATAAGCTGGAAAATACCCTGGTGGTCATTGGCAGCCACGATCCTCTGCTGGATGAACTGGCTGACATGATGCATGTGGAAAACGGTGACGTTTATATGAGTTCTGCCCATGTTGGTTCTATGGGCGGTATTATGGCCATCCGCCGGGGTGAAGCCCATGCGGCGGGCTGTCACCTGCTGGATACGGCTACAGGCCAATACAATCTGGCCTTTATCAGGAAATATTTCCCCAAGGGCGGCGTACGGCTGATCCGCTGCGTGGGCCGCCAGCAGGGTATGATGGTTGCCAAGGGCAATCCTCTGAACATTCAGAAGTTCTCCGACATTGCCCGGGAAGGTGTCCGCTACGTCAACCGCCAGAAGGGCTCCGGAACAAGAATTTTGACCGACTACCTGTGTAAGCAGGAAAACTTGAATACCGATTCCATCTACGGCTACGACCGGGAGGAACTGACCCACACCTCCGTGGCGGCTCAGATCGTCAGCGGCAGTGCCGATGCAGGCATGGGTATCTATTCTGCGGCCAAGCTGTATGATCTGGACTTTATCCCCATCTGCATTGAGGAATACGATCTGATCATTCCCGACCACGCCTGGGAGACCCCCATGGTGCAGCAGCTGCTGGCCACCTTAAAGAGCGAAGCCTTCAAGGAAAAGATCCTCTCCCTGGGCGGATATACTGTCGAAAACCCCGGCGAGATCATTCTGTTGGACTGATATGAAGCAGTACGATGCCGTTGTCATCGGCGGCGGAATTTTGGGTTGCTTTGTGGCCCGGAACTTACGGCGGTGGAATATCTCCACGGTCCTGATCGAAAAGGAAGAGGATGTCTGCAAGGGCATCACCCGGGCCAATTCCGCCATCGTATATGCAGGCTACGATAATAAGCCCGGAAGCCTGAAGGCAGAAATGACGGTCCGGGGAAATGCCAATATGGAGGCCCTGTGTGAAGAATTGGAAGTGCCCTTCTCCCGTTGCGGCTCCCTGCTGGTGACCTATGATGAAGGGGCGGTTTCCAAACTGAAAAAGAAACTGCAAAACGGGAAACAAAGCGGTGTGCCGGGACTGCAGCTGCTGACCGGGAGAGAGGCGGAAGGCATGGAGCCGATGCTGAAACCCGGTGTTGCGGCAGCCTTATATGCCCCCAGCACCGGAACGGTTAACCCCTGGCAGTTGGGCATCGCCGCATATGAAAACGCCCTGCAAAATGGCGCGGAAGCGATGCTCCGGACAGAAGTTCTGGATATACGGCAAACCCGGGAAGGGTATACGGTAAAGACTGATCGGGAAACGGTCCAGTGCAAAACGGTCATCAACTGCGCAGGCCTTTCAGCGGATAAGGTGCAGGAACTGCTGTTCCCACCAACAGTTTGCTTACATCTGGACGGTGCGGAATATCTGGTTCTGGACAAGCTGACAGAAAAGCCTTCCCGTGTGATTTTTCACCAGGCAGACAGCTGCGGCAAGGGCATCACCGCCATTCCCTGTGTGGAAGGAAATCTGCTGGTCAGCGGTGTCCGTAAGCCGGTAGGCATTCCCTTTGCCACAACGGCGGAGGGACTCCTGGAACTGCACCGGGACGCAAAGCAGCTGCTGCCTGATACAGACCTGACGAAGGTCATCCGTTCCTTCGGCGCGGTCCGTCCCAATCCCTACAAGGAAAGTGGAGAAAGCGTCCACGATTTCTGTATCGAAAATCCTGCTCCGGGGTTTTACAGCCTCATCGGCATTAAGACACCAGGCCTCACCTGCGCCAATGAGCTGGGACTTCACCTGGCCCAAGAAGCAGCAGCTTTTCTCAACGCAAAGAAAAATCCCGATTTTTCTCCAAAACGCAGAATAATTACGGAAAAAGATAATGATATCATCTGTCAATGTGAGCAGGTCACGAGAGCGGAGATCATCGAAGCCATCCGCCGGGGTGCAGTCACTGTGGACGGTGTGAAACGCCGCGTTGGCAGTGGAATGGGCCGCTGCCAGGGAAGCCGCTGTTCCTTAAAAATTGAGAAGCTGCTGGAGGAATACCATGATGGAGCATTATGATATTCTGATCATTGGCGGCGGTGCGGCAGGCATTGCTGCGGCAAAGGCGGTAAGAGGCGCAAGGGTGCTGCTGGTGGACAGCAAACCTGCCCTGGGCGGTGTTCTGCTGCAATGCACCCACTTTGGCTTTGGCAAAAACAAAAGCGGCATCCAATACGCCGCGGATCTATTACAGGACTTCCCCGAAGAAATCACCGTTGCGCTGAATACCACGGTGCTGTCAGTTTCGGACAACAGAACCGCTCTGCTTTCCGGTAAGGAATTTGGACGGAAAATTATCCGGTTTTCTCAACTGATCCTTGCCACGGGCTGCCGGGAGATTCCCATGGGCGCACTGCCTATTGGCGGTACCCGGCCTAAGGGGATTTTTACCGCCGGACAGATGCAGGAAATGATGAATCTGCATGGTATCACTCCGGAGGGACCTGTGGTGATCCTGGGCAGCGGTGATTTGGGACTTATCATGGCGCGACAGCTGGCGCAGAGCGGACTGTCCGTGACCATGGTGGAGAAAAAAAGTCAGTGCGGCGGCATGGTAAGAAACCAGCACTGCCTGGAAGATTATCCGATCCGGCTTCTTTGCTGTGATACCATCCGGGAGATTCAGGGATATCCCCACATTACCGGATGTGTAACAGAAAACGGCGAATATCTACCCTGCAAAACACTGCTCATTGCCGCAGGACTGATCCCGGAACGGGAACTTACATCCCATTTGGGAAACCAAGATTGGCTGCACATCTGCGGAAACTGCAATACGGTACACCCCATGGTGGAGGCCGTTGTGAACGAAGGGAAACAGGCGGGCATGACCGCTATAAAGAAATTGGAAGGTGCCTTATGATCGACAAATTGGGCCGGGATATCACCTATCTGCGGATCTCCCTTACGGATAAGTGTAACTTGCGCTGCCGGTACTGTATGCCCGAAGAGGGTGTGTGCAGGCGCTCCCATCACGAGATGATGAATGAGGACGAGGTGGTCACCGCTGTGGAAGTGGCGGCCTCCCTTGGTATCCGCAAGATCCGGCTCACCGGCGGTGAACCCCTGGTAAAAAAGAATATTGTATCCATCTGCCGCCGGGTTGCGGCGGTGGAGGGCATCGAAGAGGTCTGCCTCACCACCAACGGCATCCTGCTGCCTGCTCTGGGCAAGGAACTTCGTCAGGCAGGTGTCAACCGGGTGAATTTGAGCCTTGACACATTGGATCCGGAGAAATATGCTTACATTACCCGTATCGGCAAGCTGGAGCAGTTTAAGGCTGGTCTGGAGGCTGCCCTGGAAGCGGGATTTGATAAAGTCAAGATCAATGCGGTTTTGATCGGCGGCTTCAATGATAATGAGATCGGGGCACTGGCAAACCTGACTATGGACTATCCTGTGGATATGCGCTTTATTGAGCTGATGCCCATTCAGGATCACGATGAATTCGGCGAGGATGCCTATCTTCCTTATTCCGCAGTGCTTCAAAAGCTGCCCCAGGCAGTACCCGTTGAACATGACGGCGGCGTTGCCAAGCTCTATCGTCTGCCCGGTGCAAAAGGCAACATCGGTCTGATCAGTCCCATCAGCGCCCATTTCTGCGGAGAATGCAACCGCCTGCGACTGACCGCCGATGGGAAGCTGAAGCCTTGCCTGCATGCACCGGACGAGTATTCCATCAAGGGATTGGACCGGGAAGGAATGAAGGCAGTCTTTGAAAAGGCTATCTGGAATAAGCCAGCCTGGCACGGAGATCTGGATGCGCTGCACCGCTCTCAGGCCGGCAGAAACATGAATGAAATCGGAGGATGACGTATGTCGGACTTTACCCATTTTAATGAACAGGGCCGGGCCAAAATGGTGGATGTAGGCGAGAAGCCCATTTCCCAGCGTGTGGCTGTGGCGGCAGGCCGTGTTTTGGTCAATGAGAAAACCTTTGCCCTGATCCAGTCCGGCGGTATGAAGAAGGGTGATGTGCTCACCGTGGCCCAAATCGCCGGTGTCATGGGGGCCAAACGCACCCCGGATATTATCCCCATGTGCCATCCTATTTTAATGGACGGCATCAATCTGGAGCTTTCGCTGGACGAATCCAGAAAGTCTGTGGAGATCAAAGCCTCCGTTTCCTGTGACGGACGGACCGGTGTGGAGATGGAAGCATTGACCGCTGTTTCCACGGCCGCACTGACGGTCTACGATATGTGCAAGGCCGTCCAGAAGGATATGGTCATCACGGACATCCGCCTGCTCAGCAAGACCGGCGGTGTTCACGGGGATTATTTCCGGGAAGAATAACAATATGTAGGGCGGGCTGCCCTCAGCCCGCCGCAAAACAGGAAATCTGCAGAAACGGCGGCTTGAGGGCAAGCCGCCCTACAGAAATTTTTCGGAGGATATTCTATGTATACAGCAGCAGTGATCACCATCAGCGACAAGGGCTACCGCGGCGAGCGGGTAGACACCAGCGGCCCCAATCTGGTGGAGATTTTAAAAAACAAGGGCTTTGATGTGACCTATACCTCCATCATTCCCGATGAACGGGACATGATTCGGGAAGAGCTGGTCAAGTGCGCCGACGAGCTGGGCATTGCTTTGGTGCTGACCACCGGCGGTACCGGCTTCTCTCCAAGAGATATCACCCCGGAGGCTGCCATGGATATCATCGAGCGCCCCACCCCCGGTATCCCGGAGGCCATGCGGGCAGAGTCCATGCGGATCACTCCCAAGGGCTGCCTGAGCCGCAGCGTGGCGGGCATTCGCAAGCGCAGCCTGATCATCACCCTTCCCGGCAGCAAGAAAGCCAGCCAGGAGAATATCCTGGCCGTCATCGATCCCGTGGCCCATGGCCTGGACATGCTGTATAGCGAAGGCAGTGCGGATTGCGCAAAATAAGTTTCAGAAATAGAGAAACCGACCTATGATCATAGGTCGGTTTTGCTATCGAATGCGGGAATCAAAGGGCGAGTTCTGCAAATTCACGAAGCCATTTTGCGACAGCGTCTTCGTTATTGCTGCCGATCACCTTGGTTGCGATCTGCTTGAGTTCCCCGACGGCATTGGAAACAGCGTAGGCTTCATCTGCGATCTCAAACATATCGATGTCATTTTTTCCATCACCAAAAACAATGACTTTCTGACAGCCCAAATACGCTTTCAACTGCCGGATGGCACTGGCTTTTGATGCGGCTTTCGGCATGATCTCAAGCCACTGGTGCTTGGTGTAAATATCTTCCTGAAAGATGCAGTGATAAGTATCAGCATACTTGCGGTAAAATGGCTCCAGCTTTTCCCTGGAATCAATGCAGGTGATGTAAAAGATTTCTCCGCTGGTCAAACCTTTTTGGGAAGAAACAGGATTATCCCGCCTGTCATTTTTTCTGCTGTCAAGAAATAACCGCGTTTCGGCGGAGCATTTTTCGGGAATATAGGAAAATTTTTCAACACCATCGATAAAGGCGTATACGATGGGGAAAATACGGTTCTGGATCAGGTCTTCAACGACCTGAAGAATTTCACTGCCAAAAAAGTTTTTGATCAGAAATTGGCCGCTTTTATTATCCATGACCATTGCGCCGTTGTAGACAATCAGAGGAAAACCGGCATTCAATCCGCTGGTGACCTTGTGGGAGGTTTGATAGGAACGGGCGGTCGCATAGGAAAAAATCAGCCCACGCTCCACAAGACCGTTGATGATCCGGTTGGTGAGATCCGATGTCCGTTCATCGCTTCTAAGCAAGGTCCCATCCAGATCACTAACATATAATGTTTTCATTTTATGAACCTTTACACATTAAACCGGTCGTAACTTTCATAGCAGTCCAGACAAAGCTTCTTTCCACCGGCGATTCGTATCCAGTTGGCGCCTGTTTTTTCACCGCAGCATTCACAGTTGTAGCTGTCAAAGATTTTGGCTGGGGTAGGGAGGGGGATGCGGGTGGCCATAACATCGAAAAGATCTTCGCAGCTTCTGTCAAAGTAATAGCCCTGGGATTCTTCCGGGGTCATGTTCAGAGGTTTGGGTTTCAGCACCAGCCGGACGGATTGGCCGCTTACCCGGTTGTAGAAGGAGAAGGCCTGCTTGCCCGTCATATGGAACAGCAGATTTCCTTTGCCGATGCTGCAGCCCAGCATCACCTGGATGGCATCTACACCGCAGGCATCATTTTCAGAAATGCATACCACCTGTTCGTTGTCGGAAAAACTGATATTCAGCAGCTTCATGGCGTACTGCGCCGCTGCATAGCCGATCCGCAGGCCGCCGCAGCGGTGGCCGTGGAAATCTACGCATTTTTCCCAGAGGTCCATACTCAGTTCAGCTCCGTTTCTACAACGCATTCATTTTTGATGCGGCCCACCAGATAGTTCAGGGCATCCACCACCCGGGGGCGGATATCGCCGCCGATGAGGACATACATGATGTCGTCACCCATAGTGAGCTGGCCTTCATTCAGCCAGACTTTGATGTAATAGATGCCGTCCAGTTTGTAAGTGTCGGCAATGACGGAATCTACCTTCTCACGGTCATAGGAGAACAGCATCCCGGTAACTTCTTTGGTATCCTCCGCGCCATAGCGGACCTTTGCCTTGGCAGTCTGGCGGACGGTGCCGTTGTGGGTCAGATACATTCCGCACAAGGGCGCGGTTTCGTGGGCCTTGGCTTCCCGGAGCCAGGCATCGATGGAAGGTGGTGTTTTCTTCATAATGTATAACCTCCAAAATGGGATATGCAGCGTTATCGGGCGGGTTTGGGAAGTAACAATTCGCATCACACCAAACACGCATTATCAGCGGACATTGCCCGCTTAGCCTCCTGTTGAGAGAAACTGGATGAAATAGCGGTGATAAATATTCTCGACATCAGCTTCTTCGCCCTCCATGCGCACCTGGATGCGCTTGGCGGCCCAGACACCCATGCCCTTTGGCTTCAGCTCTGTCAACGTAATGCGGCAGGAACCAAAGGTATAGATATTGGCAGTTTCTTCCGTCACATCTTCCTGTTCCCGAAAAAAGGCTCTGGCCCGCTGGATGGAGATGCTCCAGGTTTCTTCTTTTGTCATATCGATCACCTCTTGTATATCATAGCGCAAATAACAGCAAAAAGAAAGATGCAAAACTATTGAAATTGCCATTTTTCTGTGATATACTTACCGGGTAAGAACGAAAAGCCCCGGACCAACAGGGTACATAGCGTTTTGTGAAGCGGTGGACGAGCCTCTTTCCAAAAGCAAAAAAGAACACGCAGTTATTGCGCCCTTTTTGCTTTGGGAGGTTCGTTTTTTATTGCCTTGACAAGTTCGGATTATTTTGATAATATACTACTGATTTCACATGACTGACGGATAAGAGCGGAGTACCGCGATGGAATGTGGAAGTTCTTTCAGCCGACCGTCTGGGCAATTCAGTTTTAGGAAACTGGATTGCCTTTTTGTTTTGCTGTTTCCCGTTTGGATACGGTAAACATAAAGAATACCAATTTTTTCTAGGAGGAACAAAAATGAAGAAGCTCATTTCCCTGCTGCTGGTGCTCACCATGATGCTGGGCCTGGCAGCCTGCGGCGCATCCAAGCCCGCCGAGACCCAGGCTCCCACTGAGGCTCCTGCCACTACCGAAGCTCCCGCTCCCGAGACCGAAGCCCCCGAGACTGAGGCTGCTCTGGTTGTCGATACCTGCATCCTGAAGGAAGCTGACGACAAGATGCTGAACACCTACTCCGTCATCGCGGTCAACCCCGAGGCTCCCTTCGTGGACGCTGACGGCAATGCCGTTGCTGACGTTGCTGTGAACACTGCCGGTGCATCCGCCCTGCTGCAGTGGCTGGTTTCCCAGGAGGCTCTGGACATGGCTGGCGCTTACGGTGTTGCTGAGTACGGCTCCAACCTGTTCTACGTTAAGGAAGACGCTCCCGTTTACACCGGCGAGATCGCGGCTGCTACCGAAGAGACCAAGGTCATCCGCCTGTCCACCACCACCTCCGTCAATGACTCCGGCCTGCTGGCTAAGCTGCTGCCCGAGTTCGAGGCCAAGTACGGCTACACCGTGGAAGTTTACTCCGCCGGTACCGGCAAGTCCATCAACAACGCCAAGATGGGCAACGCTGATCTGATCCTGGTCCACTCCAAGAGCCAGGAAGAGGCTTTCATCGCTGACGGCTTCGCCCGTGTGGTTGACGGCTTCGAGGCTGAGCGCGTCTCCTTCATCTACAACTACTACGTCCTGTGCGGTCCTTCCGCTGACCCCGCCGGTGTTGCCGCTGCTGCTTCCGTCATGGATGCTTTCGCAGCCATCGCTGAGGGCAAATACACCTTCGTCTCCCGTGGTGATGCTTCCGGCACCCACACCAAGGAGATCTCCCTGTGGCCTGCTGATCTGGGCATTGCCAAGGAAGCTGAGTCCTTCGCTGCTTACACCGAGTGGTACGTTTCTGCCAACACCGGCATGGGCGCCTGCCTGGTCATGGCCGAAGAGATGGGTGCTTACATCCTGACCGACAAGGCTACCTTCCTGACCTTTGTTGCAAATGATGGCATTATGTAATTGCCTTTTGTAAGAAAATACGGTAAAATAATCCCGTGGGGCAACCCACGGGATTTATTCAACATACCATATTAAAAAATTGTAGGGCGGGGTTATGACCCCGCCGATCAGGTCACAGCATTTTCCGCATGGAAACAGAGCGAATAGGCTGATTAGCTAAAAATAAGAAATGTATTTTCGTAAATGCGTCGGCGGGGTCATGACCCCGCCCTACAGTATTAATTTAGAAATATAAGAAAGGGGCGAAACTATGAAAACATCTGTGATGAAGGCCATTGGGCTGATCCTGTCCGCCGATGCGGAACTGCTGGATATCTTAAGCGTCACAGCGGAAATGAGCATTCAGAGTTCGATTTTTGCCCTTCTGATTGGATTACCCATCGGCATTTGGCTGGGTGCCTGTAAATTCCCCGGGCGGAATGTGTTGCTTATCTGCAACCGGACACTAATGGGTATGCCGCCGGTTGTTTGCGGTTTGATGTTTTATATGTTGTTTTCCGGTGTAGGCCCCTTCCGGCATCTGAAACTGCTGTTTACCGTGAAGATCATGATCATGGCCCAGATCGTCCTGATCACCCCGATTGTAGTGGGCAATATGGAGACTTATGTGGACCGTGTGGCTCCGGCCGTGCGGGAGACGGCAAAGGGGCTGGGACTGAGCGGTTTGAAGACTTTCGTTCTTCTGTGCAATGAATGTGTTTATCAGATCATTTCTGCCTATCTGCTGGCCTTTTCCCGGTCCATCGCGGAGGTTGGCGCGGTCTCTATGGTAGGCGGTGCCATCGCCTGGAAAACCAATGTTATGACCACCGCCATCATGCAGCACACCAACCGGGGCAATTTCACCCTGGGTGTTGCGCTGGGCATTATCTTGCTGACCATCTCTCTGATTGTGAATATTATCATTTCTCTGCTGCAGAGGAGGTTAAGCCGATGAAGATTCTTCCCTTCTCCAAAACATACGAGGATCGATGTGTCCTGGATTTCCCCGGAATGGAATTGCAGCCGGGAACGATTTATGCCATCATCGGTGCCAACGGCAGCGGCAAGTCCACCTTTGCCAAGATCCTTGCAGGAATCCTCCCAGGGGATCAAAAGGGGCGCTTTCTGGATACCCATGCAGTTGGCTATATGCCTCAGAAGAACTACGCTTTTCGCATGACCACGAAAGCCAACATCCTCCTGAACGGTAAGGATGCAGCCAGAGCCAATGCTCTGATGGATGCTATCCAGATTCGCCACTTGGAAAACAAACGGGCAGACAAGCTCTCCGGCGGTGAGACGGCAAGAATGGCCCTGGTCCGGCTGATGATGAAGCGCTATGATATTGTTATTTTGGATGAACCCACCGCCGCCATGGATATGGAGACGACACTGCTTTCGGAAAAGTTGATTGTGGACTATGTTCGGAAGACAGGATGTACCTTGATCCTTGTGACTCACAGCTTGCAGCAGGCCCGGCGGGTTGCAGATGAAGTGCTTTACTTCCACAAAGGAAAATTGCTGGAATCCGGCCCTCAAGAGCAGGTTCTCTACAAGCCTGTTATGGCCGAGACCAGACAATTTCTGGAATTTTACGGTGTATGATGGGGGTACCCTATGCTTAGAAAGCTGTATATTGAGCCTACCACCAAATGTAACTTAAACTGTAAAATGTGCTTCCGACATACCTGGTTCGACGAGCCCTTCTGCGACCTGAGCCTGGAGGATTACAAGCAGGTTCTGGCAACCATGCCCAAAAGTGTGGAGACCATCTTCTTCGGCGGCATGGGCGAGCCTATGTTCCACAAAGATATTCTCACCATGATCCGCCTGGCTGCCGACACCGGCGCAGAGGTGGAACTGCTGACCAACGGTACCCTGCTGACGGAAGAAATGGTTCGTGGAATTCTGGATGCGGGCCTTACCCGCCTGTGGATTTCCATTGACGATCTGGAAACCGATTCCTCCATCAATGCCGCGGCAGATCACGCAGATACGGATCACTCCGGTCACAACCATTCGGGCCTTGTGTTGAGCAACATCCGTATGCTCAATAAGATCCGGCAGAAATCTCTAAGCAGCATCTCCCTGGGCATAACCTTCGTTGCCATGAAGAGCAATGTTCATCAGCTTTCTAAGCTGCCCTTCTTCATTGCCCAGCATCTGGTGGACGAAGTAAATGTGTCCAACATTTCTCCCACCGATGAAGCATCCCAGAACGAGCTGCTGTACAATGGACTTGTGAATATGTACACCGGTCCCGGCAAGGGCAGTGTACTGCCCACGGTGCGTCTGCCCTTCTTCGATATGAACATCCCGGAAGCAGCAGAGGGCATCCGCAGTCTGATGCGAAAGCAGAATTTTGATCTTTATTTCAACGACCAGCCGGTGCTGCGGAAAACCGGTTACTGCAAATTTGTTCGGGAGGGTATGACCTTTGTCCGCTCAGATGGTCAGGTTGCTCCCTGTATGGCGTTGCTGCACAACGGCTACACCTATATGCATAATATCCGCCGGAAAATCACCTACTGTTCCTTCGGTAATGTAAAGGAGCAGCCTTTGGCGGATATCTGGAATTCCAGGGAGTACAAGGTGTTCCGCAGAAAGTTCGATGATTTTGAATTTGCCTCCTGCCTTTACTGCGGACATTGCGAGCTGTTTGAGGAAAACAGGGAAGACTGCATCGGCAATACCCACCCCACCTGCGGCGGCTGCCTGTGGGCGGAGGGCGTGCTGAGTTGTCCATAAAGTTGACAAAAGACCGATGAAGCGGATTTGCTTCATCGGTTTTTGCATAAAGAAAACCGCTCGTTATCTTACAGCGTTACGCAGCCTGCGGCTGTTTTTTTGTAACAGATATATTATGGGATCATGGGGCTGCTGTGTGCTTATTTCATACTGTCAAGCCGAGGGATCAAAGTTTTTAACCGGAAGATCATAATGATAAGTTCCCGCAGAGGGGGAATGCGTTGATTCTGTCCCGAAACGCCTCGCTTAAGAGCAGACACAGACTTTGAACCAGTTTGCGCAAAAAGATCAAATGTGCGCAAGGCATTTAAACGAAACCGGTGTGGGAAAACGGGACGTTTTAATTACAAAAGAAAAACAAAATGAAATAAGTTGTAATATTTTGGCCAAGAGGGGAATATCATTATGTTTGTGGATAAAATTGTTGAAAAAACAACCCATTGTGCGTGGAACTACGAAAAACACAATATGTACGGATGCGTCAAAAAACAACAGGGGCTGCGCAGAAAAATTGGTGTTTTGCACATAGACAAGAAAACAAATAATATGATACTTTATAGGTGAAATGGTGTATTTTTACATAAAGTAATCGAAAAATGTTTAGTTTAAACTGGAATGTAAAAAAATTTTTTCTGTGAGGACTTCAGATGACGGATAAAGAAATGAAAAAACTGAGCCGTGCGGAGCTTTTGGAGCTGCTTCTGGTCCAGACCCGGGAGACAGAACGGCTGCGCAAGCGACTGGATGCGGCTGAGGCGGAATTGGCTGACCGTCATCTGAAAGTAGAGAAAGCGGGCAATCTGGCCCAGGCCGTTGTGGAACTCAACGGTGTTATGGAAGCGGCCCAGGCGGCCGCCCAGCAATACTTAGCCAATATTGTCCGGATGGAGGAAGAGGCCAGACAGCGCTGCGAGCAGATGGTTTCCGAGGCCCGGCAGGAGGCGGAACGGCTTCTTTCGGGTACACAGAAGACGGCTGCTCCGGACAATACCCTGTTCAAGGAGATATACAGCCTTCTTGATGAAAGCAACGAAGGTATCAGGTAAACAGTTATGGAACATACACAGCTTCCCACTTCCGCGGAGGTGGAGATGGAATTGAAGCGGGAACGGTATAAGCGCCGCTACCGCAGGACACTAAAAAGTACGGTTTTCGCTCTGGTCACGGCTTCGGCCGCGGCGGTGCTGGTGGCGACCCTGTGGCTGCCGGTGCTGCAGATCTTTGGCGCCTCCATGACACCGACCCTGCAGGAAGGGCAGATCGTGGTTTCTGTCAAGGCAAAGAACATGAAACCGGGTGACATCGTAGCGTTTTACTATGGAAACAAGGTCCTTGTGAAGCGTTACATCGCCGGTCCCGGCTCCTGGGTGGACATTCAGGAGGACGGAACGGTGCTGGTGGATGGAGCCGTGCTGGAAGAACCCTATCTGGAGCAGAAGCATTTGGGCATCACAGACCTGGAATATCCCTATCAGGTGCCGGACGGCAGTTATTTCCTGATGGGTGACCACCGGGAGACCTCCGTGGATTCCCGTCACAGCAGCGTCGGCTGCATCACAGAGGAACAGTTGGTTGGCAAGATCGTATACCGGGTCTGGCCATTGGACAATTTTGGCAGTATATATTGAAAAATACGCCTGATGGCGTTTTGAAGGAGATACCTATGAAAGATGTTTTATTGCAGCGGGCAATAAAACTGAATAGGAACCACAAGCAGAGAAAGTGGTGGCAGCGCATCGTGAGGACCATGGCGATGATCGTGGTGTTCTGTACCACCTACGCCCTGATCCTACCGGCCATTACCATGGAGCAGGAGGCTGTCTGCGGAAAGGAAGCCCATGTCCATGAGAAGGGCTGCTATACGGAGCAGCCGATTTCTGTTCTGGAGTGTGGCCTGGGTGATGGCGTTCAGGTAGTCCACAGTCATTCGGAGCTGTGCTATGATGAGCAGAATGTACTTATCTGCACGCTGCCCGAGATTAAGGAACATATCCATGATGACAGCTGCTATGTCCTGTCTCAGGAGCCGGTATGCGGCTACAACCACGAGCATGGTCCGGAGTGCGCTGCTGTGGAAACTGTACTGTCCTGTGGGTTGGATGAGGTGGAAGCCCATTCTCACAGCCCGGAATGTACGACGGAGCTGGTGCTGATCTGCGGCCTGCAGGAGAGCGAGGGTCACGCCCACACGGAGACCTGCGGCACCACCAAGACGGTGCTGGTCTGCACGGAACAGGAATCTGTTCCTCACGTCCATGGGGAGGCCTGCTACCAGCTGACGGAAGTACCTTGCCAGCAGGAACATGAACATGGCGAAGGCTGCGGCACCACCGAGACAACTCTGGTGTGCACCAAGACGGAAGATGTTGTTCATACCCATGGGGAGGCCTGCTATCAGACGGAGCAGGTTCCCTGCGAGATCCCTGTCTCTGAGGGCCACACCCACAGCGACAGCTGTTATGAGCGCCGGGAGATCACCTGCACTGTGGAGACCCAGCCTGTCCACCAGCATACCGATGCTTGCTATACACAGCAGGAAATCCCCTGTGACGAGCCTGCAACTCAGGAGCATGTTCACGAGGAAGGCTGCTATGAAAAGCAGCTCAGCTGCGGTCTGGAAGAGGTCAAACTGCATACCCATGGGGACACCTGCTATGACGCGGAGCAGAACCTGATCTGCCAGCAGCCCCAGGTGGTGGCGCATACCCACACCGAAAGCTGCTTCACCCAGCAGACCGAGGAGACACTGGTTTGCCAGCTGGAGGAGCATACCCATGACGACAGCTGCTATCCCGTTGAGGAAGAGCAGGAGGGTATCGTATACATCTGCGGTATGGGTATCCATACCCACATCCCGGAGACCTGTAGTGACGGTGCCGGAAACCTGATCTGCACCATTCCGGAACATACCCACGACCTGTCCTGCGTTGTGGAAGGCTATGATCTGACAGCGGACGTGGAAACGGAAGAGCAGTGGAAAGCAAGCTTCTCCGCTGTGACCCTGACAGGCAACTGGCCTGAAAATGTTCTGGCTGTTGCACAGACTCAGTTGGATTATAAAGAAAGCACAAAGAATGTTATCCAGACAGAGGATGGCTCTCTGAAGGGCTATACCCGCTACGGTGCCTGGTACGACAAACCTTACGAAGACTGGGATGCCCTGTTTGCAGCGTTCTGCCTGCATTATGCGGGAGTAGAGGAATTCCCGGTAGCACCTACAGCCCAGCGCTGGGAAACGGAACTGATAGAACACAATCTATACAGAATGCCCCCGGCCTATACGCCGAAACCCGGTGATCTTGTTTTCCTGGATCTGGATCAGGGAGACGAAAACGCCGTGGAACTGCCCATCGAGGCGGATCAGGTGGCCATCGTTGCCGAATTGATCGCAGCGGCAGAGGATACCCCTGCCCAGGTCAAACTGATCCTGGGCAACAGGGACGATCGGGTTCAGTATGTGACCTATCGTCAGACAGATCCTGTTTTGATCGGTTACGGAGAACTTCCTGCCAACAATCTTACTGTGAAAACATTTACTGGGGAAGATTTTGAAGTGACTGTGACCTATGGCAGGGATGCTGCGCTTCCTCAGAATGCAGAACTGACTGTTCAGGAGATCCTTCCCGGTACGGATGAATATGATACGTACTACCGGCAATCTGTGGAATCCCTTGGCAGCGATGCGGAGGGACAGGGACTTTCCTTTGCCCGCTTCTTTGATATTTCCTTCCTGGCAGATGGCATGGAAGTAGAGCCGGAAGCGCCGGTAGAGGTTCAAATCCGTTACAACGAAGCAATCCCGGTGGGTGAAGAAGAGACTGGCTTTGCGATCCACTTCGCCCAAGAGGGCATTGAGATTTTGGATGCAGACACCTACATAACAGACAGCTTAACAGATGAAAAGCAAAGCGTTTTGTCTGAACTGATGGAGCGTATTGCAAAGCAGGAAGAACAGGTAGATACCTTCGTTTTCACCCAGGAAAGCTTTTCTGTAGTTGGAACTGTACTGGCAGCGAATGGCCCTACCGTTTATGTGTGGCTGGATGGCACCTGCGGCGGACTGATGGCCTATACCGGTTCCACCAATAAGCGGCAGCAGCTGCAAGACGGTGTGCTTCCCATGGAATGGGATGAGCCAACCCGATATGATTACACTCTCCGCGGCTGGTACGACGTGACCCACAGCAAATATTATCCGGCCGGTGCTACAGTGGGCAACGATGTGGGAACCAATACCGTGTTTTATGCGGACTGGGTCGTGGCCAGAGATGATATCGGCTACGATAATGGTCATACGGTGGATTCGCTGGATACCCAGGAATTCATTACCACCCATGTCTTTGACTACAACGCGCTGTTCAATGTACAAAGTACAAATGCCTCCGTACAGAGCAGCAACAGCAGCCATAGAGAAGATTGGCGTTTGATTGAGTCCGGTTCCGTAAGTTATAAGGGAGCGACGACCCTGAACTTCATTTTCCGGGATCATGACTCCAACAACAATCCGCCTCACTTGACACATCCTTCCATTTCGGATGGCTCGAGTATACGCAATGAGCCAAATTCAGATCAATTAAGTGCGATCACGCCCGGAATTTATACGTCTGCATTGAAAAATCTCCTCTTTACGCCTTCCAATGCGGAGCAGGATTTTGTGATCGGCAGAGATTATTTGGGCCAGGGCAATTACCTGTACCAGTATCAGGGTGACCCGACACAGGCCCACTATGGCTACTATTATTACGATTCCTTTAAAAATGCGGCCTCCTATAATGCCGCGGAAGAGCGGTTCTATATTTACGATTATACGGAGTATACCCAGGATACGGTGAACAATGGCTATAACGACACAAATGCAGACTTCTTGCCCCTGAACATGCCGAGATCCGGGGAAGATCTGAGTGATGGAGTCATTTACGCATCCCGGGATGACCAATCCGGAGAACTCACCAATTTCTTCTACGGAATGTCCTCCAACGTCCACTTCTTCCTGCCCAATGATGCAGGCGAGCGGGATGCCAACGGCAACTACAAGAACAAGTCCACCACAGGAGATCACATGGTGTTTGAGTTCTACGGTGACGACGACGTATGGATTCTGGTAGATGGTGAACTACTGCTGGACATTGGCGGTATCCACATGGTCCGGGGCGGCAAGATTGACTTCTCTGAGGGTAAGATCTATACCGCTAAAGCAGGTTCCGACACGGAATACGATGTAAAAAACCTTACCTTGGAAGAAGGTCCCCACGACCTGACCATCCTCTATCTGGAACGCGGCAGTTCCATGTCCAACTGTGCCATCTATTTCAACCTGGCCCCCCGGTATGGTCTGGATCTGACAAAGACCGACTTTACCACAGGGGAACGGCTCCCCGGTGTGACCTTTGCGGTCTTCAATGACGAGGCATGCACCCAGCGGGCAACGCTTTGGAACTCTCACGAGGAAGCAGCGCTGGACAGCGCAAACAAGCCATATCAGCATTTGGCTGAAAGCTTTACAACCGATGCAAATGGCATCGCCCGCATGTGGGGCCTCGTGGCAGGCAAGACCTATTACATCAAGGAAACCGCAGTACCAGCGGGCTACGAGCCGGTGAATGCATTGATCCGTGTCACGCTGAACAACCATGGCACGGATGTGGCGGAGGTTACGGTGATCCGAAAGGGAGAGAACACCGCCGGTTTTGAAGTGACCTCCAATACCATGGATAAGGAAAAGCATCAGATCAGCATCAGCCTTACCAACAGAAAAAAGGATGATGCCATAACCGCCATCCGCGCGGAAAAGAACTGGGACAGCAGCGCAACGGTTTTGAAGCCGGTGCAGGTCTATCTGATGGCCAACGGTGTCCGGAAGGGCGATCCGGTGACCTTGTCGGTGGACAATGCCTGGGGCCATAGCTGGCTGAATCTGCCGGCCAAGGATGCATCGGGACAGCCCATCACCTATACCGTGGATGAAATGCATCTTCCCGGCTATAACAAGGAAAGCATTGCAACAACGGTGCTGCAGGGAGAACTCATCTCCTGGGCGAAGGTTGGCGCGCTGGAAAATGATGCTGTATTCCTGCTGCGGCTGAACAACGGTAATGTTTTGACTGCCAACGCAACAACCTTTGGCAGCGTGGCCTGGGAATATGCGAAGGAAACCGCCAACGCATACTGGACGGCAACCGCCTATCAGGACGGTTTCCGCATCAGCCGCAATGGTACCCACCTGACCTTTAACGGAAGCAACTTCTATCTCACCTCCGCGACCACGGAAGGCACGGGTACGAACTACAACCAGACTTTCTATTATGACGGTACCTATCTGTTCGTCATGGCGAACAATAACCGCTACTGCCTGGGCACTCTCAGTGGAAACAGCTTAACACCGGCAGCCCAGCCTACAGGAATTTACAAACAGGTGGTCACCCCCGATCAGACGACGGTGTTTACTGTTACCAACAGCATGATCCCGGAACAGCAGCAGAAGGATCTGCAGGTCCGAAAACTCTGGGTCAGCGAAGAAGACAAGATCCCGACCAGTGTTCAGGTCCACCTGAAAAAGAATGGGAAGATCGTTGCCACCCTGGAGCTGACGAAAAAGAACGACTGGACTGCGATCATAGAGGGCCTGGACCAACAGGTCCTGGCAAACAAGGGCTACACCCTGGAAGAGGTTGTCCCCTTCGGCTTCGCACCGGAGTACGGACAAATCCAGGATATTTCCGTTGACAACTGGATCTGGGACAACGGCAGTAACAGCCTGGTGACAGGCAGGACCTACAGCTTCCAGTACAACGGCAGAGCCCTGGCAGATGACAATGGCACCCCCAGGCTGACATATTACAGTGGTACCCCGGCAAAAAACCAGCAGTGGCAGGTGGTGGAATATTCCGATTCCAACGGTAGCTTCCATATCCTGCGCAACGTGGCCACCGGAAGGTATTTGCAGGAAAGTAACCAGCGCTGGTATATGACCGGCGATGCCAGCCGCAGCTGTGAGGTCAGACGCATTCAGGGCAGACTCCAGTATTACCCGCAGAAAAACAACAATGACGGCTGGAGCATCCGGATAGACGGGAATGGTAATTTTACAGATCCTGCCTGGGGCTACCAAAACGGTACCCAGTTCACTACCTACTGGAATGAATACCGGGAGGAATACCTGGTGACCGTCACCAACACCTATGGTGTCTATGTGCTGCCCAACACCGGCGGCGTGGGCACCCAATACCATACATTCGGCGGCCTGCTGATGATCGCATTCGCCTGTGTATATAGCGTAACCAATTTTGGTCGAAAGCGGCAGAAGGGAGGCGCGAGAAGAAAGCGATAATATCCCTCGCATTTCCCGGAAACTTTCGTCCAAACAAAAATAACAAAAGGAGAGAAAACAAATCATGAAGAAATTCTTCGCATTGGTTCTGGCCATCATGATGGTCATGAGCCTGGCCCTGCCCGCTGCGGCAACGACTGTTTCTGTCAGTTTTACACACCCTGATCCCGGCCATACCTTCACGGCTTACCAGATTTTTGATGGCGATCTGACAGATGGACATGTTATGTCCAATGTCACTTGGGGTACCGGTATCCAGAATGGTGACAAATTGATTGAGTTCCTGGTCAACGATGATACTGAAATTGAGGGTGACGGTGCAACGATCATTGTCAAAAATGAATTTGCCGGTGCAACTGCTGCAAAGGACATCGCAGAAGAGCTGACTGACTGGACTTCCGATGGTGCCCGCTTGGATTATCTGGCAGAAGTAATTGGTAACGGTGCAGAAGTTAGCAATGTCAAATATAATTTCTTGGCTACCGGTAAGAGCAATGATGTGGGTAAAGAAGTAATTTCCGGTGGTGTCTATACCTATAAAATTGACAATCTGGATCCTGGCTATTACCTCATCAAGGATACCACTGCCAATATTAACGGTGAGGATTTCCGTACCAAGTACATGCTGCTGCTGACCAACCACACCGATATCACCACCAAGGGTGACTATTCTACTGTTGATAAAAAGGTTAAGGATCCTCAGACCGGTATTTACGGTGACAGCGTTTCCCAGCATCTGAACAAGGAGCTGGAATATAAGTGGACTGTTGATCTGGATGAGTATATCAACTGGTACGATACCTATTATTTAAAGTTTACGGATACCATGTCCAAAGGTCTGAAATTTGAACATTACGACAATATCTATTTCCTTCAGAACGATAACTCCAAAGTATATTTGATGAAAGAAGATCCCGCAACAGGTATTGGTGTATGGGAGTCTGGTCAGGCTGACCTGGTAACCCAGAACGCTCCTGTTGATACAGCCACAGGAACAACCTTCGGGTTGGAATGGAACGACATCAAGAAAGCTTTCCCGGATGTTGATGGTGACCATACATTTGTTGTTGAATATACCGTTACTGTGACTAAGGATGCTGTTTATGGTGTAGAGGGTAATCCCAACGAAGTCTACATCACCTTCAGCAACAGCCCCAGTAGTACCGGTCAGGGCGATTCTGTGTCCGATGATGCAGTAGCATTTGACTATCAGCTGGTTGTTGACAAGGTTGATACCGATGATGTTACCAAGAAGCTGAAAGGTGCGGAGTTCTATCTGTACCACATGCATGGCTCTGAGAAGGAGTATGCTGTAGTAGACGAAACATCCAGAAAAATCACCAGTTGGGTTCCTGATACTGCCGAATCCATCCAGGCAGCAAAGGATGCAATCGATGCAGACACTGCTCTGTCCGATGATGAGAAAACTACTAAGAAGACAGCTCTGGATGCAAAGCCTGTTGCTACCAAGCTGATTACTGACAGCAACGGTGCTATTGCTGTTAAGGGCTTGACCGATGCTGTTACTTACTATCTGCACGAAACCAAGGCTCCTTCCGGTTACAACCTGATGTTCTCTGACGTTGCAATCAAGATTACCGCAGGTCATATGAAGAATGACGTTTTTTCTGCTGGCTATGTAAGAGGTAGTGATGGTAAGCTCACCTATACCGCTCTGCAGTATTCTGTTGACGGTCACAAGACTGTTCTGACCAGCGGCGATGAGTTTACCCATGGTATTGTTACTGCACAGGTTAAGAACGATGCCGGTAATACCCTGCCGTCCACCGGTGGCATGGGTACCACTCTGTTCTATGTCTTCGGTTCCATCATGGTCCTGGGCGCACTGGTGCTGTTGATTACCAAGAAGCGCATGGCTGCTGAGAACTAAGCAAATTTTTCAACAAACCGGGGGAGGGGACTCCCTCCCCCGGAAAGGTTTTCTTGGCACCATGTAGGGCGGGGTCATGACCCCGCCGACCAGGTAGCAAGAACATCTATGTTGGATGAATTGAAAAATGTTCCCCAATTGCACAAGACGCACAACTCCCGATTTGAAGGTGCGTCGGCGGGGTCATGACCCCGCCCTACAGATTTTGATACAACCCCAAGGAGAGTCTTATGAAAAAAGGCACCTTATCCAATGTTTTCTTAATACTGGTGCTGCTCATAGGATTGTCCTTGTTGCTGTATCCGACCTTTGCCGACTGGTGGAATTCCAGCCGACAGTCTTATGCGGTGGCCTCCTATGTAGAACAGGTGGCAAAAATGGATGATGAACAACATCAGGAAGTCTGGGAGCAAGCCAGAGCGTACAATGTCTCCCTGACAGAACGCTTCAACGGCTATACGCTAAATGATGGACAGAAAGCACAATACGATTTCCTTCTGAACATCGGTGGCAACGGCATCATGGCCTATGTGGAGATCCCCTCCATCAATGTCCATCTGCCTGTCTACCACGGCACCGACGAAGCGGTGCTCCAGGTCGCAATCGGCCATCTGGACTGGACCAGTCTGCCTGTTGGCGGCGAGAGTACCCATTGCGTCATTTCCGGCCACCGTGGCCTTCCCTCCGCCCGGCTGTTCACCGACCTGGATCAGCTTTCCGTGGGCGACTACTTTATGATCAATGTTCTGGACGAAGTTCTCACCTACGAGGTGGACCAGATCCGCATTGTTCTTCCCCATGAGACGGAAGAACTGCTGATCCAGGAGGGAAAAGACCTGGTGACCCTGGTTACCTGCACCCCCTACGGTGTCAACTCCCACCGGATGCTGGTCCGGGGCCACCGGGTGGACAATCTGGCCGAGGCCCAGACCGTCCGCGTCACTGCCGATGCCATCATCGTGAATAAGCTGGCAGTGGTGCCCTTCATTCTGGGTCCCATGCTGCTGGTCATGCTGCTGGCGGTGCTGCTGATGCCCACAAAGAAGAAAAAGGAGGAAATGTGAGATGATGAAACGCATCCTTTCCTTACTGTGCGCCCTGATGCTTCTGACCCTTCTGACCCTGCCTGCCGGGGCGGAGGTGGTGGACATTACAAAGCGCGGCTCCATCGCTATCCAGATGAAGCACGACGGCAAGGCCGTCCCCGGCGGTGAGCTGACCATCTACCGGGTTGCGGAGATCAGCGGTAACGCGTACCGCTATCTGCCCGATTACGCCTCCTGCCAGATCCCGCTGGATGACCTGTCCTCCGCCAAGCTGCCCGCCACGCTGGCCGCGCTGGTAAAGCTGAAGAACCTGCAGGGAACCATGGGCACCATCGACGCAAACGGCAGGATCAGGTTCAGTGATCTGGAAACAGGCCTGTATCTGATCGTCCAGACCAAGGCTGCCGAGGACTTCTATCCCGTCAATCCCTTCCTGGTGACCTTGCCCGGTGTAAAAAACGGCAATTACGTCTACGATGTGGATGCCTCCCCCAAGCTGGAACTGCAACCGAAACCGGAGGAGACGACCAAGCCCACAGAGACGACCACCCCTCCCACGACTACCACGCCCGGCACCTACATTCCCCAGACCGGACAGACCAACTGGCCCATCCCGGCCCTGACCGCCGGCGGCCTGTTCTGTATCGGCCTCGGCTGGTGCCTGCGGAAAAAGAAGACCTATGAGAAATAAGATCGGAACCTTACTGATGGTCCTGGGAGCACTCATGCTCGCCGGGGCCATTGGCCTACTGTTACATAATGAAAATGAGCAGCAACGGGCCGCTGCTGCCTCCGCCGAAGCCATCCCCAAGGTGGTGCAGGCCATCCAGGAACGTGCCGAGACCCAGCCGGAGACCATCCCGGCCTACGTCCCGGAGGCACAGAAGACCATGTCCATGGTGGAAATCGACGGCTATCACTACATCGGTTTTCTGGGCCTGCCTGCCATTGGACTGGAACTGCCCGTCATGGGGGATTGGACGTATCCCCAGCTCCAAATCGCCCCGTGCCGCTACACAGGCAGCACCTACACCGATGACCTGGTGATCATGGCCCACAACTACGAAAAGCACTTCGGCAAGCTCAGCAAGCTGGTCTACGGCGATCCCATCACCTTTACGGATATGGACGGCCAGACAACGGCCTACAAAGTGGTGGCGAAGGATATTTTAGACCCCACTGCCGTGGAGGAAATGACCGCCGGAGACTACGATTTGACACTGTTCACCTGCACCTACGGCGGCGAAAACCGCGTCACCATCCGCTGTGACCGTGCCGCCGGGGACTAACGCGGAAAATAGAAAGAAACCTTGCCAACCGGGCAAAAGAATGGTACAATTTTTCTATACAGGCATGGTAAAAACAGGAATGGGGGAAAAACAATGAAACAACGCGCATTTGGCAAAAACAAAAAGGGCGAAGCCGCGACCCTGTATACCTTTGAAAACAAGAATGGCATGGTCATGGAGGTCACGGATTTCGGTGCCACCCTGCACGCGCTGCTGGTTCCCACCGGGGAGGGCAAGCTGGATGTAGTCCTGGGCTATGATGATCCCGCGGGCTATGAAGGCCCCGGCGGTACTTTCTTCGGTGCAACCGTTGGCCGCAACGCAAACCGTATCGGCAAGGCCCGGTTTGTTATCAACGGCAGGGAATACCAGCTGGACAAGAACGACGGCGGTAAGAATAACCTTCACAGCGGCTATGATTTCCAGAGCTTCCGGGTTTGGAACGTAAAGAACGTCACTGAAAACAGCATCACCTTCTCCCTCCACAGCCCCGACGGTGACCAGGGGTATCCCGGCGCGCTGGATATTGCGGTAACGTATACCCTTACCGAGGACAACGCTGTGAAGATCGATTACTATGGCGTTCCTCTGGCGGATACCATCGTGAATTATACCAACCACAGCTATTTTAACCTGAACGGCCACGAATCCGGCCCTATCACCAGACACACCGTGTGGGTGGATGCTGACAGCTACACCCCTGCCAATGCAGAGTCCATCCCCACCGGCGAGATCGCTCCTGTAGAAGGCACGCCCATGGACTTCCGTACCGGAAAGGAAGTAGGCCGGGATATCAATATGGACTTCGAAGCCCTGAACTTCGGCAATGGCTACGACCACAACTGGTGCCTGAACAATGGCGGCCACTTTGCCAAGGTGGCAGAACTGACCGGAGATGTCAGCGGCATCACCATGGAGGTCTATACAGACCTGCCCGGTGTCCAGATCTATACCGCGAATTTTGTGGAAAATGAGGCCGGTAAACAGGGCGCAGTGTATCAGCGCCGCCATGGCATCTGCTTCGAGACCCAGTATTACCCCGATGCCCTGAACCACGAGAATTTCCCCAGCAGCCTGGTCAAGGCCGGGGAGGCATATAAGACCACTACGGTCTATAAATTCCTGTAAATATTTCAAACAGAATGGGACTGCTGCAAGACCATGCGGCAGTCCCATTTTTGTATCCATTTTACGGATACAGGGGCAACTATTGGTCATAACGTGCATATAGACGTTTTTAACAGCCACATCTTGTTGTAGGAAGGGTTGTATGATATAATTATAAAAAATGTTTGACCAATTTGAATTTGACGGAGGTAGTGTACATGGAAAAATTGACAAAGGAAGTAGACGCAATTCTATTGGAACGATTCGGTAAGGATAGTATTATTGCTCTGGCAACTGCTGTTGACAATATTCCCTATGTTCGTAGCGTGGATGCATTTTATGAGAACGGTGTCTTTTATGTGCTTACCCATGGTTTGTCAAGTAAAATGCAACAAATTGAACAAAATCCTGCTGTTGCACTATCTGGAGAATGGTTTACAGCCCAAGGCAAAGGGCTTAATTTAGGTTACTTCGGGAAAGCAGACAATTTACATATCGCAAACAAAATGAAGCAAGTGTTTTCTGCTTGGATTGATAACGGACACAATAATTTTGATGATACAAACACTTGTATCCTTTGCATTAAATTAACCAATGGTATTCTGTTTTCAAATGGCACACGCTACGAAATAGACTTTACCTAAGCCAATTCCAACATGTCGAACAGTTGACCAACTTGAATTTGAATAGCAGAGAATATGAAAGGCGGTATCATAATGGTATATCGTTTTACTTCTATCATACATACCGAAGGAAAACGCACATTTATTGAAATACCCTTTAATGTATGGGAAGAAACAGCCTTAAAGGGAAACATTCCGTGCCGTATAGCCATCCAGGAGTGTTCTTTTGAGTGTAAACTCATTCCGAAAGGGAGTGGTAGATATTTTATTCCTGTATCAAAGGCGTGTTTGTCTGTTCTCGCATTAGAGAAAGAATATGAAATCGAAATGGAGCCAATAGCTACCTTATCAAGAATCAACCATGATAGCCCATATTCCAGAGAGAATCCTGTCCGAAAAATTGATGGCATTATAACAATTCCCAGCCAAGACGGGTTGTGCGGACAGCACTGTGTTTCCATGCTTGCATCTGTGCCGCTTTCGGATGTAGTTGGATTGATGGGAAAAGGGAAAGCATCTTGGTCAAAGATATTGGAAGCATTGGACTATTATGGAATATCCTACGCATCCAAGGCGGTTTATACCAAGGGCAATGCTTGCCTTCTGCCTGTGTGCTGTATCGTGAATAATGATAATAGATTTGTACTTTGGTATAAGGGTTCCTTCTGCGGCGTGCAGGAGGTCGACCCGAAGAATACAAAAAGTTATATTGAGATTTTTACAGAATGACAGTATGACCAATTCCAATTAATCTTACAGTCCCCAAACGCAGATAACCATTGCCACGTAATTAGAAAACACAAAAAAACGCACTATCATCCGGTTAAGAACAAATGCAGGGTGGAGGAAAGCAACTACCCTGCATTCTTGTTGGAAAATACTTGAAATATGGGGAAATATGGTATATAATAAATAAGATTTGCGAACAGAAGGAGACTTCCTTTTTCATGGAATATATCAGAAAATCCCTCGCGTTTCTTCTGGTTTTGTGCCTGTCCCTGTGCCTGATCCCCCGGGCCGCTTTTGCGGAGGAGGCGGAGCGGGAGAGTATCTACCGGTGGATCACAGACCGGGAAGAAGTGGATGGCAGTAACTATACCGATATCCCGGCCCTGGCAGAAAAGCTCAACAGCATCTTTGACGGTCAGGCCGGTGTTTATTATGACTCCAAATGCACCCAAATGGTGAATACCGTTTTGGGAAGCCGCCGGGTCCCCAACAACGGCGTGAACCAGTATGTGGGCCCTCCGGGTATTTACCAGAATGTGGGTACCTCCTGCTGGATCTATGCCAACGGCGTGTACTACACCCTGTTTGGCGAGGCCACAGGCTGCGGCACGGCGGGAGAGAATTCTACCAAGCTGGATCTCAGCGGGACCTCCAACAAATGCGCAACTTATGAAAACTTCCTCACCTGGGGTGTACATTCCGGCGTTGGTGCCCTGATCCGCACCAGAAGCGGCCATTCCATGATCGTTCTGGGCTATGACGCGGAAAAGCTCACCATCCTGGATGGCAACGGTGACGGTAAGGGATTGGTGTCTATCCGGGTCCGCACCTGGGACCGGGTCAGCGATACCGTAAAGTACATCATCCAGCCAAATCAGTCTCATATGGATACCCTGTATCCGGCAGAATAAAATCAAATGGGGCATCTCCGAAAGGAGATGCCCCGTTTTTTATGTGTCCCGCTTAACTTCCTTTTCCATGATCCACAGGGACATGGTCAGGTACAGCCGCTGCCAGGGATCTTCCAGATCCACGTTGATCAGTGTTCGGATCTTTTTCAGCCGGTAAAGCAGTGTGGTGCGGTGGATGATGAGCGCCTGGGCGGTTCTGGGAATATCCCGCTCCTGGAGAAGGTATTCCCGGAAGGTCTCAAAATACTGGGTGTCCTTCTCCCTGTCGTGGAGGATCAGTGTATTCAGCTCCGGAGCTACCAGATGCCAGGGCTGCAGGGGACCGCTGATGTTGTTATGGATATAGTCCAGGGCGCATTCGGAAAAGAACAGGATCCATTTTTCGTTGCGGAGGTGGAAGGCCTGGGTCAAAGCCGTATTGGCCTGGTAGTAGGCCAGATGAAGATCCCGGATTCCAGGGACAGGGGAGGAGATCCCGGCGTACAGGCAATAGTCCCGGCATATAGGGGCCAGCCGGTGGCGGACAATGGACGGCGGCAGCTTCTGCTGGGTCAGATTCAGAATCACACACTGCTGATGGCCGCTGAGCAGAATGTAGCTCTCAGGAAAGCTGCGGAACAGGTCGCTGTGGACCAAATGCTCCATGACAGCGCTGCTGTCGGACTGCTGGCTCTGGATGCGGATGCATAGAAATTGGTCGGATTTGTTCCACTGGAGCATTCCCAGCAGTTGGGTCAGATCGGCGGGATCCGGCTTTGCGCCCTGGAGCAGGCCGAAGACCACGTCGTCCATACTCTGATGGAGCTTCTGCTTGCCGGGCCGGTTTTCCCGAAGCAGGAACATGGCCCTCTGGGCCAAAACCTCCGCGATGATGGTGTCCTGCCGGCGGAAGGGGTGATTGGCCTCCATGATCAGAAACCGCCCCCGGTAGATCGTCCCTTCCCAAAGATTCACATATAAGCAGCGGGGAAGCCCATTGTGGTTGACCCAGATCTGGGCATCCCGGTGGGCATAGGTTTCCAGATAATCACTGTCATGTTTAAAATCGTCTACGATGACCCGGGGGATGAAACCATGGGCCGAGGACATGGCGTACTCCGGTGTCCAAAGCTGGTCGGTCAGGGAGGAGGTGGCCAGCATCATGAACCAGTCATCATGGATGCAGATGGGATTGTCCAGAAGGGTTTCGCCCAGCTGGCACAGGTCCTGCAGAGAGGAATTGCGGAAGACCATCTGGTCCAGCAAGATTTCCTGCTGCTGATACCGGGAGTACAGGTCCAGCAGGAAGTCCAGTACATCCTCTGGATTTTGGTCCGGGCAGCAGATATGGTTGGCAGAACCGGGGATCTCACTGGTACAGACATAGGCAAACCGGTCTACAGGGAAGTCTGTTTCTCCCGGACGGAGCGTATACAGCACATCCGGAAGAAGCTCCTGCTGGCCTGTGAACAGCCGTACGTTGCGGTAGACCCGGTTCTCCTCGGAAATGTGCATGGCGCAGTGCCATCCGGCCTCTGTGAAGGCTTCCTCGATCACCTCCATGGTGGGCAGCAGGCGAATGAGATGGGACATGTCCATAGTAGGTCCTCCCTGGGAAAATGTTGCTTTTATTTTATCCTCATTTTTGTGGAATGTAAAGTGGGAAAACGCGGGAAGTGTGGAAATTTTGTCGATGCGGTTTGAGAGAATTGACAAAAGAAAAGGGAAATGGTAGGATTTTAATAGATGTGTTGCACAAAAATCCGCTATAAGGAAAAACACATTTTTGCGGAACACGATGAAGCGGTCGTGTTGTGCTGATCAAACTATAAATGGAGGAAGAATATTATGCTGACTGCAAAGGAAAACATGCGCGAAGTCGTTCGCGGCGGCAATCCCGATCGTCTGGTCAACCAGTATGAGGCACTTTCCCTGCTGATCCACCCCGCTATGATGGCATCCCCCCTGCTGAAGAAGGGCGATCCCGACATGGTCAACGCATGGGGCGTTACCTTCTCCTTCCCCGAAAATGTTCCTGGCCAGTTCCCCGTACATACTCCCGACAAGATCGTTATCAAAGATATCGAAAACTGGCGTGACTATGTCAAGGCTCCTTCTCTGGACTTCCCTCCCCACCTGTGGGAAATCTGCAAGGGCATGTATGCCGGTGTTGATGGCACCAAGGCTTATAAGGCATGCTTCGTAGCACCCGGTCTGTTTGAGCAGTGCCATCACCTGATGAGCATCGAAGAAGCGCTGATGGCTTTCTATGAGTATCCTGATGAGATGCATGAGCTGATTGAGTACCTGGCTGACTGGGAACTGGAACTGGCAAAGGGCATCTGCGAGAACCTGCATCCCGATGTGATCTTCCATCACGATGACTGGGGCAGTGAAAAGAGCTCCTTCATCAGCCCTGCTATGTTCGAGGAATTCTTCCTGGAACCCTACAAGAAGATCTACAAGTACTATCATGACCACGGTGTCGAACTGATCGTCCACCACTCCGACTCCTACTGTGCCAACCTGATCCCCACCATGATCGAGATGGGCATCGATGTTTGGCAGGGCTGCATGAAGTCCAACAATGTCCCCGAACTGATCAAGAAGTACGGCGGCAAGATGACCTTCATGGGCGAAATCGACAACAAGCAGGTTGACTTCGACGGCTGGACCGAGGCTGACTGCACCAAGGCTGCGCTGGAAGCCATTGAGCGCTGCGGCGACAAGTACTTCATCCCCTGCATCACCCAGGGAGGTCCCGGCTCTCTGTATGATGGCACCTACAAGGCTCTGTGGGATGCTATCGACAAGTATAACTGCGAGACCTACGGCCACAAGCTGGAGGATATTGAAGCGGCCCGTCTGCCCATGAACATCATGTTCTAAGCTTCCCACGAAACACGTAAGGAGGAATCCTTCAAATGATTATTATTGGTGAAAAGATCAACGGCTCCATTCCTGCCGTTGCCAAGGCCATTGCCGAGCGGGATGCTGCTTTTATCAAAGCAAGAGCCATCGCCCAGGAAGAAGCCGGCGCTACCTTCATCGATTGCTGTGCTTCCGTTCCTGAGGAGATCGAAGTGGAGACCCTGAAATGGATGATCGAGTGCATCCAGGAGGTTTCCGACCTGCCCATCGCTGTGGACTCTCCCTCTGCCGATGTTCTGGCCGAGGCCTATAAGTTCTGCAACAAGCCCGGTCTGATCAACTCCGTCTCCGGTGAGGGCGACAAGATCGACAAGATCTTCCCCATTCTGGCGGAAAACAAGGGCTGGCAGGTCATTGCCCTGCTGTCTGACGACACCGGCATTCCCAAGAACGCCGCTGACCGCTTGAAGGTCTTCGACAAGATCATGGCCAAGGCCAAGGAGTACGGCATCGCTCCCAGCCGGATCCACATTGATCCGCTGGTTGAGATGCTCTGCACTTCCGAGAACGGCATTGAGACCAACATCGAAGTCATTACTACCGTCCGGGAGCAGTATCCTTCCATCCATATCACCGCCGCGGTTTCCAATATCTCTTTCAACCTACCCGTCCGCAAGATGATTAACCTGGGCTTTACGGTTCTGGCTATGAACGCCGGTCTTGACAGCGCCATCCTGGATCCCACCAACCGGGATATGATGGGTGTCATCTTTGCCACCGAAGCGCTGCTGGGTCTGGATGACTACTGCATGGAATACATCGGTGCCTACCGCGAAGGCCTGTTCGGACCTGTCAAATAAGAGGTAATGTAACCAAATACGGTGTCATTCCGAGCCAGTGTGCGCACTGGCGTGGGAATCCCCATCGTTATTTGGAGGTATTCAAAAATTGCAGGAGATTGCCACACCAGTCTGCGGACTGGTTCGCAATGACATAACGCTATAAATAATTAAAGGAGAATTTACATATGTCTATCGAAAAAGTTAATGATCTGGTATCCCGTGGTAAGGCTAAACTGGTCCCCGCTGCTGTGCAGGAAGCCATCGACGCTGGCTGCGGCGCTGAAGAGATCCTGAACACCATGATCGCTGCCATGGATGTGGTTGGCGAGAAGTTTAAGAACGGCGAGATCTTCGTTCCCGAAATGCTGATCGCCGCTAAGGCTATGAAGAAGGGCGTTGAGGTCCTGAAGCCCCATCTGGCCTCCGGCGCAGCCGGTGCTCTAGGCAAGGTCGTCATCGGCACCGTGGCCGGTGACCTGCACGACATCGGCAAGAACCTGGTCGCTATGATGATCGAGTCCGCCGGTTTCGAAGTGGTTGATCTGGGCGTTGACGTTCCCGTTGAGAAGTTTGTCGCTGCCGCTGCTGAAGACGGTGTCAAGATCGTGGCCTGCTCCGCTCTGCTGACCACCACCATGCCCGCTCTGGAAGCCACCGTTGCCGCTCTGAAGGCTGCCGGAAAGGACTACAAGATCATGGTTGGCGGCGCTCCCATCAGCCAGGAATTCGCTGACAAGGTCGGTGCCGACGCTTACACCGCTGACGCCGCTTCTGCTGCCAAGAAGGCAAAGGAACTGGTTGCATAATTTCTCTGCATAACAAAACCTCCGCCGGGTCACCGGCGGAGGTTTTTCGTATGTAACATATGTATCAAATGTGCATCCCGGACAGGGCGGAGGCAATGCTCTGGATATTTTCTTCACACTGCTCCCGGTTGCGGTGGCAGTATTCCTGGAAGAGAATGTCCATGACAATGAGCTGCGCCACTTTGGCGGGGGTGGAACCGAACTGGAAGGGGCCTTCGTTGGAGCCGCAGCGCAGTACGATGTCGGCCAGCTTGGCAGCGGGGGACTTGTTGAACCGGGTCACCAGAATGGTCTTGATGCCGCGGCTTTTGGCCAGCTCCAGGATCTGCAGGCCGCCGGTGGTGGCACCGGAGTAGGAGAAGAGGATGATGATGTCCTCTTTGCTCATGGTAGCCACCGCGGACATCTGCATATGGGAATCGGAGACAGCGTAGAACTTACCCGTCACCGTGGAGAACAGGTGAGCGCATTCGCTGGCCATGATCATGGAGCCGCCGGCACCGATGCACATGACATGGGGGGCCTGCTCAATCAGCTCCACGGCCCGCTCTATCTGCTTCGGTTCCATCAGCTTCACCGTTTGCAGAACGGCATCCGTGGCGGTCCGGCTGATCTCCATGCTTCGGCCCATCAGCGTGTCGGAGGCAGGCTCCTGCTCCTTCTCTGCGGCGGCCATGGAAGAGTGGCGGGCCAGCTCAATCTTAAAGGCGTTGAAGCCCTTCAGCTGCAGCGTGCGGCAGAACCGGGAGATGGTAGCCTCCGCTGTGCCGCATTCGTCGGCCAGCTGGGTGATGGACATGAACTGCACCTGCGTGTGCTGGGCCAGGACAAAGTCGGCCACCTTGCGTTCCGCGGCAGTCAGTTGATAATAGGAGGCATGGATCCGTTCCAGGATATCCAAATTCTGTTCGTCCATTCCAAGTCTCCTTCCTAGAAAGTATGTCATTGCGAGGAGTGAAGCGACGTGGCAATCTCGAAAAACTATGGGGATTGCCAGCTATACGCTAAAAGGCTGTAAGCCGCTTTGCGGCAGCAGTCTCTAAGACACCGGTCTGCGGACTGGTTCTATTTCTTATTCGCTCAGAATCTGGGTCATCATCTGGTCCACCAGGATCAGGCAGCGGGGTACGTGGAAGGGACCTTTGAAGGTGCTGCCTTTGCAGGCGGGCTGGGTGGGCTTGCCGTCCCGGCGGAGGTAGCCGTACCATTCGCCGTATTCGTCGGCAAAGTAGGTCTTGCAGTAATCCAGGATCTGGTAGAAGATGTCCAGGTACTTTTCGTCCTTGGTGTCGCGGTAGATCATCATGGAAGCGATCAGTGCCTCGTTGTGGGGCCACCACAGCTTCATGTCGTGCTCATAAGCTTCAGGAGGATTGCCCAGGCAGTCCATGAAGTACAGGATGCCGCCGAACTCGTCGTCCCAGCCCTTGGAGAAGGCCATGTCGAAGACGTTGATGGCTTTCTTGTGCAGTTCAGGGTCGCCCACTTCGTTGGCGTAGTCCATCAGGAACCAGGAGCACTCAATATCGTGGCCGGGGTTCACCATACGGCCCTCGGTGACGTTCAGCCGGGGGGTGCCGTCGACACAGACACTTTCCAGAGTGCAGCCCAGTTCGGGCTTTACATGGTAGGCAAAAATGTCGTGGACACATTCTTTGGCCCGCTCGTCGTACAGGTCCTTCATTTCGGGGTCAACGCGCTTCATAACGCCGGTGACGTTCAGAATGATCATGGGAATGCCCAGAGCACGTCCGGTGCGGGTGGACTTGGGACCCATACCGGTGGGGTCTTCCATGCCGTGGTTCAGGTTCCAGTACATATCATAGGCGCGGCGGGCTCTCAGCAGATGTTCCCGCTCACCGGTGACACCGTAGTATTCAGCGTTGGCGATGCAGTAGAAGGCCTCGGAGTAGCAGTAGCGGCGCTGGCGCAGGGGCGTGCCGTCGGCTTCCACGGTGAAGTACAGGCGGCCGTCAGCATCGTGGTTGACGCAGTGCTCTTCCAGGAAATCGATGCAGCTCTTGGAGAAAGCCAGCCAGTCTTCCCGGACACCGTAGATGTTGCACAGGTAAGCGTAGGTCCAGCCGCAGCGGCCCTGCATCCAGACGCTCTTGTCGGTGGAGTAGACCTGGGCGGTACGGTCCAGGCAGGTGGTAACTCCGCCGTGCTCGTGATCCCAGCCGTTTTTCAGCCAGAAGTCAGCCACATTGCTCAGCTGGTTGCGGATCCACTGGCGTTCTGCGAGAAATTTCTTGCGGTCCATAAATGTATCCTCCTGTTTTTTGTTTATACTATATTATTGTTGAAAATAGATTTCAATGGAATTCGGAGCAGAGAAAAACTTTTTTGACAAAGGATGACAGGAGACGGATCCTGTGCTACAATAGCATCACACCATATGTGGAGGTAAGTGCTATGTTTCGCAACCTGTTCCGTCCGGACAGCGGCCTGATGATCACCATGACCCAGATCACGGACTGCATCTTCCTGAGCCTTTTTTGGCTGCTGGGCTGCATCCCGGTGGTGACCATGGGGGCCTCCTTTGCGGCGCTGTATGACAGCGTGTACCACGGCTTTCGCCGGGGGGATAAGCATTGCTGGCAGCGGTTTTTGCAGACCTACAAGGCCAACTGGAAGGGGAGCATCCTGCCCACGGCGGTGTTTCTGCTGGTTTTTGTGGCGCTGGCCAAGTCCCTGATCGCTCTGTGGAACGCAGCGGTGTATGGCCAGGTCAGCTGGATGCTGTTTTCGGGCGGGGCCTTTGTGGGCGTTCTGGTGCTGGGGGTCCTCAGTGTGCTGTTCCCCATGCTGTCCCGCTTTGAGAACAGCTTTGGCGCTTTGCTGAAGAACACGGTGTTTCTGGCCATGGCCAATTTGCCCCGGACGCTTCTGCTGGGGATCCTCAACGCCGGGGCGGTGCTGCTGTGCCTGAACTATGTGTTCCCGCTGTTCTTCCTTCCGGCTCTGGCGGCCCTCATCGGGACACGGTTTATCGAGCCGATGTTCAAACCCTATATGCCACAGGAAAATGCTGCCGGATAACGGCGGCATTTTTTATTGCAGCAGGCTGGGTACCAGTTCGGCCAAACCCTCTGCCAGCGTGGCGTGGCCCTTCTTTGTCAGGTGCATATAGTCAACCTGATTAAATTCACAGCCCAGTGCACCGGCATCCAGGAAATGGCAGCCGATCAGGTCGCACTGTTCTTTGTAATAATGGGCCAGTTCTTCGGATTTTTTCACGCAAAGGGTGCCCATGGTGGCGGCTACGGGGCTGGACAGCATCCCTTCTCCAATGGGAGGGGGAGCCACTACCAGAATGTTGGGTTTATGGTCGCCCCAGCATTCCGTAGCCATAGCCTTTTTCACCAGCCGGGCCATACCGATGGCGATACAGGCGGCGCTGGCATAGAACCGGTCTTTGGTGTCATTGGTGCCCAGCATGATGACGAGCAGGTCCACGGCCTCGTGGCTTTTCAGGCAGGGGTAGATATAGTTCAGCGCATTCAGCCCCTCGTGGATAGGGTCATCAAAGCAGGTCGTCCGGCCGGAGAGGCCTTCCTCGATGACCAGATAGTTTTCACCAAGCTTCTGCTGGAGCAGCCGGGTCCAGCGCTCGGATTCGTTGAACCGGATGCCGCCGTCGGCACAGTCGGCGGGATCTGCGCAATAGCCGTGGGTGTTGGAATCCCCCAGGCAGACGATATGTTTTTTCATAGAGACACTCCTCCTTTTATCTACAAGAATAACAGGTTTTTTGAGGCCGTCAAGGGAATCGGTACACTTTCGTCAGGTTGCTAAAATTTGGAAACGTTTTCTTGTGCGAAATGGAAAAAGTTTTCTTGTGCAGTCTGAAATGGAAAATAATTTTCAAAAAGTGGTTGACTTTGACAAATGCTTGCGGTAGTATATAACTGGAATTTGTGGAATTAAGCCATAACTGGTTTTCAAAAGGGCATGCCCTTTTCCTTTCTCATATTTGAGAAAGGAATGACACTCTGGCTCTCCCGGCCTAAGGCCGTGAAAAGCATATAAGAAAAATTTTAGGAGGAAAACAAATGAAGAAGTTTATCGCACTTCTGCTGGCCCTGGCTATGGTTCTGTCTCTGGCTGCCTGCTCCGTGGAGAAGGCCGAAGAGAAGCCCGCTGAAACTCAGGCTGCTGCTGAGGCTCCCGCTGCTGCTCCCGAGGCTCCCGCCGCTGCCACTGAGATCACCCTGTGGACCTACCCCATCGGTGGTTGGGGCACCCAGGAGACTGTCGATGCTCTGATGGCTCAGTTCGAAGCTGACACCGGCATCAAGGTCACTGTTGAGTACCTGACCTACGCTGACGGCGACGACAAGGTCAACACCGCTATCGAAGGCAACGCTGCTCCCGACCTGATCATGGAAGGTCCCGAGCGTCTGGTCGCCAACTGGGGCGCCAAGGGCAAGATGGTCAACATCGCTGACCTGTATGACGACACCGACAAGGCTGAGATCAACGCTGCTGCTCTGGCTGCCTGCTTCGCTGACGAGGCTACCGCTTACGAGTATCCTCTGGTTATGACCGCTCACTGCATGGGCATCAACAAGACCGTCTTCGAGGCTGCCGGTGCTATGGAGCACATCGATGAGGCTACCCACACCTGGAAGTCCGTTGCTGACTTTGAGGCTGCTATTGCTAAGGTTTACGCCCACACCGGTTCTCAGGTCGGCGCTGTCTACTGCGTCGGTCAGGGCGGTGACCAGGGCACCCGCGCACTGGTCAACAACCTGTGCGGCGGCACCTTCACCAATGCTGAGCACACCGAGTACACCTGGGGCTCCGAGGAGAACATCGCTGCTCTGAAGAAGCTGTACGACAACGAGGCTATCGCATTTGACGCCGGTATCGCTGGCGGCGACGAGATCGCTCTGTTCTACAACGGCACTCTGAACGTTGCATTCTGCTGGAACATCGCACAGCAGCTGAACCCCAACACCGCTAACACCGGTGCGGCCAAGACCGCTTCCGGCGACGACATCATGTTCATGGCCTTCCCCTCCGACACCGGCGCTAAGCTGCAGGGCGGTATCTGGGGCTTCGGTATCTTCGACAACGGCGACGCTGCCAAGATCGATGCTGCCAAGACCTTCATCAAGTACTTCTGCGACTCCGCTGCTACCGCTGACGCTGTCAAGGCTGCTAACTACTTCGCAGTTCGTGACACCGCTGAGGGCGCTGACCTGTCCACCATCTGGGCTGACAACGAAATCATGGCTGAGTACAATGTCCTGATGCCTCTGCTGGGCGACTACTACCAGGTCACCACCGGTTGGGCTGAGGCTCGTACCGCATGGTGGAACATGCTGCAGCAGGTTGGTGCTTCCGACGGCTCCGTCGAGGCCATCACCGCCGCTGTTGACACCTACGTCAACCAGGCTAACGGCAAGTAAGCTGACGACTCAAAAGCTTAACATCTGACTTAAAAAGCGCCCCTTCCCTTCAAGGGGAGGGGCGTTTTGTTAGGTAAGAGGTAATAGTGAAAAGTGAATAGTGGAACGTTCTTTCACTATTCACTATTACCTCTTACAGCACTTTGAGAGGAGGATCTTTCCTTGGAAAACAAAAAAATTGTCGTCAGCAAGAAATCCCGGCAGCTGATGATCCGTGAGACTACCACGTCTTACCTGTTCCTGGCCCCGTTCCTGATCTTCTTTGTGATGTTCGTCATTTATCCCATGTTCATGTGCGTCTACACGTCCTTCTTTGACGCAACCATGGGCCGCGAGGACATCTTCGTTGGATTCGAGAACTATAAGACTCTGTTCAATGACCCCGTTTTCTGGGTAGCCTTGAAAAATACCCTGGTCATCGTTCTGGTGTCTGTTCCCGTTACCTGCGCATTCTCCCTGTGGGTGGCTTCCGTCATCTCCAAGATGCCTGTGGCTGCCACTTCTGCCTTCCGCTGCATCTTCTATCTGCCTGTTGTTACCGGTTCCGTGGCCGTCACCATGGTCTGGAAGTGGATGTACAACAACTACTACGGTATCTTCAACTACCTGGGCAATCAGATGGGCCTGCTGGATAAGAACATCAACTGGCTGGGCGATCCCAAGTATGCTCTGGGTTGTATCATCCTGATCCTGCTGACTACTTCTGTAGGCCAGCCCATCGTTCTTTATGTTTCCGCTCTGGACAATGTGGACAAGTCTCTGGTGGAAGCTGCGGAAGTGGACGGTGCTACCCAGATGCAGGCCTTCTGGAAGATCAAGTGGCCCCAGATGATGCCCACTACCCTGTACATCCTGGTCATTACCACCATCAACTCCTTCCAGTGCTTCGCACTGATCCAGCTGCTGACACTGGGTGGTCCCAACAACTCCACCATGACCATCATGTACTACATCTATTACAACGCCTTCAAGCTGTACAAGTACGGCTACGGCAATGCGATGGGTGTTATTCTGGCCATCATCATCGCCATCCTGTCTGCCGTCCAGTTCAAGCTGGGCGAAGAGAAATAAGGGAGGAGTGCTGATATGAAGAATCCTAACCGTCTTGACCGGAATATCAATAAGGAGCGCGTCTACTATATCGCCTCCTTTGTGGCTGTGGCCATCATTGCCTTCCTGTTCGCCTTCCCCCTGTACTGGATCATCACGGGCGCGTTCAAGACCGGCCGCGAGATCAACTCCACTACCCCTGTTTGGATCCCCTCCGAGTGGGATCTGGGCAACTTCCAGCGTCTGATGACCAAGCGTACTGCGCCTTTGTTCGACATGACCATTCCGGCCCTGAAGATCAATGCTTTTGGCTATGTCATCAAGCTGGGAAGCACCATCAAGATCACCGGCCCCACCGTTCCCGCTGCCATCCGTTGGCTGATCAACACTGTGTTCATGTCCGTGGCTGCCATGCTGCTGACCTGCCTGACTTCTGCCATGGCCGGTTATGTTCTGGCCAAGAAGCGCTTCTGGGGCAAAACCATTATCTTCTCTCTGGTTGTCTGCGCTATGGCGCTGCCCAAGCAGGTCATCCTGATCCCCCTGCTTCGGGAAATGTCCGCTTTGGGCCTGTATGACACCATCTGGGCGGTTATCTTCCCCATCGTTGGCTGGCCCTTCGGTGTGTTCCTGCTGAAGCAGTTTGCCGAAGGCATCCCCACCGAAATGGTGGAAGCCTGCCGCATTGACGGTGCTTCCGAGTGGCGCACCTTCACGGATGTCATGTTCCCCATGATCAAGCCCGGTGTCGGCGCCTGTGCCATCTTTACCTTCATCAACTCCTGGAATGACTACTTCATGCAGCTGATCATGCTGACCGCCAACAAGAACCTGACCATCTCTCTGGGTATCGCCACCATGCAGGGCGAATCCTCCACCGACTATGGTCTGCTGATGGCCGGTGCCGCACTGGCTTCTGTGCCCATCATCATTGTGTTCCTGATCTTCCAGAAGTACTTCACCAAGGGCATCACCATGGGCGCTGTGAAGGGCTAAACCCTTGACAGATATTAAAATATAAGATATAAGATATAAGATTGAATTCTTCTATCTTATACCCAAACAAAGAGGTGTTTTTATGACCGATATCAAGAAATACGAGGGCATTATTCCTGCTTTCTATGCCTGCTACGACAAAGAAGGCAATATCGATCCCAACGCTGTCCGGGAGCTGACCCGTTGGTTCATCCAGAAGGGCGTTAAGGGCCTGTACGTCGGCGGTTCCTCCGGCGAGTGTATCTACCAGAGCAAGGAAGAGCGTAAGCTGGTCCTGGAGAACGTCATGGCCGAGGCCAAGGGCAAGCTGACTGTCATTGCCCACATTGCCTGCAACAACACTGCCGACTCTCAGGAGCTGGCAGCCCATGCGGAATCTCTGGGTGTCGATGCCATCGCTGCCATTCCTCCCATCTACTTCAAGCTGCCTCCCTATGCCATTGCCAAATACTGGAATGATATGAGCGCAGCCGCTCCCAATACCGATTTCATCATCTACAACATCCCCCAGCTGGCCGGTGTCTCCCTGACGGTGCCTCTGCTGAAGGAAATGCTGAAGAATCCCCGTGTCATCGGTGTCAAGAACTCCTCCATGCCTGTCCAGGACATCCAGATGTGGCGTGACGAGGGTGCTATCGTCTTCAATGGTCCCGATGAGCAGCTGATCTCCGGCATGGTCATGGGTGCGACCGGCGGCATCGGCGGCACCTACGGTGCAATGCCCGAGCTGTATGTGAAGATGTTCGAACTGGTGAAGGCCGGTGACCTGGCTACCGCTCTGGAGATCCAGAACGACTGCTGCCGCATCATTTACAAGCTGTGCTCCGGCCATGGCAATATGTACGGCATGATCAAGGAAGCCCTGCGGAAGATGGGCTGCCCCGACTGCGGCAGTGTCCGTGCCCCTCTGGCTGAGCTGATCGAAAGCGACTATGCGATCGTTGACGAGTGCGTTGCCATGATCCAGGCTGCCACCGCAAAGTATTGCTAACAGACCAAGGCCGCCGGGGAGAACCCGGCGGCTTTTGCATCAGGAGATGGATATGGATTACTTGAAACCCTTGTCGGTCATTTGGGATTACCTGGGGATGCACCAGCAGCCGGAAAAGGCGGACTGCATCGTTGGTTTCGGCAATTTCAATACGGATATCGCCCGCCGGGCTGCGGAGCTGTACCATCAGGGTTATGCCCCCAAAATTCTGTTTACCGGTGGCCTGGGACGGAATACTGAGGGCCTTTTACCGGAACCGGAGGCGGTGCGTTTTGCCAAGGTGGCGGTGGCCTGCGGTGTTCCGGAGGAGGACGTCATCCTGGAAGACAGGTCTACCAATACGAAGGAGAATATCGAGTTTACCCGGGAGAAGCTGATTGCTCTGGGCCTGCCCCATGAGCACATTCTGGGTGTCCACCAGCCCTTCATGGAGCGCCGCATCATGGCGGCCATGGGAGTTTACTGGCCGGAGCTGCGCTTTACTGTGACCTCTCCTCAGGTGACCATTCCGGAATATCTGGAGCGGGCAAAGCAGCAGGGCATCAGCGAAAATGCGTCCATTTCCGTCATCGTGGGAGATTTCCAGCGGATGGACCTGTATGCGAAAAAGGGCTTCCAGCTTCCCCAGCACATTCCGGAGGAGGCATGGCAGGCCTTCCGGGAACTGGTCGGTATGGGCTTCGACAAGCAATTGGCAAAATAGTTGATTTTGACAAAAAATAATTGATATTACTATTGCACAACGGGAAAGTTATGCTATAATAAAATCAGAAACAATAAATGAGGAGGAACTTCTTATGCAGTACTTAGGCGTTGAATATCAGCAGAAATACACCCCCAAGCTGGACCCTCAGTTCATCCCCTTCGGCGTGTGGCGCGCCGCTTATCTGAAGGATGCAAAAATGCCCATTGCCATTGCTGTCGAGCGTGACAACGGCCAGGTTTCCGTCCACAAGACCTTCATTCACGGGACTCCCGAGATGGCTGCGGCCGACTACCGTTACGTTGAGCGCTATGTGAAGTTCCTGCTGTGGTCTATTGGCGGCTTCAAGGTCTTTATCTGCGGCTGCTCTGAACTGGCCAAGAAGCTGCAGGCTGCTTATAAGATCGGCGGTGAGCGGGAATTCGACTTCACCTTCGTGGATCAGCTGTACGAAAAGGTTCTGGAGATCATTGATCTGCCTCTGGAGGAGTGCCCCGCAGCCAACGAGACTGCTGTTCCCATGGGCGGCCATATGGACGGCTGCCGCATCGGCTTCGATGCAGGCGGCTCCGACCGGAAGGTCTCCGCTGTTATCGATGGCGAGTGCGTTTACTCCGAAGAAGTTATCTGGTTCCCCAAGCTGAACGAGGATCCTGATTACCACTACGGCCACATCCTGGAGGCCTTCAAGACTGCCGCTTCCAAGATGCCCAGAGTTGACGCCATCGGCGTTTCCTCTGCCGGTGACTACATCGACAATGAGCCCCGTGTTGCTTCCCTGTTCATCAAGGTTCCCAGAGAAAACTGGGATAAGGTCAAGACCATCTACACCCGCGCCGCTGAGGCCATCGGTGATGTGCCCCTGGTGGTTGCCAACGACGGTGATGTTTCCGCACTGGCCGGTGCTATGGGCCTGGGCAAGGGTAAGCTGATGGGCCTGGCTATGGGTACCTCTGAGGCCGTTGGCTACGTCGATGCTGACAAGAACGTTCTGGGCTGGATCAACGAGCTGGCTTTCGCACCTGTTGACCTGTGCGAGAACGCAATGCAGGACGAATGGTCCACGGACTTCGGTGTTGGCTGCAAGTATTTCTCCCAGGATGCCGTCATCAAGCTGGCTCCCGCTGCCGGTATTGAACTGGATGAGAGCCTGTCCCTGGCCGATAAGCTGAAGGCTGTTCAGAAGCTGATGGAGGCCGACGATCCCAGAGCTCAGGCCATCTTCGAATCCATCGGTGTCTACTTCGGCTACACCGTGGTGCTGTACTCCCAGTTCTACGATCTGGACTACATCATGCTGATGGGCCGTGTCATGTCCGGCAAGGGCGGCGATACCATCCTGCGGGTCACCAATGAAATCCTGCGTGAAGAGTATCCCGAGCTGGCAGCAAAGATCTGTGTCACCCTGCCCGACGAGAAGATGCGCCGTGTAGGCCAGGCTGTGGCCGCCGCATCCCTGCCCAAGGTCAAGTAAATCGGTGATAAGCAAATAGAGAAAGTTACAGGCACAGCAGTTTCAACTGCTGTGCCTGTTCCTGTATGCGCTGTGTCCTTACAGAATTAACATCTTACCGCCAGGCCTCTTCGGCACGGCCTTTTCAACGCAGCGTAGGTTGTACTCGCTATGCCAGTGTATTATAATGGATCCATAAGGAGTGTGATTTCGATGAATACAACTGTAACGGGTATAACAATAAAAATCTTACGGGAGAAAAAAGGCCTTTCCCAAACAGAACTGGCAGATATACTGGGTGTAAGCAGTAAGACGGTATCAAAATGGGAAACCGCAAGAGGTCTCCCGGATATAAGCCTGATCGAACCGCTTGCAAATGCTCTGTCTGTTTCGGTAATGGAACTTATGACAGGAGATACCGTTATTAATAAAAATATGTCATCCAATATATTGCGTTCGAAATTTTATGTTTGTCCTGTTTGTAACAATATTGTCAGAACGGTAGGAGATGCCGTTATAAGCTGCTGCGGCATCACGTTACCGCCGCTTGAGGCAGAAGCACCGGATGAAGAGCATCGGGTATCCATGGAAAAAGTAGAGGATGAGTATTTTATTACGGTCGATCACGATATGACAAAAGAACATTTTGTTTCTTTTGTTGCCTATTTGACCTCCGACAGGGTACAATTCGTAAAATTGTATCCGGAAGGTAACGCCCAAACGCGATTAAACATTCATGGCGGCGGCTTACTGTATCTTTACTGTAACAAACACGGCCTGATGAAGCAGAAAATATAACAGGTGGATCTGGGTTTAAAAAGTATGCAGCACCGCCCTGTGGTCATTCCACAGGGCGGTGTTTTGGGCTTTACAGGGTGACTTCCACAGTTACCTGAGGTTTATCCGACAGGGGAACGGTGTTCCCGCTGACAGCTACGCCATCGGCCGTCAGACTTGGCGTACCGGTGCGTTTTACATGGATGATATATGTTGTGCCCCGGAACTTTCGGATGACGGTGTATTCCTGCCAGTCATCGGGGATGCAGGGCTTGATGGTCAGACCGTCATAATCGGGATAGATACCCAGAATGGCTTGGGAGATACTGAGGAAGGTCCAGCTGGCGGTGCCGGTGAGCCAGCTGTTTTTGGCGTGGCCCGGGCTGCCGGAGGCCCGGCCGGTGACCATCTGGGAATAGCAGTAGGGTTCGGTTTCGTGGATCTCCGACTTGTCCTCCAGATAGGCGGGGCAGATACGGCGGTAGATATCGAAGGCCTCGTTGCCGCGGCCCAGTTGCGCTTCGGCGCAGACGATCCAGGGATTGTTGTGGCAGAAAACGGAGCCATTTTCCTTGAATCCGGGAGGATAGGAGGAAATCTCACCCAACTCCACATGGTATTCCGTGTAGCAGGGATGCAGCAGCTCCACGCCGTATTCGCCCAGCAGATGCGTTCGGGTGGACTCCATGGCCTTCAGACCATATTCCTTACCACCGACACCGGCCAGGGTGCAGAAGCCCTGGGGTTCAATGTAGATCTGGCCTTCCTTACATTCGGAGGAGCCAACCTTGTGGCCGTATGCGTCATAGGCCCGGAGGAACCACTGGCCGTCCCAGCCGTCTATCAAAATGGCGGCTTCCATATCAGCCACGGCTTTTCGGACCGAAGCTGCTTCTTCAACCAGACCAATGTGGTCACAGAGCTGGGCATATTCGGTACCGTACTTGACGAACATACCGCCGATGAAAACGGACTCTGCCACAGGGCCTTCACTGGGACCGAAGGTCTGGAAGCTTTCACCCGGCTCCTCAGAGAAGCAGTTCAGGTTCAGACAATCGTTCCAGTCAGCCCGGCCGATCAATGGCAGTTTGTGGGGACCCAAGTTGTTAAGGGTAAAGTTCACGCTGCGGCGCACGTGTTCCAGCAGCGGGACCTCTGTGCCGGGAACGTTGTCGAAGGGGGTGGGATGATCCAGAATGGACAGGTCACCCGTTTCCTTCACATAGGTGCAGACCGCGCCCACCAGCCACAGAGGATCGTCGTTGAAGCCACCGCCGATATCATTGTTGCCCCGCTTGGTCAGGGGCTGATACTGGTGATAAGTAGAGCCATCGGCAAACTGGATGGAGGCGATGTCGATGATCCGTTCTCTGGCCCGGTCAGGAACGATGTGCATGAAGCCGTAAAGGTCCTGGCAGGAATCCCGGAAGCCCATGCCCCGTCCGGTGCCGGTTTCGTAGTAGGATGCGGAGCGGCTCATGTTGAAGGTGACCATGCACTGGTACTGGTGCCAGATGTTCACCATACGGTTCAGTTTGTCGTTATCAGAATGGAGCTGATAATTGCCCAGCAGGCTATCCCAGTAGCGTCCAAGCTCGGCAAGAGCGGCATCCACAGCCTCGGGAGCGGCAAATTTGGCGGCCGCAGCTTTGGCGGCATCCTTTCGGATGATGCCGGGGGCGATGAATTTCCGGTCCCGGGGGTTCTGTCCGTAGCCCAGCAGGAAGACCGCCCGCCACTGTCCGCCGGGGGCCAGGGTCACTTCCAGATGATGGCAGCCAATGGGATACCAGCCCACGATCTTAGAGGAGGCACTGCGCTCCTCACGGACCAATTGGGGGTCAGACCAGTCACCCATGTGGCCAAGGAAGGTGTTCCGGTCGGTATCCCATCCGGCGGCGGGGCGGTTGACGGCGTAATAGGCATAGTGGTCCCGGCGCTCCCGGTACTCGGTCTTATGGTAAATAATGCCGTCTTCCACTTCGGATTCGGCAATATTCAGATTTCTCTGATAGTTCTGGCTGTCGTCCACCGCGTTCCACAGGCACCATTCCATGACACCCCAGATGTGGACTGTTTTTGTTTCATTGGATTCGTTGATCAATACCAGATCGTGGACTTCGCAGTTTTCACCCACGGGGACGAAGAAGGTCATCTTAGCCCGAAGATCATCCTTTGCGGAATCGAAGCAGGTATAGCCCATACCGTGGCGGCATTCATAGCTGTCCAAGGGGGTTTTTGTGGGCAGGAAACCGGGATTCCACGCTTTTTTGCCGGACTCTTTGATATAATAGAACCGGCCGCCGTTATCACCGGGAACGGCATTGTAGCGGTAACGCAGGATACGCTGCAATTTGGCATCCCGGTAGAAGCAATAGCCGCCGCCTGTATTGGAGATCATACTTAAGAAATCCTCACTGCCAAGATAGTTAATCCAGGGCAGGGGAGTGGCCGGGGTGGAGATCACATATTCCCGCCGGGCATCATCGAAATAGCCGTATCTCATAGCCTTCACTCCTTCTTTTACGTTAGGGATTGATAGTCCGATAACGATTAAGTAACGATATTCGGGATAAATACACCTTAAGCATAGCGGATATAAACAAGAAAAGCAAGTGCTAATTTTGATTTTTTGGAAATATTTCCGAAATAATTGATTCGCGGCTACGTCTTTCGAAAAGTTTCGTAAACAAGTTACACAAAATTTCGTGAACTCTGTGTGCAACATCGCCAAAATTTAGTAAATATGATCATCTGACGAAAAAAATAGCTTGCTATTTCGTGCAAATTACGCTATAGTGAAATTACGAAATCGTTTAAGGCCACGCTGGACTATGAGGAAATGCATATGGTATCAATGAAGGATATTGCCCAGCGCTGCGGTGTATCAGTGGCGACTGTGAGCAAAGCGCTGAATGGACAGCCGGATATCGGCGAAGAGACCCGGGCCAGGATCTGTGCGGTGGCCGAGGAGATGGGCTACATGACCAACTCCGTAGCCCGGGCCCTGAAGACTAACCGTACCTACAACCTGGGTGTGCTGTTCGTGGATGAACGGCGCAGCGGTTTGGCTCACGAATATTTTTCTTCCCTGTTGGAGAGCTTCAAGGTAGAAGCGGAACGGCACGGCTACGACATCACCTTTATCAACCACAATGTGGGCGGGCGCACTACCTCTTATTTACAGCATTGTCTGTACCGGGGCGTGGACGGCGTGATCATCGCCTGTGTTGACTTTACAACCCCCCAGGTACGGGAACTGGTGGAGAGCAGCCTGCCCATCGTTACCATTGACCATGTTTTCGACAACCGGTTGGCTGTAGTTTCCGACAATGTCAGCGGTGTGGACGCACTGGTGCGCTATGTATACAAAAAAGGCCACCGGAAGATTGCCTTTCTCCACGGTGAAAATACCACCGTTACCCGCAACCGTCTGACCGGATTCTACCGGGCCTGTGAGGAGCTGGGGCTGGAGATCCCGGAGGAATACGTTCGTCCCTGCATCTATCACGATCCGGAGCGCTGCGCACAGCAGACAAGAGAACTGATGGCTCTGCCGGACAGACCCACCTGTATCATTTTCCCGGATGATTACTCTTACATCGGTGGTATGAATGTTCTGAAGGAGATGGGCTTGCGTATCCCGGAAGACATTTCTGCGGTGGGCTACGACGGTATCCAGCTGGCCAAGGTCCTGCGGCTGACTACCTACAGCCAGAACACCCAGGAACTGGGCCGGATCGCCGCGGAACGGCTCATCAGCCTCATCGAACGCCCAAAGACGACCCTGGTGGATCGGATCCTGGTTCCCGGCAGCCTGCTGGAAGGCGCATCGGTGAAGGAAATTTAACATCGTATGTTATCGGGCATTGCCCGGAACAAATATAAAGGAGGAAACTAAAATGAAAAAAGCATTAGCTCTGTTGCTGGCTCTGGTCATGGTCCTGTCTCTGGCTGCCTGCGGCGCCAAGGAAGAACCCGCTGCTACCGAAGCTCCCAAGGCTGAAGCTCCCGCTGCTCCCGAGGCCGAAGCTCCCGCTGAAGCTGAAGAGGGCAAGGTCTTCCGCATCTACGCATGGAACGAAGAATTCAAGGGCTTCTTTGAGAAGTACTACGAAGTTCCCGAAGGCATCACCGTTGAGTGGGTCATCAATCCCTCTGACGGCGGCGTTTACCAGGATAAGCTGGACGAGGCGCTGCTGAACCAGGCCAATGCTCCCGCCGATGAGAAGATCGACATGTTCCTGGCTGAGGCTGACTACATCCTGAAGTACACCGACACCGAGTTCACCCAGGACATCACCGCTCTGGGCGTCACCGATTTCTCCAACACCTATGAGTACACTGTGCAGGCCGCTTCCGACTCCAACGGCGTCGTCAAGGGCGTTTCCTTCCAGTGCTGCCCCGCTGCTCTGATCTACCGCCGCTCCATCGCTGAGGACGTTCTGGGCACCTCCGAGCCCGCTGAGGTTCAGGAACTGCTGAACAGCTGGGAAAAGTTCGAGGCTGTTGCTGCTGACGCAGCTGCCAAGGGCTACCTGATGACTGCTTCCGAAGCTGCTACCTTCCGTGTATTCTCCAACAACACCATCGCTCCTCTGGTCAATGAGGCTGGCGAGGTGGTTCTGGACGATGCCATCGAAGCCTGGAAGGTTCAGGCCAAGAACTTTGCCGACAACGGCTACACCCTGACCGCTGATATCTGGTCTGACGAGTGCACCGCTCAGATGTTTGCTGACGGCAAGGCTATGTGCTACTTCGGACCTGCATGGTACTTCAACTTCTCCATGGGCAACGCTCAGGATCCCGACAAGGGCTGCTACGGCGACTGGGCTATCTGCGAAGGTCCTCAGGCTCACTTCTGGGGCGGCACCTGGCTGC
>JAFVPA010000011.1 GCA_017505505.1 Oscillospiraceae bacterium | reverse complement strand
ATGTTGGCTATGAGGAAGGCGGTCAGCTGACGGAGGCTGTCCGGCGGAAACCCTATTCGGTGGTGCTGTTTGACGAGGTGGAAAAAGCCCATCCGGATGTATTCAATGTGCTGCTGCAGGTGCTGGATGACGGACGGATCACAGATTCTCAGGGCAGAACGGTGGATTTTAAGAATACCATTATCATCCTGACCTCCAACCTTGGATCGGAATACCTGCTGGGCGGCATCAATGCCGATGGTGTCATTGAGGAAGCAGCCAAGGCCCAGGTTCACGGCCTGCTGCGTCGATCCTTCCGTCCGGAATTTCTGAATCGTCTGGATGAAATCGTGTTCTACAAGCCCCTGACGAAGGAAGATGTGACCAGGATTATTGACCTTCTGATCGGTAAGCTGAATGAGCGCCTTGCACCCCAGCAAATCCGTGTGGAATTGACGCAGAAAGCCAAAGCATTTATTGTGGAAGAGGCTTACGATCCGGAGTTCGGTGCCCGTCCTCTGCGCCGGTATGTGCAGCACACGGTAGAAACGATGCTAAGCCGCAAGCTGCTGCAAGGCGATCTCCGCCCCGGCAGTACGGTTACCGTAGACGAAGATCAGGGGCAGCTGATCCTGCGAATCTGATATTTGAAAAGAGCATCATATGGTTTCCGCATAACGAGACCTCTGCGTAAGAAATCCCCGGTTTTCGGACCGGGGATTCGTTATTTGTGTGTGGTGCTCGCCTGAACGCACCAACATGGGCCAGCAGAGCAATACTGCATGGTGTTTTTTCGGTTGATTACGCATAAATAATGCCCCCTGAACCAACATTTTAGGGATATTATAACAGGTCAGGAGGCTTTCGCCGATAGAATTTACGGAAAAGTGGAGAAAATATAGAGCAAACAAAGCACCGCGGGGGATTCTTGCATACCGGGACCGGGTGTGATATACTGTAAAAAACGGAAAGAAGGTGCGCAGAATGAAAACAGGAAATATGACATTTGTTTACGGCGCACTGGCTGTGCTTTCAGTGCTGCTGTTGCTTTCCTATCTTCTCTGGGAGAAGAAAAAAGAACGGCATTTTCTGTTTCTGATCAGCTGTGTTGCCATGGTAAACTGCGGCTATTTCCTGCTGGCAGTGGCAAATTCGCTGGCGGCTGCAATGGTCTCCAACGGCATTGCCTATTTCGGTGCTGCCTATTCGGTGCTGGCCATGCTGTTTATCATTTACGATGTTTGTCAGATGAAAAAACGGAACTGGCTTAAGGGACTTCTGACCGGCATCAGCACGGCGGCATTTCTGCTGGCGGCCAGCGGTGACTGGCTGGGGTTGTACTACCGCAGTGTGGGGATCGTGCAGCGGGGCGGCATGACCCATCTTGTGAAGGAGTACGGTCCCCTCCACATTCTGTATACGGTGTATCTGCTTTCCTATGTCCTCTTGATGGTTGCAATCATTTATATCGCATCCAAAAGGCGGCATCTTGCCTCCTTCAAATACACCGCACTTCTGCTGGTGGCGGTGCTGCTGAATGTCGGCGTGTGGGCTGTGGAACAGGCGGTGGATGTGGATTTTGAATTTTTGTCCGTGTCCTATATTGTGACGGAAACGATCCTGCTGCTGCTTTACAGCATGCTGCGGGATTACGGAATCATCCAGCCCGGCGGACAGGTTGTCAGTGTCAATATGCTCACGTGCCTGAATACCCGTCAGCTCAATCCGGGGGCGCTGCCGCCCGGCATGGAGGATATGTTCCGGACGTTTGCGGAAAAGGTCGGAACACTTTCCTCGGCGGAGCGGAGAATTTTGAATTACTACATCGACGGCCATGAAACGGCAGACATTCCGGAACTGGCTTTTATCAGCATCCACACGGTGAAAAAGCATAACCGCAGCATCTATCAAAAACTGGGCGTTGCTTCCCGTGATGAGCTGATGCTATATATCGAACTGTTCCGCTGCTGTAACCGCCTGCATGAGCTGACGGGCGTACAGCCCTGAAATGAAATAGCCCATGTCCAGTGTGCATAAACGAGGCGCATCTGTTTTATACATACTGCACGTATTCTGAGGATACTTTTTCAAAAAGTATCCTCAGAAGTATTTTTATACGGATATTTTCCCTGTAAAATGGAAGCAACCCAATCGCGGAAGGTGGTGAGGCATGATTGAAAAAACTGGTTGAAAAAATGCTGGAGGACCTGTCCACCCGGGAGGTGTTCCTGTTCCACATTGCCTGTGGTGCCTGCGGAACGGAATATGCCGGCAAGTCAGTCCGGTTTTCCAAAGCAGGCATCACACCCCGGACACAGGGAAAGCGGATCATCTACGATGCAGTCTATGAACAGGAATTTCAGGCTGCGCGGCAGGCGGCCATTCGGGATTCGGCGGAGCATTTGAATTACTGTCCGATCTGCAAACGGCTGGTTTGCAACCGGTGCTTCCTGATTTGCGATGATCTGGACATGTGCAAGCAATGTGCAGCCCATCTGGAGGAAGAAGGAAGCCCCGTTCTGCCCGATGTGCTGGAAGCGGCAATCTAACATGAGAAAAGGAGAAATAGAGTATGGCTTTATTCGGAAAATTGTTTGAAAAGAAAAATTGTTCCATTTGTGGTGACGACATCGGTCTTCTGGGCAACCGAAAGCTGGCCGACGGCAATTGCTGCAAGAAGTGCGCGGCAAAATTATCTCCCTGGTTTGAGGACCGCCGGGAGTCCACGGTGGAGCAGATTCAGCAGCAGATCGCCTATCGTGCGCGCAATGCGGAGGAACTGAAATCCTTCGACGTATCCACGGTCATTGGTGAATATGAGAAAATGTACATAGAGAAGGTCGATGGCGTACCGACCCGCTTCTTTGTGACCTCCGCAAGCAGCTATCTGGAGGAAAACCCCGACATTATCGCCTTTGCCGATGTCATGTCCTGCACCATTGACATCGATGAAAACGAAGAAGAAATCATGCGCGAAGACAAGGACGGTGAAATGGTCAGCTACAATCCGCCCAGATTCGAGCATCACTACAATTTCTATATCGATATGGTGATTCGCAACACCCCGTGGTTTGATTCCATCCGCTTCAATGTCAACGACAATGATGTGACACTGGAAACCACGGCAGGCGCGGTGGCAATGGGCAGAGTTCCCATCGGCGCGGCGGCCATGCGGAACCCGGCTGCCAACCGCGAGGCCAAGCGCTACAGCGAATATGAGCAGATGTGTGAAGAAATCCGTCAGACGGTGGAAGATGCGAAAAGCGGCGCGCAGAAGCCGGCCGCCGAAGCGGAACCGGAGCTGCCCGCGTTCTGCCCTGCCTGCGGCGCACCCACGGAGGGCAACCGGTTCTGCCCGTTCTGCGGTACAAAGCTGGGTTAAGCCACCGTTCGGCGGAGAAAAAACCATGAAAATAGTGAAAATAATCCCGTTGGCGCTGGCTGCGATGCTTTTGCTCTGTGCCTGCACACAAGCCGATCCCCTTGCCCAGAGCACGGATGCCGCAGTTCTGCCCGCCCCGGCGGAGACCGGCGATGCCCTTTCCGCCCTTCGGTCCGATATGAAACCGCCCATCATGGCCGTGGCAGACTTCGGATTTCCGGAGCTGCGCGGCGAAGCGGATGTGATGAACTATCTTCTGGATGAGTATCCAAGTTGGATGAACGAAATGGACTTCATCGGCAAGATTCCTCCGGAACGGTTCGTCCGTGCCTGCAGCTGGGAAGCCTGGGGACAGTTGGTTTGTATCGTGCCCCGTGATCCTGCGGCGACGGTCTGCGTAAATCTTGCCTGCTGGGAAGATGGCATTCTCGTTTCGGAAGAGGTGCTTTACCGCAGTGAAAGCGGTGACCCGATCCTGCTCCTGACGGATCTGACCGAGTATGCACTGACAACGGTCATTGTAACGGACAGCGATGGCCGCGGAGTTTCCTGGAGCCCCTATTGGGGATATTATGAGGCGTTGCCCGACGGGGGCTACGCCGGCCATCTGGTGATGGACTTTACGCCGGATTCTGAAAAGTCTCCCTACGAGCTGGCGCTGCGGCAGGGCTGGGAGGTACCGCAGATCGGGGATCTGGAGGGCGGCTTCTGGCTGTCGGCCTTTGATTACGGTTTGGAACTGCAGTCGGATTCAATTCCCGGCGACAACGGCGGCAATGCAATCATCTATGATGTGGACGAAGTGGGCGCGTTGACCGAAAGCTATCGGGGCAGCTGGTACTATGAGGACAGCATGCTGCATCTGCAACTGGTGCCCCGACAGGACCAGGGTGTACTGATCGACGATGTATTCCCGGTGCTGCGTGATCCTTGGGGCGGTGAAATTCTTTGGATTGGGCGCAGCGCATCCGGCATCGGATTGCCGCATTTTACGGAAGAATTATCCTGCGATGAGCTTATGCTGTCCAAAGGATAAGCGAAAGGAATATATTGTATGAAGCAATGCAGATATCTGATATGTATTTTGGCGGTACTCATCCTCTGCCTGTCGGCCCTGACAAGTACCGTTTTTGCGGCAACTCAAAGCTTTAACGGAACCGTCGGAAAAAGCGAATCCTTCTGGTTCCATCAGAATTACGACGATGAAGTGGAGAGCGCCAGCATCGATAACGGCGGGGTTCCCGGCATGAGTCTGAGCTTCCCCAATCCCGCTGCCGTGACACTCTCCGGCACGCCCACCCAGGCCGGCAGCTATACGCTGTATGTTTCGGTTTACACAAAAAGCCAGGAATGGCTGCAGTATACCCTGAACATCTCCATTCAGAAAGCGCCGGAGATCAAGCCCACGGAAGCCCCGGCCACAGAAGCCCCGGAGGTGGATTTGAAGCCCTCCGTCAGCGCGGTGCCCAAGGTCACCAAGCATCCCACCGGTGAAAAGGTCATTGAGGGAGAGTCCGCTGTCTTTATTGCCCGGGCGGATTATACCAACAAATACGCATGGGAAATCACCATTGCCGATGCGGTACTCGGTGTAGACCAGCTGCCCGATTATATCGGCCATGGCATTAAGGTTTCCGGTACCAACAGCGAAAAGCTGGTGCTGTCGAACATTCCTGTGGAACTCAACGGTGCCCGCGTGCGCTGCCGCTTCATCGGCGCGCAAGAAAGTGTCTATAGTGATTATGCCAAAATCACGGTGATTGCGGAAGAAAATGCCACACCGAAGGTCACCAAAGATCCCACCGATGAAACCATCAATGAGGGTGAAGAGGTGGTGTTTGTTGCCAAGGCCGATTATGCCCAGCGCTACAGCTGGAAGCTGGTTGCGCCCGACGGCAAGGAAACAAGCTGCACCCAAGCCCCTGAAGCCTTTGAGGGCTTGAAAGTGACCGGTGCGGATACGGAACGGATCACCCTTTCCAACGTTCCCGCGCAGCTGGATGGTTACCAAATTTACTGTGAATTTCAGGGCGGAACCACTGTCACAGGCGGCAAAGCGAAGCTCCATGTGATTCCCAAGCCTACACAGCCGCCCACAGAGCCTGTTCCCACACAGGCACCCACAGAAGCACCTACGGAGCCTGTGAAGGAAACACAGCCCCAAGCGCCCGCACCTACCACCGCAACCGAGCCTGAGATCGAAGAAACGATCCCTGCCGCACAAAAGGGCGGCAATACCGCGCTGGTGATTACCATCATCGTTGCGGTCACAATTGTGGCGGTGGCGGCAATTGCAGCGGTGGTCATTTTGAAGCTGAAGGGTAAATTGTAATCCTGGCTTTGCGCAAATACGAAAAAACGCCCCGATTCTTTTGAATCGGGGCGTAAATGCTGCAGTCCGGGCGTATCATCCGGGGAAGCTTGGGGCTGGATGCCGTTATTTGCGGATGGCATCGATCAGCCGTCTGAAATCCTTCCGCACCCAGACCACGGGAACGGGGTAGAGGGGGTTGGCCTCCTGCTTGGCCCAGGTGATCATCCGGTCAATATCCTTGTCCTGCACCACATCGAATTTGTCGGGCAGACCCATCTTCTTGTTGGTTTCTTCCATCCAGCGGATGAAGGCATTGGCCTTCTCAGCATCGTTTTTGCCGCTGATGCCGCACACCTCCGCCAGCTCTGCCAGCCGCTTATGGGCAGATGCGCCGTACTGGCGCATGACATGGGGCAGCAGCACGGCCATGGCAAGACCGTGGGAAACACCGTACAGGCCGCCGAGGGTATGGCCGATGGCATGGACATAACCGACGCAGCCGCGGGTGAAGGCACGGCCAGCGTAGAATGCGCCACGCTGCATGTTTTGACGGGCTTCCAGATTGCTTCCGTCTTCAAATGCGGCAAGAATGTTATCATGAATCAACTTCACGGCTTCTCTTGCCAGCTTGTCTTCCAGCCGGGTGTTGTAGGTTTTGTTGGTGTAGGCTTCCACCGCATGGGCCAGTGCGTCCATACCGGTGGTGGCGGTGGTGTAGGGGGGAAGCCCCACCGTCAGCGCGGGATCGAGGACCGCATACTTGGGAATCAGGAAAGGGTCGTTGATAGCGGCCTTGCGGTGGGTGGCAGAATCGGTGATGACCGCAGCCACGGTGGTTTCAGAGCCTGCACCGGCGGTGGTGGGAATGGCCACAAGGGGCGGGACGGGCCGGTGAACCTTCAGTAGACCCTGCAGCTGCGCAACGGTCTTTTTGGGATGTACGGCTTTCGCAGCGATGGCCTTGGCGCAGTCGATCCGGCTGCCGCCGCCGATGGCCACGATGGACTTGCAGCCATGGGCTTTGTAGGTTTTGTAGCCCAGCTCCACGTCGTCGGAGGTGGGGTCGGTGGTGTCGTAGGTCTGTACGGTATAGTGGATACCGCAGGCTTCAAAACCATCCAGCATGGGCTGTACCTGACCACGGCGCACCATGCCGGAGCCGGTGACAACCAGCACGTCGTTGATGCCCTTTTTATTCAAAAATGCGCCCAGCTCCCTGATTTTGCCGGGGCCTTCCAGATATTCGGGCATCCGGTAACCCATCAGGTAATTGCCGATTTTCAGAACACTCTGAAAGCTGCGGCACCATAATACTTCCAGCATATCAGGCATTTTCATCGTGATTCCACCTTCCTTTTGCCCGCGGCGGGGTCGTATGCGTGTCACATAAACTGCTGCTATTATACATGCACCCGGCATATAATGCAATGCGAAAAGAAAACAACCGGCTTGTTCCTGTCAAAAAGGCGGGCAAAGCGGATGTTCAACAGAATCAGATGTATCTGTCGGAAAGAAGTCCACAGCGGGGCTGGTATTCAAAAATGATTTGACAGATACCGCCAGAATATGCTATTTTTTAAGTTGGAACGATTTTTGCACTGTGTGCAGATTTGGATGAAAGAGGTTCGGTTATGCAGCAGAACAAGCAATGGCTGAAGTTCCGGCATAAGGTGGTCACGAAGCTGCTGCGCCCGATTCTGGGCGCGTTTACCCGTGTCCGGTACGGAATTAAAGTTGAAAAGTTCGACCAGCAGGGAGACCGCCCCTACCTGATCATTATGAACCACCAAACTGCGTTTGACCAGTTTTTCGTGGGTATGACGTTCAACCGGCCCGTTTATTATGTGGCCAGCGAGGATCTGTTTTCCATGGGCTGGATTTCCCGCCTGATTCAGTATCTGGTGGAGCCGATTCCCATTAAAAAGCAGACACTGGATCTGCAGGCGGTGAAAAACTGCATCAAGGTCGCAAGGGAAGGGGGCAGCATTGCCCTGGCACCGGAGGGCAACCGTACGTTCCACGGCAGAACCCTTTACATGAAGCCGGGTATCGCATCTCTGGTGAAAAAGCTGGGCCTGCCGCTGGCAATCTTCCGCATTGAAGGCGGCTATGGTGTGCATCCGCGCTGGAGCGATGTGGTACGCAGAGGGAAAATGCGCAGCTTCGTCAGCCGCGTGGTGGAGCCGGAAGAATACGCCGCCATGACGAATGAAGAGCTGTTTCATCTGATCGAGCAGGAGCTGTGGGTGGATGAAGGCTGCGTCACCGGCAGCTTCCGTCACAGGAAGAATGCGGAATTTTTGGAGCGGGCCATGTATGTCTGTCCCTGGTGCGGCCTGTCAACCTTTGAAAGCCACGGCGATACGATCCATTGCACCAAATGCGGCCGCAAGATCCGCCATCTGTCAACCAAGGAACTGCAGGGTGTGGACTGTGAATTTCCCCACCGTTTTGTGGCCCAGTGGTACGACTGGCAGTGCAGCTACATCAACAATACCGACCTGTTGGCGCTGACGGAGGAGCCGGTTTACACGGAAACCGTCCGGCTCAGTCTGGTGACCCCCAATAAGAACAAAACCCTCCTGAATAAAGCGGCTGCGGTGGCACTGTATGGCGACCGCATCACTGTGGATGACCGGGTCATGCCCTTCGAAGAGATCAGTTCCGTGGTGGTTTTGGGTAAAAACAAGCTGAATATTTACGTTGGTAAGGAGCTTCTGCAGATGAAGGGCAGCAAGCGCTTCAATGCACTTAAATACGTGAATTTCTTCCATCGCTACAAAAATGAAATGGCAGGTAATGACAATGAATTTTTGGGACTTTAGTTCATGGGGCTTTTTTAATCTGATTGCGGTGCTGCTGGGCAGCCTTCTGGTGGCACAGATGCTCAAGCGGTCGATCCCTGCGCTGGAAGCATCTTTGATTCCCACATCCGTGCTGGGCGGCGCCATTCTGCTGGTGATTTCTACGATTTACAACGCAGTTACCGGTCAGGAACTGTTCGATACCGCTTTCTTCGGCGGCCACGGCACCGCGTGGCTGGAACTGATTACTTACCATATGCTGGCCCTCGGCTTTACGGCATCGGCCCTGAAATCCAGCGGCGGCAAAATGACCAAGGAGCGCAGCATTGAGATTTTCAATACCGGCCTGACCACCGTTGCCACCTATCTGCTGCAGGCCTTTGTGGGCATGATCATCTGCATGGTTGCGGCGATTTTCCTGAAAGACCTGCTGGAAGCAGCCGGTCTGCTGCTGGCGTTGGGCTTTGGCCAGGGCCCCGGACAGGCCATGAACTACGGCGGCATCTATGAGCTGGACTATGGCTTTGTGGGCGGCAAGAGCTTCGGCCTGACGATTGCATCCATGGGCTTCTTAAGCGCCAGTATCGGCGGCGTGATCCACCTGAACATCATCAAGAAAAAGGGCAAGATCAAGCTGGACAGAGGCTCCGGTGTGACCAATGAAACCGTCGAAGGCCAGAACGAGATTCCCATGCAGGAATCCATCGATAAGTTTACCATCCAGATTGCTCTGATCGTGGTGGCTTACATGCTGGCCTACGGTCTGATGTATGTGCTGGGAAATCTGCTGCCCGGCATGCGCGCCACCATCTATGGCTTCAACTTCCTGCTGGGCGTTCTGGCAGCAACACTGGTGAAGGCGGTCATGAATTTCTGCCGGAAGCGGAACATCATTCACCGCAATTATACCAATGACTTCCTGCTGACCCGCGCCACCAACTTCTTCTATGACATCATGGTCACCGCTTCCATCGCAGCGATCCGCATGAGCATCATCGGAAAGTACTGGGTAGTGCTGCTGATCATGGGCCTCGTGGGACTTGTGGTCACCTATGTGTATGTCCGCTTTGTCAGCAACAAGCTGTTCCCCGCCTATGCGGAGCAGCAGTTCCTCGCCATGTACGGCATGCTCACCGGCACAGCATCCACCGGTGTCATTTTGCTGCGTGAGATTGACGGCGACTTCAAGACCCCTGTGGCGGACAATCTGGTGTATCAGAACTTCCCGGCCATGGTCTTCGGCTTCCCGATTCTGCTGCTGGCAACCATGGCACCGACCAAGCCCTACCTGACACTGGCCATTGTGTTCGTGTTCATGATCGCCATCAACATCCTGCTGCTGCGCAGCCTGATCTTCAAAAAGAAGGTAAAAGCATAAAAAATCTGCCGCCCAAAGGGCGGCAGTTTTTTTATCTCAGTGCGTCATAATCATGGTAGGAAACCGTGCCATGGATATGCGCCAGCGCGCCGGGGACCAGCGCCTTCACCATCAGACATTCCGGGGCGGTGAAGACGGCTTCCACCAGTTCCAGCGCGGGAACCAGATATTTTTCTTCCATAGATTTTATAATTCTATCCATTACCAGACCTCCTTGTTTCTCTGCTTCGTAAATTTTGCAACACGCTTACTCCATTCCAGCTTCCGGCGCATCATTTCATCCCGGTCTACTGCTTCTTCACGGAGCTTTCGGTAGCTTTCCCAGCGCTGTACGTCCAGCTTGCCGGCCGCAATGGCTGCCTTGACGGCGCAGCCGGGTTCGCGATCATGCGCGCAGTCAGAGAAGCGGCATTTGCCGATAAACTGTTCCACATCGGCAAAGGCATCCACAAGACCCTCCGATATATCCCACATGCCCAGTTCCCGCATACCGGGAGTATCGATGATCAGCACACCGCTCTGAAGACGAATCAGCTGCCGGTGGGTGGTGGTATGGCGGCCCTTGCTGTCATCCTCCCGGATGGAGTTCACCGCCATGATGTCCTCTCCGGCAAGGGCATTGACAAGGCTTGACTTGCCTACACCGGAAGAACCTAAGAATACCACGGTCTTTCCCGGCTGCAAATAGGCATTCAGCCGCTGCAATCCATATCCCGTGCGGGCGCTGACCACGTGGGTGTTCACACCTGCGGCAACCCGCTCCACAGCGGTCAGGTAGTCCCAGTAGTCTTCCACAAGGTCTGCTTTGGTCAGCAGAATCACCGGCGTTGTGCCGGACTGCCAGCTTAAAGTCAGATACCGTTCCAGCCGCCTGGGATTGAAGTCTAAGTTCAGGGACTGCATGATAAATACATAATCAAAATTGGCAGCCACCGCCTGATCCTTTGGAATGGGACCCGGCTCCCGACGGGAGAAAAATGTGCGCCGGGGGAGTGTGGCGAGGATCTGGCTGTCGCCGTTTTCCACATAGTTGATCATGACATAATCGCCGGTGGTGGGAAACAGCGCCGTGCCTGCGTGGTAGGTGCTGCTTTTCAATCTGGCATGGGTGATTCCATGCGCACAGACGATCTCATACCGCTCTTTATGGACAGCGGTAACGCGTGCCGGAATCCCCGGCAAATTCTCGTAATCCGGCACCATGCCGTAGTCGTTTATATTCAAGTGTTTGTTCCTCCAAATTCAGTTTAGACTTGTAAAAGGGCATATTCATCATACACACATCATCCTTTCTTAACTTGGCTAACTGAAAATGGGCGCAAAAATACCGCAGCAAAGCAACCCATCTGGTTGCCCCTCTGCGGGAATCACCATATGGTTACTTAAAATGCGCGCACCAAAGCAGGAGGCCGATGCCTCCGTTTTTATCCGCGCCCTGATTCAGTTAGCCGCTCTCAACCTCGCGAACAATCATACTTTAAAACTCCTTTCCCGCCTGCTTGTGCAGACATTTCTAAGAAAAATATAGCACCTATGCTTTCTTCTGTCAACCTGAAAGCATTTTTCTGAAAATAGCTTGAGCCGGGAGAAATCCCGGCTCCTTGTCTATGATTCCTGCAGAATCCTGCGGATACTCTTTTCGGACAGATGGTATTTGCGGCTGAGCAGCACAACACCCTCGCCTGATGCGAAGTCATGACGGATCCGGTCATTGCGGGCTTTCAGCTCGGCCTTGTAGTCCGTTTCCTGCCCCCATGGGCGCCGGGTACCCGGCTTGCGGGGGATGTAGATGTACACGCCGTCGGCGTACTCCTGAATCTGACGGATCAGTTCCTCCGGCAGGATTTTTTCTGCTTTTATATAGCTCACGGCTGCCTCCTTGTAGAATTTGCTCACCAGGAAAGCATCGGCTATACAAAGTCGGTATTCTGTTATTCCTGCATAGCCAATGCTTATGCAGCCATTACATAACGAATCAAAACGCAGATCCTCCTTTTTTCGGGATTCCGTCCTATAATATACGGCAAACGGACGGTATTTGCAATCGCAAAGATTTTTCGGATGAATCCTTGTCCCGGAAAAAGATCCCTCGGAAAAAAGTTTGGGGATGGCACGAAACTACGATTTGTGATAGTATAAAGAAAAACCAAAAGGATGGTGCAGTCAATGGCAGAATTGAAATTGATTACGTTAAGAGAAAACCCCGAACGCATGCAGGAAGCTGCTGCGTGGTTCCACAGCAAGTGGGGTGTTCCAAAGGAAGCTTATCTGGAATGTATGGAAGCCTACCTGAAGCAGGAAACAGAGCTTGGGTGGTTTCTCTGTCTGGACGGTGATAAAATCGTCGGCGGTCTGGGTGTGATCGAAAATGATTTCCATGACCGGCCTGATCTGACCCCCAATGTCTGCGCCGTCTACACTGAAGAGAGCCACCGCTCTTTGGGCATCGCCGGAAAGCTGCTGAATATGGCTGTAGAAGATCTGCGTGCCAAAGGTATTTCTCCCGCCTATCTGGTGACCGACCATACGGGCTTCTATGAGCGCTACGGCTGGGAGTTCCTGTGCATGGTGAAGGGCGACGGCGAACCGGATATGACCCGGATGTATATCCACAAATAAGCTGCGAAAACCCCCTGACCGTTTTGGTCAGGGGGTAAATGCTTAGAAGTAGCACTTCTTTTCGATATAATCCTTCAGCTCGCTGATGGGGATACGGACCTGCTCCATGGTGTCGCGGTCGCGAACGGTAACGCAGTCGTCAGCGGGGGTGTTGTCGTCGCCCACAGTCTGGAAATCCACGGTGATGCACAGGGGAGTGCCAATCTCGTCCTCGCGGCGGTAGCGCTTGCCGATGGAACCGGCGTCGTCAAAGTCCACCATGAAGTACTTGCGCAGCTCTGCGTAAATCTCTTCTGCCTTGGGGGTCAGCTTCTTGGAAAGGGGCAGAACAGCAGCCTTGAAGGGAGCCAGAGCCGGATGCAGGTGCAGCACGGTGCGGATATCGGGATTGCCCTTCTTGTCCATGCCGACCACTTCCTCGTCGTATGCTTCGCACAGGAAGGCCAGCGCCACACGGTCGCAGCCCAGAGAAGGCTCGATGACGTAGGGGATATAATGTTCGTTGCGCTCCTGATCGTAGTACTCCAGATTCTTGCCGGAAGCCTCCTGATGGCGGCCCAGGTCGTAATCGGTACGGTCAGCAATGCCCCACAGCTCGCCCCAGCCGGAGCCGAAGGGGAACTGGTACTCGATATCGGTGGTAGCACGGGAGTAGAAGGCCAGCTCTGCAGGATCGTGGTCACGCAGGCGCAGGGAATCTTCCTTGATACCCAGGCTCAGCAGCCAGTTCTTGCAGAAATCCTTCCAGTAAGCGAACCACTCCAGATCGGTGCCGGGCTGGCAGAAGAACTCGCACTCCATCTGCTCGAACTCACGGGTACGGAAGGTGAAGTTGCCGGGGGTGATCTCGTTACGGAAAGCCTTACCAACCTGGCAGACACCGAAGGGCAGCTTCTTGCGGGTAGTACGCTGGATGTTTGCGAAGTTGACGAAGATACCCTGAGCGGTCTCGGGCCGCAGATAAGCGATGGAGGAGGAGTCCTCGGTGACGCCGATCTTGGTCTGGAACATCAGGTTGAAATTACGGATGGAAGTGAAGTGGTGCTTGCCGCAGACAGGGCAGACAACATCCTCGTGCTCCTCGATGAAAGCATTCATCTCCTTGGTGTCCATGGCATCCACGTTGACGCTCTTGCCGGACTCGGAAGCGGAGATCAGCTGGTCAGCACGCTGACGGGAGCCGCAGCCCTTGCAGTCCACCAGAGGATCGGAGAAGGAGCCCACGTGGCCGGTGGTGACCCAGGTGGTGGGGTTCATAATGATGGCGGCATCCAGACCCACGTTGTACTCGGATTCCTGGACGAACTTCTTCAGCCAGGCCTTCTTCACGTTGTTCTTGAACTCCACACCCAGAGGGCCGTAGTCCCAGGAGTTGGCCAGACCGCCGTAGATCTCAGAGCCTGCGTAGACATAACCGCGGTTCTTGCACAGGTTCACGATCATATCCAATGTCTTTTCACTGTTCTTCATTGTATTTCCTCCAAATTATTTGGGTTTTTACGCTGGGAAAGTTTATTATACATAGATTGGCTATGTAAATCAAGTAGTTATTTAAAATACGCCTCTGTAGGGCGGGCTGCCCTCAGCCCGCCGTTTTTTCGTCAGCTGACCGTAGGGCTGTTCGAGGTCAATCCGTCCTGCAAAGAGTATTATTCTCAGAACTCTACAAACATTGTGTCATCTGCTCATTTATCTGGGTTATCATCGATATACTTCCACTCGCATTGATACATAGCCTCATTGCGGATCACCACATCGTAATAGGAGTCTTGCCAAATCGACTGGCCTATTTCCCGTGTCACCATCCGTTTCAGTGAGCGAACCACTGTTGGGATCGATGTGGAGGCATTCGGTTCCAGAGAGAGCAACAGATGGATATGGTTTGGCATGATGACATACTTATCCACCAAAATATCGTGATAAACTTCAGAAATGTTACGAATATAGGCCTCTGCAATGCTTCCATATCTGCTTAAGCAGACACAAGCCCGTTCCTCCGGTGTACCGGGTGGAATTACCCTAGATATAAATGGGGAACGGTTTTTGGTGCAAATCGTAATATGGTAGCATCCGCATTGGCCGTAATCATAATTTTTCAGCCGGGGATGTTTTCGGATGGGAAAGGGCATTTCGTGCTCCTTTGCTGATGCAAAGCGGCGGGCTGAGGGCAGCCCGCCCTACTGTTACATATCTTCAATCAATGCATACTCCGGACCCAGATCCGCCAGCATCATATTGTAAATACGCTCGCCCAGTTCCACGGTATTGGCTCCCTTGACTTCTTCCGCGGGAATCACGTCCACCAGATGCAGCCGCACATGGGTGGGCTTCAGCCCTTTCAGGTTGCGGAACAGGTCAGAAGTGCCCTTCAGGGTGCAGACCACGATGGGGACACCGGTCTTCTGGGCGATCTTGAACATACCGCTGCGGAAATGGCTCAGCTTGTTTTCCACCAGAATACCGCCCTCGGGGAAAGCGCCGATGGAAACTTCATCGTCTCTGATAAGCTGGATGCACTTGAGAATGGTCTTCAGAGCCTCCCGGTCGTTCTCCCGGTTCACCAGCTGGCACATGATCTTGTGCATGAATTTGCCAACGGCGAACATGGTGGCGTTCTCCCGCTTGGAGATGAAGGCCAGCTGGCTCTTTTTGAAATAGTGCAGCAGAATGCCGGGGTCAGATTCGTTCTGGTGGTTGCATACCAGCAGAAAACGGCCTTCTTTGGGGGTCTTTTCCAGGCCGGAGACTTCCACCTTCAGCCGCACCAGAGAAATCAGGGCTTCGATATAGAGATGCATGACGGTGCGGTAGAATTTGCTGTCATGTTCCTGGGGCTTGTCCAGGTCCACAACCGCGCAGACCGCGCACAGGAACAGGAAGGCCAGGAGGAACAGAACCGCATAGGCACCGCAGAACATCACGGGAAGCAGCCACAGCGCCGCGTCCAGATACGCAAGCCAAACTGCCGCCAGCAAAAGACTTGCCCCGGCAATCGTCCGTAAAAGCATAGTTTTCCTCCAAAGTGAAATTATACCAGTATTATACTCCCCTTTTCCCCCTAAAACAAGGTGTAATCGTTCACAAAGAGTTTTTTCACAAGGGGCTGGAAATTGGAGGAATCAACTGGTATAATGTTAAATTGAAAGTTGATAATTGAAAATGGAAAAATATTTCCCACTGGAGGGAACCTGCTGTGAAAAAACTTTTAAAACCCAATATTCTGCCCGCTGTCACTGCGGGGCTGGGAGGCATCGCCCTGGTGCTGCGGCGGCTGACGTACCTCTTTGCCGTGGATGAAAAGGGCCTGCTGATTGCCCACCATCCTCTGCTGATCGCCCTGTGGGGCCTTACGGCCATTGCCCTGGTCTATATCCTCCTCAATGTCCGCAGGCTGGATGGCTCCAATGACTATGCCGATAATTTCCGGGCCAGTACTCCCTCTGCTGTGGGCCATGTGCTGGCGGCTTCCGGTCTGGCGGTAACGGTACTGTTTAACCGGCCCTTTATGGATGGGTATCTGGGCACCGCCTGGACAGCGCTGGGCTACGCCTCTCCCGTGTGCCTGCTGCTGACGGGCTTTGCCCGGATGGGAGGACGGAAGCCCTGCTTCCTGCTGTACCTGGTCCCCAGCCTGTTCCTGGTCGTCCATATCATCGACCATTATCAGGTCTGGTGCGGCAATCCCCAGATCCAGGACTATATCTTCACCCTTTTCGGCACCATGGCCCTGATGCTTTTCGCTTTTTATAATGCCGCCTTCTCCGTAGGATTGGGTAAGCGGCGGATGCAAATGGGCACGGGCCTGGCAGCGGCCTTCCTGTGTATGGCGGAGCTGGCTGTCTCCCGGTATCCGTACCTGTACCTGGGCGGCATCGTCTGGGCACTGACAAGCCTGTGCAGCCCCTATCCCCAGCCCAAACGGGCGGAAGAAGGATAAGCCTATGGTCCTGCCTGCGTATATTTTAGAATGCCTGGAGGCCCTGGAAGCCGCCGGCTTCGCGGCTTACGCCGTGGGCGGCTGTGTCCGGGATGCCTGTCTGGGCCTGACTCCCCACGACTATGACCTGTGTACCTCCGCCCTGCCGGAACAGACGGAAGCGGTCTTCGCGGACAAGCGGCTGGTGCTGGCAGGAAAAAAGCATGGCACCGTGGGCGTGGTCACCGATTTTGGCGTGGTGGAGATCACCACCTTCCGCACCGAGGGTACTTACCGGGATAACCGCCACCCGGACTGGGTGGAATTTGTCCCCAATATAGAAGCCGATCTGGCCCGGCGGGATTTCACCGTCAACGCCATGGCCTACAGCCCCAAACGGGGCTTTGCCGACCCCTTCGGCGGCCGGGAGGATCTGAAAAACAAGATCCTTCGGGCCGTAGGCGACCCGGAGAAACGGTTTCAGGAGGATTCCCTGCGCATCCTGCGGGGTGCCCGGTTCGCGGTGCGTTACGGCCTGACCGTGGAAGAAACAACCATGAACGCCATGCTGCAGCAGCGGCATCTTATGGACAACCTTGCCCGGGAGCGGGTCTTCGAAGAGTTATGTAAACTTATTATTTTGGTGGACGTGGAGAATATGCAGCGCTTCGCCCCCCTTCTGGCGGCGGTGATCCCGGAGCTGGAGCCTCTCATCGGCTTCGACCAGCGTTCTCCCCACCACGCCTACGACCTGTATACCCACGTGGCCCATGTGGTGGCCGGGATCCCAAAGGATCTGACCCTGCGCTGGGCCGCTCTGCTTCACGACATCGGAAAGATCCCCACCTTCACCCGGGACGAAACGGGTCGGGGCCACTTCTACGGCCACGCCCCCAAGGGGGCCGAGATGGCCGACACCGTCCTGCGCCGACTGAAAGCTCCCACCGCCCTCCGGGAACGCTCCGTTCTGCTGATCGAACAGCACATGACCCGCCTCACCCCCGACAAAAAGCTGCTGCGCCGCCGGATCGGCCGCTGGGGCTGGGAAACGGTGGAACAGATGCTGTGCTTACAGGAAGCGGATATGGGCAGCAAAGGAACCGGTAAATCGGAAGAAATGGATATTTTCTCCCAGATCCGCACTGTTCTGGAAGAGATCCGGGCTGAAAACGCCTGTCTGACCCTGAAAGATCTGGCCGTCAACGGCCACGACCTGATGCAGCTGGGTCTCTCCGGAAAAGCCATCGGCCAGACCCTGAATGCCCTGCTGGAACAGGTTATTGAGGAAAACTTGCCTAACGAAAAAAATGCTCTGCTGAATTTCGCGAAATCCAAATGATCCCTGTAGGGGAGGGGCAGTGCCCCTCCCGCAACGGAACATCCAATACGCAGAACCGTTTCCCCGGTATCGGACAGCTTTGTGCACACCGGGCACCCCAGTTTTCTACACCTGACGGGAGGGGCACTGCCCCTCCCCTGCGACTCATACCAAGGAGGTATCCCATGAAAAAGAGACTGCTCTCCCTCTTCCTGCTCCTGTCCCTGCTGCTGTGCGGCTGCGGGGAGGTCCAGGTCACGACTACCACCCTTCCCCCGGTATCCGGGGAGGGCCTTACCGTCCACTTCATCGATGTGGGCCAGGCGGACTGCGCCCTGTTGGAATGCGGTGGAGAATATATGCTCATCGACGGCGGCAACCGGGATGACGGCCAGCTGGTGGTATCCTATCTGGAACAGCAGGGTGTCACGGAGCTGAACACCGTGGTCTGCACCCATGCCCATGAGGACCACGTGGGCGGCCTGCCCTCTGTCCTGGCGGTGTATCCCACAGAAAAGGTCTACGCTCCCACCAGAACCTATTCTTCCAACGTCTTTGACGATTTCCTGTATTATGTCGACCAGCAGCGGCTGGAAGTGCTGATCCCCGCTCCCGGTGAGACCTTCTCCCTGGGAGAAGCCCAGGTCCTGGTCCTCGGCCCCGTAAAGACGTATGCCGAGACCAATGACACCTCCATCGTCCTCCGGGTGGACTACGGCGAAAGCAGCTTCCTGTTCACCGGCGATATGGAGACCGCCGCGGAAAATGATATGCTGGACCACTGGGAAGCTCAGCCCGGCCTTATGCAGGTGGATGTACTGAAAGTTGGCCACCATGGCTCCAACACCTCCACCGGCTACCGCTTCCTCCATGAGGTGGATCCCACCTACGGTGTCATTTCCTGTGAAAAAGGCAACTCCTACGGCCATCCCCATGAGGAACCCCTGTCCCGGCTGAACCAGGCCGGAGTGACCCTGTTCCGCACCGATGAGCTGGGCCACGTCATCGCCAGCACCGACGGCACGGAGATCACCTTCACCTGGGGCAACCAGTCCGGCGCTCCCACCAACGCCGAGCCTGCCGAAGCTGTGGTCTTCATCGGCAATAAGAACTCCCTGAAGCTCCACAGCCAGGACTGTGCCAACCTGCCCGCGGAAAAGAACCGGGTGCTCTTCGACACCTATCAGGACGGCATCGACGCAGGCTACGAGCCCTGTGGAAGCTGTCTGGGATAAGCCATGGCCGAATTTCGCATCGAGATCGCGGGGAAGGTGGCGGCGGTCAGCTCCCTCTTTGAAAGTACCCGGGACTATTGCCGGGCTTACCTGACGGAAAAGGCTCCGGACTTCTTCGTAACGGTCACCCGGGGGGATCTGGAATTTGAGCAGGCTGCCCTTCGGCAGGAGGCCGAGGAAGAAGGCTTCCGTCCCCGGGTCTTCACGGATCCCTTCCTGGACCGGGCCGCCATTCAGCGGAAGGTGGCGGTAAATCTCTTCGACAGCGGCGTTCTCCTGTTTCACGGCAGCGCCGTGGCCGTGGACGGTCAGGGCTACCTGTTCACCGCCAAAAGCGGCACCGGAAAATCCACCCACACCCGCTACTGGCGGGAGGTCTTCGGAGACCGGGCCGTGATGGTCAACGATGACAAGCCCTTTCTGCGCTTTGAAGAGGGACAGATCTTTCTCTGCGGCTCTCCCTGGAGCGGCAAGCACGGCCTGGACACCAACATCACCGTCCCCCTGAAAGCCCTGTGCATCCTGGAACGGGGCAGCGAAAACCGCATCCGGCCGATCACCCCGGAAGAAGCCATGTCCATGCTTCTGCAGCAAAGCATCCCGCCTCTGGATGAGGGGAAGCTTCCAAAATTTCTGGAGCTGGTGGAAATGTTGGCAAACGGGACCGGCCTGTGGCATATGGAATGCACAAAGACGCCGGAAACCGCAAGGGTCTCCTACACCGCAATGCGCGGCAATCAATAACACTGGCCGCACCAGATTTTCCATGCGGGTCATCTACTCCTTTGCGGTGTTTTCTTGAAAAACGAAAAAAGCTTACGTCCATTGTAACATTCCCCGTTCTTTTCCACATAACTATACAACCACTTTTTCATTCATACGGCACGTAAGAAAACCTTGTTACTTAGAAGTATAGAATTCTTTACTGTGCCAATTGCTTATCATTCAATATCCGTTCCAAATCAATAAATTTTTGAACCACGCGTCTAACGCGTGGTTTTCTTTGTGCAAAAAACAGGAGAAAGAATCACTTTCTCTTGGTTTTGTCAACTCTGATCCTCCTGAAATTCTTATCCCACATTTTCTACCGGGCAACAGGGGGTTACCCCTTTGCGGTGTAGGGTGAGAGGGGCGCAAGCCACTCACCGGGCCGACAGGCACGGACACCCACGCACCGCACAGTCACCCGCGCAAGCCCACCGGGCAACAGGGGGTTAGGACCTTGCGGTGTAGGGTGAGAGGGCAAAATCTCTCTGATGTAGACAAAAAAGGAGTTGTTTCAAATGGCAAAATATCTTCAATGCAAAGAATGCACCCGGATTTTTTCGTTTCCTGAGGAGGACCAGGAAGCTTTTCGGCAGAAAGGTTGGTGCGAACCTGTCCGTTGCGCCCGGTGCAGAGAAGTCGCAAAAAAGCGCCGCCGTGACCCATATTGGGGGTGGGAATCTACCATGGGCAACAGCATCGGTATCAAGAAGCGTCACCACCGGGTAAACTATCCTGTCCATGTGGTGGGCGGCTTTCGTTAAGGAGGTGATAAGCATACATGCAAAAAGTTCTTATATAAAGCAGAGGGATACAGTGTATAAGATATTCAAGCAATTTTTTGACATTATGTATCATTCAGGAGGAAACAACATGAAATTTGAGTACAGCAAGCAGGACGAACTGATAGAAAACATTGGCAGGAGAATTGTTGCAGATGAACTGCAGCCCAGCATTTTGAATCCGTTGCGGATACAGCAAATGGCATTTTCAAATACTGTGCTGGAAAAGCTGACTTACGGAACAGATATGAAGATCTCCGCCGCCACACACAAACCGTTCAAAAGCATGGGAAGCATTTGTATTGAAGGAGACTGTCTGGAGTTTACAGATTGCAAATGGCTAAGCAGAGCAATTCAATTTGCCAGCAATGTTGAAGTGTATACAACACTGAATGGAAAAATCAAGTTTGTACTTACCTTTCACAGTCTGACAAACAAAATACCTAAAGTATAAAATCACACCCAGTTTATTGGACCAAATACTTGTATAATAATGGCATAAGCCAAAACAAATTACGTTTCATTAAAGGAGAGCTTACATATGTTATTTGATAAGGATTCTAAAGGTGACCGTTTCAGCCGCAAGCATTATGATTCCGAAGGCCACCGTACCGGCTACAGCAGACCTAATCTCAGCGGCGGCTATGTGGACTACGACCGGCATGGCCGGCGTGTTGGTTACTCCCAAAAGAACAGCGACGGCGGTTACGATCACTACAGAAACGGCAAGTTTATTGGCAGTTCCGACGAAGAGGATTATATGCGTTCCTACGACTGATTCTCCGCACATATGAAACCACCCCGGGAATGATTCCGGGGTGGTGCTTTATATGTTACCGCCAAAAATCCGCATAGTGGGTCATCGCGTCCATCAGAGCCTTCACGTTCTCCATTGGTACGCCGGGATACAGGCCGTAGATCATCATCAGGCCGCCGTCTTTGCAGCCTACTGTCTCGATACAGTGACGGATGTAGGCATCGATTTCGGCGGGCGTGCCGAAGGGGGTGATCTTCTGGCGGTCGATGTCCAGGTCCACGCAGGTCTTTCCCCGGAACTTTCCGCCGATCCATTCCACACCGTTGACCCGGTCCTGGAGGTTGATCACATCCACGCCGCCGTCGATGATATCGTCCACCAAAGCCCGGATGTCGCCGTCGGAGTGCATATGGATGATCTTCCCCGCCTCCCGGACAGGTTGCAGCATCTTCTGATAGATGGGCTTGATGAATTTGCGGAACATATCAGGAGAAAGCATAGGACCGTTCTGCATGCCCAGGTCCTCGGGAATACGGACCATGTCCACATCCGCTTTCAGAAAATGCCGGATCTGGGCCAGATTAAATTCTCCCAGCCGCTCCAGCAATTCAAGCGTATCCGGTTCCTCCTCGGACAGGTCCATCAGGGTGTCCACATAGCCCCGGATATCGCATAGCTGCTGGAAGGTATGGCCATGGCGCAGGTCGCCGTAGGTCATCAGTCCGGCAGAACGCTGGCGGGCGGTCTCCGCTTCAAATTCCGCCCAGTCGATGGCCCGCAGGCCGGTGCTCTTCTCCGGATCCGGAAATTGGTAGGCGGTATACTGACTCATATCCGCCAGAGGATGCCGGTGGACAGACCCTACGATGCCATCCATGGCAGTTTCCCACTTGCAGCCAAAGCCGTCCACATAGGGCTGCCCTGCCCGGGCCACATCGTCATAGTCCGGAACAAAGGGCGTTTGGGGCCGGACAAAATCCGGGAACAGGAAGGGATGGCTTTCCATCAGGTCCAGAAGGGCATTCTGGTCGTAGTAGTTCCAGCAGGCAGCATTGATGTGGAAGGTCATAGGGATATAATCCGGCTTTTCAAACCGGATGCAGCGCAGCAGATTCTCCCGGCTGCTGGAGGAAGTGGAAACGTACATAAGAAGGCTCCTTTCCTGTTATGTTTTCTTCGATTTCAGAATACCACAGATTTCCGGGCACCGCAAGGCCCCGGAGATTTGTTTGGAAGAAAAAGGAAAGCGGGTGGTTTTCCGGAAATCTTTACTGGTTCTTAGCTGACAATCTCACCATCTGAACCGGAGAAGGGGTGCATTTGTGTCGAAAAAATGCTATAATGCTATCATGCGAAGTTTCGGAGGTAGGACCATGGCAAGCAAAAAGCACATCATTGCCGACAGCCTGTTTACGGCAGCCACTCTGGTTGTGGTATTCCTGGTAAACCTGCTGCTTGTCCGGCTGTTTGGTACCAAAACCATGACGCCAATGGTCTTTGTGCTGGGTGTTTTTCTGGTATCCTGGCGGACCCAGGGATACAGCTTTGGTATCATAGCCAGCGTTATCAGTGTGCTGGCTGTAAACTGGGCCTTTACCTATCCCTACTGGGCCTTTGACCTGATCTCTCCGGAATGTATCTCCTCCGCCGTTGTCATGCTCATCGTGGCTACCATGACCGGTACCCTGACCACCCGTTTAAAGCAGCAGGAAAAACTGAAAGCGGAGGCGGAAAAGGAACGGATGCGGGGCAATCTGCTTCGGGCAGTGTCCCACGATCTGCGGACTCCCCTGACATCCATCTACGGGGCCTGCTCCGCAATAATCGAGAATTTCGAAAACATCCCTCCGCAGCGGCAGCTGCAGCTGCTGAAGGATATCCAGGCGGATTCCAAATGGCTCAACCGGATGGTGGAAAATCTGCTGTCCGTCACCCGGGTGGATGCGGACAAGGTGCGTCTGTCCAAGCACGGCACGGTACTTGAAGAACTGGTCGACTCGCTGATGGTCAAATTCCATAAGCATTACCCGGATCAGGTTGTGCAGGTATCCATACCGGAAGACTTTGTCAGTATCCCCATGGATCCGGTGCTGATCGAGCAGGTGCTGATGAATCTTCTGGAGAACGCGGTCTTCCATGCTCATGGGATGCAGAATTTATGGCTCAGTGTGACACTGAAAAACAACCAGGCAGTATTCTCCGTGGAGGATGATGGCTGCGGGATCTCACAGGACAGAATGGCACACCTGTTTACAGGCCATCTGGACAGCGAAGCCCCGGCAGACTCTGCCCGCAGCAATATGGGCATCGGTCTGAGCGTATGCAGGACCATCATCAAAGCCCACGGCGGAGAACTGAAAGCGGTCAACCGCCCGGATGGCGGGGCAGCATTCCAGTTCGCACTGGATATGGAGGAAAACAACTATGTCAAACAATAAATATAAAATTCTGGTGGTTGAGGACGATATCAACATCTCCAGCATGATCCAGACCATTCTGGAAGCCAACGGATACCAGGTACTGTCTGCCCAGCGCTGCCAGCAGGGCATTCTGATGCTGACCTCCCATGTACCGGATCTGGTGGTTCTGGATCTGGGGCTGCCGGATATGGACGGCGAGGAGTTTATCCGTATCACCCGCCAGAGCAGCATGATCCCCATCATCGTTCTGTCGGCCCGGACGGAGGAAAAAGACAAGGTATACGCCCTGGATCTGGGTGCCAACGACTACATCACGAAACCCTTCGGTACCGCAGAGCTGATGGCCCGTGTCCGGGCATCCCTGCGGATCAACCGTATGAACCTGCAGGCTGCCGTACCCAGCAGCGTGTTTGCCTATGACGGACTTGTCATCGACTACGACCGCCGGCAGGTCAGCGTAGACGGAAAAACCGTCCACATGACCCAGACGGAATTTAACATTCTTTCTTTCCTCAGCCAGCATCCGGGAAAAGTTATGACCTATACCGCCATCATCCGTGCCGTTTGGGGCGCTATGGATGACGGAAGCGTAAAAAAACTTCAGGTCAACATGGCAAATATCCGTAAAAAGCTGGGCTGCGCACCGGGGGAAAGCCGCTACATCCTTAACGAACTGGGTGTTGGCTACCGGATGGCCGGTGAATGATTCGATAGTCTAAGCGCCGGGAGGATTCCCGGCGCTCTTCTGCGCTTTACTGTTCTTATCCAAATCTTTGCCGTCGAACCTTCTTTTTTACCATATCTTTTCCACCTCTTATATATAATAGTTACGGATTATATATAAAAGGAAAGGAAGTATCAAATCAACAATGTTACCTGCAATTATCCTCTTCGCGCTGACCTACGTGCTGATGATCTCCTTCGGCAAGTATCGTCCCTACATTGCGCTGGCCTCCGGTCTGCTGTTCATCATCAGCGGTATGCTGCCCAGAAGTCAGATCTTCGGTTCTCTGGACTTCAACGTTCTGCTGATGATCGGCGGCACCATGGGTCTCGTGCAGCTGTTCATCGACAGTCGCATGCCTGAGCGTCTGGCTGACATCATTATGGCTAAGGTTCCCAATGTCCAGTGGGCCGCAGTCAGCCTGTCCCTGTTCGCCGGTGTCATCTCCGCTTTCGTTGACAATGTGGCTACCGTCCTGATGGTCGCTCCCGTTGCCCTGGAAATCTGCAAGAAGCTGAAGACCAACCCCATCCCCTTCCTGATCTCCATCGCTGTTTCCTCCAACCTGCAGGGTGCTGCTACCCTGGTGGGCGACACCACCGCCATCATGCTGGGTTCCGCTCTGGACATGAGCTTCCTGGACTTCATTATCTATAATGGCAAGCCCGGTATGTTCTTCATGGTGGAGCTGGGTGCCATCCTGTCTGCCTGCATCGTCTACTTTGTCTTCCGTAAGGAAAAGGGTGCCATCCCCAAGTCCGGCAAGATGACTGAGGTCGAAGACATCGTTCCCACCATCCTGCTGGTGGGTGCCATTGCACTGCTGATCGTCGCTTCCTTCCTGCCCTTCGAACTGCCTGCTGAGACTAACGGCCTGATCTGCACCGCTCTGCTGATCGTTGGCCTGATCTACAACTACGCAAAGAAGAAGAACCTGGATGCCATCATGGGACCCCTGAAGGCTATTGACCTGGAGACCCTGGGCCTGCTGGTTGGTCTGTTCCTGATGATCGGCGGTATCTCCAACATGGGCGTCATCGACGCTCTGGCACAGCTGCTGGCAAAGCTGGGTGCCGGTAATCCCTTCCTGATGTACACCATCATCGTCTGGGCTTCCGTCATTATTTCCGCCTTCATCGATAACATCCCCTACGTTGCTACCATGATCCCTGTTATCGCCGGTATCGCCATGGAGATGGGCATCGACTCCACCGCTCTGTACTTCGGCCTGCTGTCCGGTGCTACTCTGGGCGGCAACTGCACCCCCATCGGTGCTTCCGCCAACATCGCCGGTATCGGCATCCTGCGTAAGGAAGGTTATGATGTCTCCAACGGCGACTTCTTCAAGATCGGTATTCCCTTCACCCTGTCTGCCATCATTCCCGCTTACATCCTGATCTGGGTCCTGTTTGGCGTGTGATCCTTACCTGACCGACAGACACAAACCACACTTTCCCAACCCGAAGAAATTTCGATTTCTTCGGGTTTTCTTTTTACATAAATCACAAATGGAAAATAAGATACTCAGCGTCTCTGGCCCGGCCGGGACTTATCGATGGTCATATTACACGAAAAAGTTATTGAAAATTGTACATTCTGTAATAACACAAGTTTTTCATATGATAATTGTCACATTTATTGTCCATCCGTTTGACAAACCCATGGTGGGATGGTACAGTGATATTGGAATTTTACGCAAGGAGAGATGTGAATGAAGCGTTCTGAAGTCAACAAGGCTCTGCGGGAGCTGGAGGCCATGTGCGAAAAGTACCACTGCTATCTGCCCCCCTTCTGCCATTTCACCCCCGAAGAGTGGGAAACCAAGGGACACGAATATGATGAAGTCCGGGACTGCTGCCTGGGCTGGGACATCACCGACTATGGTATGGGTGACTTTGACAAAATGGGCTTCTCCCTCATCACCATCCGCAACGGTTCCCAGACCATGCCCGTCAAGTATCCCAAGGTCTACGCCGAGAAGCTGCTGTACCTGAAGGAGGGGCAGTATTCCCCCAACCACTTCCACTGGTATAAGACCGAGGACATCATCAACCGGGGCGGCGGCAATGTGCTGATCCGTGTGTATAACTCCCATCCCGATGAGACCATCGACTATGAATCCGACGTTACCGTCCATACCGACGGCCGTACCTACACCGTTCCCGCCGGTACCCAGATCCGCCTGACTCCCGGTGAGTCCATTTTCATCCAGCAGTATCTGTACCACGATTTTGAAGTGGAACCCGGCACCGGACCTGTCCTGCTGGGGGAAGTCAGCCAGTGCAACGACGATGCCAATGACAACCGCTTCAATCCTCCCATGGGCCGTTTCCCCGCCATCGAAGAGGACGAGCCCGCCTACCGTCTGCTGTGCACGGAGTATCCCGCAGCTAAATAAAATCCGATGTAGGGCGGCTTGCCCTCAAGCCGCCGCTTTCTTGCACACAATCCCTGAAATTGCGGCGGGCTGAGGGCAGCCCGCCCTACCATAGATTTGTGAGGTTATTATGATCGACGTAGTAGCATTGGGCGAAGTGCTCATTGACTTTGCTTCCCGGGGCACCGACGCAAACGGCTATCCTCTGATGCAGGCCCTGCCCGGCGGCGCGCCTGCCAATTTTCTGGCGGCTCTGACCAAATACGGAAAATCCACCGCCTTTCTGGGCAAAGTGGGTGACGATGCTTTCGGCCATCTGCTGGCAGGCACCGTGAAGGAGGCCGGTATCGAGACCCGGGGCATTGTCATTGACCCTACGGTCTTTACCACCCTGGCCTTTGTCACCTTTGACGCTTCCGGTGACCGCAGCTTCTCTTTTGCCCGGAAGCCCGGTGCCGATACCTGCCTGCGTTGGGAGGAAGTGGACAAGTCTCTGATCGATGAAGCCAGAGTCTTCCATTTCGGCACTCTGAGCCTGACCGGTGAGCCCGTCCGCACCACCACCCAAAAGTGCGTGGCCTATGCCAGGGAACAGGGCAAACTGATCACCTGCGACCCTAATCTGCGCAAGCCCCTGTGGCGCAGCGAAGAGGAAGCAAAGGAGCAGATCCTCTGGAGCTTGAGCCAGGCGGATGTGGTGAAGATCAGCGATGATGAAGTGGACTTCCTCTGGTCCTGCACCCCGGAGGAGGGCGCTGATAAGCTGCTGAAGGAATTTGGTGTTTCTCTCGCCATGGTCACCCTTGGCCCCAAGGGCTGCCTGCTGAAAACGAAGAACGCTGTCTGCCAGGTCGCCAGCCCCAAGGTCGATCCTGTGGATACCACCGGTGCCGGTGATATCTTCGGCGGCAGTGCCGTGTACCGCCTGCTGGAGCTGAACAAGCCGATCGCGGAACTGACGGCAGAAGACCTGCGCTATATCGGCAGCTTTGCCTCCACCGCAGCCAGCCTGTCCACAGAAACGCCCGGCGGCATTCCCAGCATCCCGGAGAAGGATGCAGTGCTGACAGCCATGTAATGAAGACTCCCGGAGACCCGTAAGGATTTCCGGGTGTTTTCATACTTTGCAGCACCGGAATATGGGGAAGCAAGCCGATTGACAAGAGAATCCGCAATTCGTATAATAATTACAAATACAGTAGCAATATGCTTTTTTCGGGAGATGAGACGGATCATGAAGAATATTCGCAGAAGCTTCCCCGCTGCAGCAGTCATAGCTGCGGTTGTGGTCCCTCTGCTGATCACAATTTACTTGCTGTTCTGGAGTCCTGTTGACTTATCCGCCAGACAGACGGGAAAACAGCGCACATTCGGAGCAACCTACATGACCATGAACAATCCATATTTTCAGGTACTGGACACGCAGATCCGGGGGCATCTGGAGCTTCACGGAGATGTGCTGCTTACCCGGGATGCTGCCATGGATCAGGAGCGGCAAAACCAGGAGATCCAGGAACTGGTGGATGCAGGCGTCTCGGCCATTTTTATGACACCGGTAGAGTGGGACACCTCCAAGGAAGGTGTTCAAATCGCTGCCGCAGCGGGAGTTCCGGTGATCGTGGTGGATGCCCCGATCCAGGCCTCCGAGCTGGCCGCCTGCTCGGTTTTGTCAGATAACTATCAGGCCGGAGTCCTGTGCGCCCGGCACCTGCTGTCTGTCCGGGATAGCGCAAAGATCCTTCTGCTGGAGCACATTACGGCCCGCTCCGGCGCAGACCGGATCCAGGGTTTCAAGGACACCATTGCGGGCCATGATGGCTTCGAAATTCTGGGATCCGGCGAGTCTGACGGACAGATCGAAAACGCCATGCCGGTGATGGAGCAGCTGCTGGAGCAATATCCGGACGCCGATGTGCTGATGGCCCTGAATGATCCCAGTGCGTTTGGCGGACTGGCCGCGATTCAGGGCGCAGACCTGTCGGAGCAGTTTCTTGTGTACAGCGTGGACGGTTCCCCCGAGGGCAAGGCAATGGTCAGCAACGGTTTCCTCACCGCTACCTGCGCCCAGTTCCCCTCAAAGGTTGCCGAAGAAGCCGTGCATCAGGCTTATGCGGCCATAAGCGGCGGCTGTGAACATAAGGAAGTCGTCGTCCCGGTGGAACTGCTGACAGAGGAAAACGTAGACCAATATGGAATAGATGGGTGGCAGTAATGAAAACAGAACGAAACCTGATGAATATTTCCTCCGTGATGTTTGCTCTGAATTTTTCAATTCTGGCCTTTTACGCACTGATCTGCATGACCACCACCTATCGGATCTGCGAATCCCTGGGTGCCCATGATTTTTTGAATGCCGTACGGCAAATACCCCAATACCCCTGGCGGATGCCGGTCCAGTCCCTGAGCCTCTATGCTTTGCTGTGTGGGGTAAGCTTTTTTAAGCGTTTCCGTCCCGTAGAGCGGTTCCCCTTTCGGGTCACGATTTTCGCTGTGGAAGTCGCGCTGTGCGCGGGAATCATCGCCTCTGTGAATTTCTACTATAACGGTGTAGCCCTGCTGGTGCTTGCGGACCTGGTCCACTACATACGCAGCAATAAAATGCGGCTGTGCATCATTGTCATCCTCAGCCTGATGTTTGCCTTTGGCCGGTATGAGATCGTGGCACAGTTCACAAACGGCATCCCCTTCGGTGCCTATCTGGATTTTTACAACCCCATGACCCAGAGCTGGTTTACCGGTCTGGAAAGCCTGATGGTCTGCCTGAACATTTTGCTGTTTGTGCTGTATATGATCCTGCTGTTTACCAGCCAGAAGGACGAGAACGAGCGTATCCGCAAGCTGAATGAACAGCTGAATCAGGCCAACGACCAGCTGCGGGACTATGCGATCAACATGGAACGCATGACCGAAATGCGGGAACGCAACCGCCTGGCCCGGGAGATTCACGATACCCTGGGGCACACGCTTACCGGCATCATCATGGGTGCTGACGCGGGACTGGCTTTGTTTGATGTGGCACCGGAGGAATCCAGAAAACGCATAGAGATCGTCGCCCAATCCGCCCGGGACGGACTGACGGACGTACGCCGGTCCATCAAGGCGCTGCGTCCCGATGCGCTGGAGCGGTCTTCCCTGCCGCAGGCCCTGGAGGAGCTGGTCGGGAATTTCCGTCTCACCACATCTGCCCAGATCGCCTTTTTCCAGGAAGCGGGAGAATTGCAGCTGGATCAGGATGAAGAGGACGCTCTGTACCGTGTTGTGCAGGAAGGCCTGACCAATGCCGTCCGTCATGGCAAAGCTGACCGTATCGAGATCCGGATCACCCGGAACGAGGATGTGGTTGCTGTCTTCGTTCGGGATAACGGCACTGGCTGCGCAGAGCTGGAGGAAGGCTTTGGGCTGCGCCACATGAGAGAACGCCTGGAAATGCTGGGCGGTACCATGTCCTGCGGAAATCTGAGCCGGGACGCAGGGGATGGATACACAGGCTTTTTCATTGTGGTACGTTTGCCTGTCAGAAACAGAAAGGGGGAGTAATCTGTGATCAAAGTTTTAATTGTAGACGATCAGGAGTTATTTCGCGAGAGCCTGAAGGTCGTTCTGGGTGTCAGCGCAAACATCCGGGTAACCGATGCGGTACCCGGCGTGTCTCAGGCATTAAAAAGCGCGGAGCAGGAGCACCCGGATGTGGTGCTTATGGATATCCGTATGCCCGGCATGGATGGCGTCGAGGGGACCAGACTGTTCAAAAAGCGGTGGCCCGATGTAAAGATCATCGTCCTGACCACCTTTGATGACGATGAGTATGTATTTGGCGCGCTGAAAAACGGCGCAAGCGGATATCTGCTGAAAGGCAGCAGCGTTTCCAAGCTGTCCGAGAGCATCCGAATCGCCTACGACGACGGGGCCATCATCACCCCTGCTGTGGCCACGAAGGTGCTCCAACAGTTTTCCCATATGGCCCAGAGTTCCTCCCGGCTCAAGGTAGACAAGGAAGCCGTCAAGGATATCAGCAAAAGCGAATGGCAGATCATCCAGACCGTGGGCAGCGGCATGTCCAATAAGGAAATTGCCCAGGAGCTTTGTTTGTCCGAGGGAACCGTTCGCAATGCCATCAGCAATATTCTGTTTAAGCTGGGCTTAAGAGACCGTACACAGCTGGCGATCTGGGCGGTGCAGACCGGGGCGGTGAATCAGCCGCTATGAAAAAACGAGTTTGGATATGGACAGCAGCGGCCCTGCTGATCCTGTGCCTTTGTCTGGCTGCATACGCAGGAAATCAGGAAACGGTACTCACCATCGGTGTGTATTCCGGAAGCTACTGGAATACCCCCAACGGAAACTGCTACCAGATTCTGGATGAGGCCATTGCCCTGTTTGAAGAATCCCACCCCGGCGTGAAGGTGGAGTATGTCAGCGGCATTCCCGCAGGGGATTACAGCGAGTGGCTGGCCGGGAGGATCATGATGGGAACAGAGCCGGATCTGTACTTTGTTCTCCCGGAGGATTTTGATCTTCTGGTATCCTCCGGTGCCCTGGCGCAGCTGGATGAACGGATCGCCCGGGATCCTGCTTTTGATACCGTCGACTATTATGAACCCTGCCTGCGGTCAGGACAGTACAACGGAAAGCAGTATGCCCTGCCGCACGAAAGTGTTCCCACCATCATGTTCGTCAATAAGACGCTGCTGGAAGAGAACGGCATCCCCATGCCGGACAATGACTGGACCTGGGAGGATTTCTACGATATTTGCCGGCAGGTCACCCATGTGGATTCCCGCCAGTACGGTGTATATGGCTACTCCTGGCTGGATGCCATGTATTCCAATGGTGCATCCCTGTTTTCCGAGGATGGCCGCAGCTGTTTTCTGGCCGGAGAGAAGGTCCTGGAGGCCATTCAGTTTACGAACCGGCTGTTGGATCTGAACGAAGGCTACAGCGTTTCTGCCCGGGATTTCGACGAAGGCCGAGTCGCCTTTTGTCCGCTGCTCTACTCGGAATACCGGGCCTACCAGCCCTATCCCTGGCGGGTAAAGAAATACTCTGCGTTTGAATGGGACTGTGTCACCATGCCCGCCGGGTCTTCCGGCTCCAATATTTCCGAGATACATACGATGATGCTGGGGATCAGCTCCCGTACCCGCCACGCGGATCTTTCCTGGGAATTCTGCAAGCTGCTGTCCATAGATGAGGACCTGCAGCGCAAGCTCTACACCCATTCCCATGGCATTTCTCCGCTTCCCGCTGTTGCGGAGGACCCTGAGCTGCTGCAGCAGATCCACCATGACATTCCCGAGGGAAGCGGCTTCTCCCCGGAAATGATCCACCAGATCATGAGCAACGCAGTGGTCGTGCCCCGATTCAACGCCTACAGCCAGGCGATGAATATGGCCGAGAATGCGATCCGGGAAGCATCCGGCAATCCGCTTGGGCAAAGCGGAATGCTCATCGCCGAAAGCGAGATCAACCTTTTCCTGAACAAATCATAATATTTTTTACAGAGCAAGGGTCTGCCCGGAGTTACCGGGCAGACCCTTGCTCTGCTTTTTGCACAAAAGCGAACCGGAGTTTTTTACAAATCCGATAGACTTTTTTATAAACCCCAGAAAACATGACAAATGTAATATGAAACTAATGACAAATGACACTGTATGAATTTCCCGTTTTTTGTATTATATAGACAGATAGTTACTGAAACGCAAGGGCGCGAAGAAGGGTGGGCGGTGCAATCAGATGTGTACGTATTCTGCTGTTTTTCTGGACATTGACGGAACTCTGCTGAACTCCCGGCACCAGGTCATGCCCTGTACGAAGAGCCACCTGCAGTATCTGCAGGGCCGGGGTGTTCCTGTCATTCTGTGTTCTGCCCGTCCTCCCAGAGGCGTGGATCTGGTGGCCGAACAGATCGGACTGCCCGGTCCCGCCGCCTGCTACAATGGCGGACTGATCATCGATGATACCTACACCATACTGCGGGATGTGGGAATCGACATCCGGCTGGCCATGGATTTCAGGCAGTTCGTCGCGGAACGGTTTCCCGACCTGGTGGTAAGTGCTTACCTGTACAGTGTCTGGATGGTGGAAGATCCGCACCATCCCCTGATCGAACAGGAGGCAGACATATCCGGGTGCACACCCCTGCAGGGGTCTCTGGAACAGGTCGCAGCTTCTGCATCCCACATCCACAAGCTGCTGTGCATGGGCGACGCAATGCGCATCCGGGCGCTGGAGAAGGAGACTGCCCAGCATTTCCCTCAGCTGATGGCCCTTCGATCCAAAGCCACCTATCTGGAAATCCTTTCCCCGGAAGCTACCAAAGGCAGCGCGGCGAAAGTGCTGCTGGAGCATTACGGGTTGAACCCAAAGCAGGCCGTGGCCTTCGGCGACAGCGATGTGGATGTGGATATGCTGCAATACTGCGGACTTGGCGTTGCCATGGGAAACGCGCCAAGACAGGTAAAGGAAGCAGCGGACTATGTAACGGCTTCCAACGACGAGGAGGGCGTTTACATCGCGCTGAACAGCCTGCGTCTGAAAGCACCCAAAAAACCAGCGAAAGCGCGATGAACTGTAACAGATTCATAAAAGGAGGTTGCATATGGAAGATTCTATCATTCTCCAGATGCGGGATATTACCAAGGTATTTCCGGGCGTGCGGGCGCTGGACGGCGTAACGCTGGAAGTGCGCAAGGGTGAAATTCATTCTATCTGCGGCGAAAACGGCGCCGGCAAATCCACCCTGATGAAAGTCCTGTCCGGTGTCTACCCCTATGGCTCTTACGAAGGCCAGATCATTTACAGGGGAGAAGAAGCCCGGTTTAAAAACATCAAGGAATCGGAGCATGCCGGTATCGTCATTATCCATCAGGAACTGACCATGATCCCCGAGCTTTCCATTACCGAAAATATCTTCCTGGGCAATGAGATCGTCAAAAACGGCCTCATCGACTGGGAGGAAGCCCGTCAGAGAACCGTGGAACTGATGGCCCGTGTGGGTCTGAACCTGAACCCCAACACGCCGATCAAAAACCTGGGCGTGGGCCAGCAGCAGCTGGTGGAGATCGCCAAGGCCCTGTCCAAGAACGTCAAGCTGCTGATCCTGGACGAGCCCACCTCCGCTCTGAACGAAGATGATTCGGCGAACCTCCTGGAGCTGATGCGGGACCTGAAGAGCAAGGACATCACCTGCATCATGATCTCCCACAAGCTGAACGAAATCGCGGCCATCTCCGATGCCGTTACCGTGATCCGCGACGGCCGGACCGTGGAAACCTATCCGGTGGAAGCAGGCCATGTGGACGAGGACCGGATCATCAGCTCCATGGTGGGCCGTGCCATTGAGAACCGCTATCCCCCCCATGAGTCCCACCCCGGCGAGATCATTTTTGAGGTCTCCGACTGGTGCGTGGAGGATCCCAACATCCCCGGCAGAATGGTCTGCAAAAACTCTCATTTCCATGTCCGTGCCGGTGAGGTCGTAGGCTTTGCCGGACTGATGGGCGCGGGCCGTACGGAACTGATGCGTTCCATCTTCGGTCACAATTACGGCATCTTCAAAGGCGGCACCGTAAAACTGAAGGGCCGGGAGCTGAACCTCACTTCTGTCTCCGCTGCCATTGAAGCGGGTATCGCCTATGTTCCGGAAGACCGCAAGAACTTAGGGCTCAACCTGCTGGACAGCATCCGCACCACCATCGTATCTGCCAACCTGAAAGCCATCTTAAGCGGCAGGCTGCTGGATTCCAACAAGGAGCTGCGCTCTGCTGAGAAGAGCAGAACGGACCTGCTGATCAAGACCAGCTCCGTGGATGCGGGTGTGACCACCCTCTCCGGCGGCAACCAGCAGAAGGTGGTTCTGGGCAAGTGGATGTTCACCCAGCCCGAGGTCCTGATCCTGGACGAGCCTACCCGCGGCATTGATGTGGGTGCCAAGTACGAGATCTACCGTCTGATCCACGAAATGGCAGATCAGGGCAAGGCCGTGATCCTGGTCTCCTCCGAGCTGCCCGAGCTGCTGGGCATGTCGGACCGTATCTACACCATCTGCGAAGGCAGCATTACCGGTGAGATCGCCAGCCGCGATGCCGATCAGGAAAAGCTGATGCGGCTCATGACGACCACATCTGATGTAAACGCATAAGGAAGGAAAGGATGGAATCTTCTTATGAAACAGATCAAAAAAGTGCTGGGAGAAGGCCTGCACAAATACACAATGATCATCGCGCTGATCGCACTGGTCATTTTCTTCAACATTGCCTCTGACGGCAAAATGATCACCCCCTCCAATTTCCAGAACCTGCTGTCCGGTAATGCCTACGTGCTGATCCTGGCCATCGGTATGCTGATGGTCATCGTCGTCGGTCATATCGACCTGTCCGTGGGCTCCGTTGCCGGCTTCTGCGGAATGGTCATGGCCATCGCGTTCCAGACCTGGAATCTCCCCTGGTGGGTCGCCGTGCTGCTGGCCCTGGCCATCGGCGCACTGGTTGGCGCATGGAACGGCTTCTGGGTGGCAAAAATGGGCATCCCCGGCTTCATCACCACCCTGGGCAGCCAGATGATCTTCCGTGGCGCTGTCATCTGGATCTCCCACTCCATCTCTGTTCCCGCACCTTCCGAACTGAAGTGGTTTGGTGCCGGTCATCTGCCTGAGTGGGGCCCCGCCTTTACCGGAATGAACAACTCCACTCTCCTGCTGGGTATCTTCGCCATTGCCTTCTTCGCTTACTCCCAGATCCGCCAGTATAAGCGCACCAATGCGCTGCGCGGCGGTAAAGAAGCGCTGTGGCCTACCCTGGTCCGCATCGCACTGATTTCTGCGGCCATCGGCTATCTGACCTGGCTGTTCGGCACCGGCCGTCCCGGTACCTCCTTCCCTGTCCCCGGCCTGATCCTGGTGATCCTGGTCATCATCTACCACATCATTACGGAGAAGACCAGATTCGGCCGTCACATCTATGCAGTGGGCGGCAATAAGAATGCTGCTGCCCTGTCCGGTGTCAACGTGGAGAAGACCTACTTCCTGACCATGCTGAACATGTCCGTCCTGGCTGCCGTGGCCGGCATCCTGTTCGTGGGCCGCTCCACCGCAGCAGGTCCCTCCGACGGTACCGGCTGGGAAACGGACGCCATCGCAGCCGTCTTCATCGGCGGTGCAGCCGTGTCCGGCGGTGTCGGCACCGTTATGGCCACTATGGTCGGCGGTATGATTATGGCCGTTTTGAACTCCGGCCTGATGCTTCTGGGTGTCGGTGCTGACAAGACCCAGGTTATCAAGGGCCTTGTTCTGCTGGCCGCCGTTGCCTTCGACGTTTACAACAAGCGTCCCGGCCACGTCTCCATCACCAAGCGCCTGTTCAACCTGAACAAGGCGGAAACCAAAGAAGGTTCCTCTGCTGAGAAAAAATAACAGCAGAGCCTTAAATAAATCCCCAAATACACAAACGTAGGAGGAAACAAACAATGAAAAAACTGTTCGCATTGCTCCTGGCCCTGGTCATGGTCCTGTCCCTGACCGCCTGCGGCGGTGGCCGTACCGAGGCTCCCGCTGAAAAGCCCGCCGAAAACAACGCAGAAGCTGCTGCACCCGTTGCAGGCGGCATCGAAGCCGGTGCTACCATCGGTGTCTCCCTGCCCTGGCTGGGCACCCAGAACTGGAAGGAAGCTGAAGAAATGTTCAAGACCGAGCTGGAAGCAGCCGGCTTCAAGCCCCTGATCCAGGCCGCTGACAACAAGGTTCCTCAGCAGCAGCAGCAGATCGAGTCCATGATCCAGAACGGTGCCAAGGTCATCGTTGTCGGCCCCATCGACGGCACCCAGCTGGGCGCTGTCCTGGAAGAGGCCAAGGCTGCCGGTGTCTACGTCATCGGTTATGACCGCCTGCTGGAGAACACCACCGGCGTTGACGGCGTTGTTCAGTTCGGCTCCGTTAAGACCGGTGAGCTGCAGGCCCAGGCTCTGCTGGACGGTCTGAAGGAAATGAAGGGCGAAGGCCCCTGGAACATCGAGCTGTTCGGCGGCGGCCCCGCTGACCCCAACGCTCCCAACTTCTTCAAGGGCGCTATGAGCGTTCTGCAGCCCCTGATCGACGACGGCACCCTGACCGTT
>JAFVPA010000010.1 GCA_017505505.1 Oscillospiraceae bacterium | reverse complement strand
GCCTTCGCCAAAGGTGCTTTCCTTTAGATAATATTCAGTTGTTAATTGTATAAGTATATCCCATCTTGGAAACAATAAAAATGGGAAAATGTGCGCAGTTCGCAATATGTAAATATGTATATAGGAGCCCCCACCGCAAGCTTGCTCCGATCTGCACGGTGGGGGCAAGCCCCCACCCCACAATAAATAATCCGAATTATCCGACCAGTCCGGAGATACCGAACCAGGCCAGCACGCACATCACAGCGGTGATGGCGGTAAAGACGATACAGATCTTGACTTCCTTCCAGCCGCACATCTCGAAATGGTGGTGGATGGGAGACATTTTAAACAGACGCTTGCCGTGGGTCAGCTTAAAGTAGCCCACCTGCAGAATTACGGACAGCGTCTCACAGATGTAGATGATGCCCACCAGAATCAGGATCAGGGGCATTTCCAGGGCAAACGCCATGGCACAGACCACGCCGCCCAGGAACAGGCTGCCGGTATCGCCCATGAAAACTTTGGCCGGATGCCAGTTATAGAACAGGTAAGCGATCAGGCCACCTACCAGCGTTGCGGGCAGCAGTGCCAGATCATACTTGCCCAGTGCCACAGACGCGGCGGTAAAGAACAGCATGACCGGGATGGTGACGCTGCCACAGAGGCCATCCACACCATCGGTCAGGTTCACCGCATTGACGCAGCCCACCATGACGAACATGGCAAAAAAGATGTACAAAATGGGATGCAGCTGGAAGCTGACATTGAAGAAGGGGATGTACAGGTGGGTATCCATGCCGGAACGGTACATGGCATACAGGAAGATGGCGGAAACTGCCATCTGAAGCAAGGCCTTCTGCATAGAGGTCAGGCCCAGGTTGCGCTTGTACTTCAGCTTGGTAAAATCATCGAGAAAACCGATGAAACCGAAGCACAAGGATAAGATCAGCACATAAAATACGGAATAGTCCTCCATGGTAAAGGCATTCAGTGCCAGCACCACAGCAGAAGCGGCCACAAACATCAGTCCGCCCATCATGGGGGTACCGGCCTTGTAGTTATGCCAGGTGGGGCCGCTTTCCCGGATGGACTGTCCGGCCTTCAGGGCCCGCAGAACAGGGATCAGGAAACGTCCAAAAACCGCCGTCAGCACGCAGGCAAACACTGCCGCGATCAGAATATTTGTCATGGTATCTTCCTCCGTTTATTTTTCTTCTTTCAGGAAGGCATCCAGAACCAGCTCCAGGTGCATACCGTGGCTGGCCTTGAACAGGATCACGTCACCGGGTTTCACGGCCCGCTTCAGTGCTTTGGCCATTTCGTCCCGGTCACCAAAGGCCCGTCCCATAGTGTCGCTCATACCGCCGGTGATGGTGCCGTCAATGACACGGCCTGCGAAGGGGCCATAGGCGAAGACCATGTCCGCCTTTTCCGCAGCGATGCGGCCAACTTTATAATGCTCCGCCTGGGCGCAGTCGCCCAGCTCCAGCATATCTCCCAGCACCGCGATGCGGCGGCCGGGACGGTTGCCCAGTACACCCAGAGCAGCGGCCATGGATTCAGGCCCTGCGTTATAGCAGTCCTTGATGATGGTATAATCCTTGAATCTAAAGATCTCCTGACGGCCGGACATATTGTGGAAATGCTTCAGGGCCTCACTGATGCGCTCAGAGGGAACCGCCAGCTTCAGTCCCACACAAACCGCGGCCAGGGCATCATTGACAAAGTGCTCACCCTCCAGCTCCAGCTCCACGGGGATAGACAGCTTGCCTGCCTCCGTCTGGAAACGAAGATTCTCCCCATCCTGTACCACATCATAGCCGCGGACATCACAGCCCTCAGACTGTCCGAAATAGGTGATCCGCTGCTTGGGGATCTGATCCAGATAACGCAGCAGGGTGTCATCGCCATTGAGCAGCAGCATGCCGTTGGGAGACATGCCTTCCACGATCTCCATTTTGGCCTGGCGAATGCCCATCTGGGTACCCAGGAACTCGATGTGCATGGTTCCAATATTGATGATGACCGCCACATCGGGATGGGCGATATTGGAAAGATAGGCTATCTCCCGGAAATGGTTCATGCCCATTTCCAGCACTGCCACTTCCGTGTCCATGGGCATGGCCAGAATGGCCATGGGCATGCCGATGTCGTTATTGTGATTGGCAGGCGTCTTACTGACCTTGAAGGTGCTTTCCAGAACAGCCGCGATCATTTCCTTGGTGGTGGACTTACCTACCGATCCGGTAACCGCCACTACCTTGGGACCGATGCGCTTCAGCTCTTCCCGGGCGATGTCACCCAGGGCCGTCCGGGGGTCGTCCACATAGATGGCAGGATAGTCCCCCACCTTCCGGGAGCACAGCACAGCAGAGGCTCCCTTCTCCATGGCCGCAGGGATGAAATCATGGCCATCCCGAGCACCCTGGAGGACAATAAACAGCTGGCCGGGCTTTAACACCCGGGTATCATTGTTGGCGCCGAGGAATTCCACATCGGCGTATTTTTCTTCTACGGTGCCGCCGCACCACTGGGCAGCCTGGCGGAGGGTAATGTTAGCCATTTCAGTTCCTCAATTCCTGCAGGTGTGCTGCAACTTCTTCTCTCTCATCCAAATGGAATTTGTGGCCATTGATCTCCTGATAGGTCTCATGGCCCTTTCCTGCAAGTACAATTATATCATTTTTTTCCGCAATGTCCATAGCATATCTGATGGCAGCGCGGCGATCTTCCATAACAATATATTCCCCCTGTTCCTTTTTTACCCCTTTCAGGATATCTTCGATGATCGCCATGGGGGCTTCTGTCCGGGGATTGTCGGAGGTAATGATAGCAATGTCGGATAGCTTCACGCCGATTTCGCCCATGATGGGACGCTTCATGGGGTCCCGGTCACCGCCGCAGCCGAAGACAGAGATCAGGCGGCCCTTGCAGAAATCCTTTACAGAGGACAGCACATTTTCCAGGCCATCCGGAGTATGGGCGTAATCGATCAGGACACTGTAGGGCATACCGGGGGTGGGGACTACCTCCACCCGGCCCTTGACGCCCTGGGCGTTTTTCAGCGCACCGGCACAATCCGCCAGGGAAACCCCCAGCTGCTTTGCGATGCCCAGCACCGTCAGGGCATTATAGACCGTGAACTTTCCGGGGATGGGCAGATGGATCTGGGCAGTTTCCCCGCCGTAGACAGCAGTGAAGGAGATGCCCTCAGACAGCAGCTCCAGATCTTTAGCATGGAGCCCCTCTTCCACTGCCACAGAGGTGGTCAATACCGGACAGGCGGCAGCTTTCAGCATTTCAGAAGCATAGCTGTCATCCATATTGATAACAGCCTTATCACAGCGGCGGAACAAATCCGCTTTGGCCTCGCAGTAAGCCTCCATGGTCTTGTGGAAATCCAGATGATCCTCCGTCAGGTTGGTAAACGCGGCGATATCAAAATGGGTACCGCCGATGCGCTCCAACGTGATGGCGTGGCTGGATACCTCCATGACCACATGGGTGCAGCCCGCATCCCGCATTCTTGCGAACAGGGCCTGCAATTCGAAGCTTTCGGGGGTGGTTCGTTCCGTGGGGATGACTTCATCCCCCACCATGTTGGCCATGGTGCCGATGAGACCCACCTTTGCACCCAACGTCTTTTCCAGCACCTGCTTCAGCAGCAGGGTGGTGGAGGTCTTGCCGTTGGTGCCGGTGACACCGATCATGGTCATGGACTCCGCCGGGTGGCCGTAGAAATTGCAGCCCAGCAGAGCCAGGGCCATCCGGTCAGACTCCACCAGCACGTAGGGCACATCCCCCTCGGGCTTCTTCGCTGTCACCACCGCCACGGCCCCCTTGCCAAGGGCCATGGGGATGAACCGGTTGCCGTCCGCGGCAAAGCCGGAAACTGCCACAAAAAGGCTGCCTTCGGTGACTTTCCGGGAATCGTAATATACATTCTGAACGTCCAGTTCCGGGTCCGCGGTGCATTCCAGAACCGGAATGTCTTTGATCAGTTCCTTCAGTTTCATTCTGGTATCCTCCAACGCTAAGCATTGCTGTAGGGCAGCTTGCCCTCAAGCCGCCGCTGTCATGGATTTTTTCATGCCATATAACGGCAAAACGGTATCTGGCGGCTTGAGGGCAAGCCGCCCTACCATACATATTTAGTCCCTGGCTGTGGTATCGGTAAATTCCAAGGTAATGGTGGTCCCCATAGGGACCTGGGTATCTTTGGCAATGTTTTGGGCCGTGACTGTAACCGTGGGGGACACTTCACTGTTGCCCGTTACAAGGACATACAGTCCCAGCCGTCCCGCAGCCTCTGCCGCCTGCTGGCGGTGCATCCCGAAAAAGTCCGGGACTGTCACCAGTTCCTCCCCGGCCGCTTCTCCCAGGTACAGCAGCACCTCGCTGCCGCCGGGAATGCTCTGGCCCGGAGCGGGAAGCTGGCCCGTCACCGTTTCTCCCGAACCGGAAAATTTTGCCGAAAGTCCGTATTCTTTTAGTTTACGCTCTGCGTCCGCCGCTGTCAAGCCGTTCATGTCCTCCAAAACGATTTCCTTCCCCGCCAGTTCCCCTTCTGCATACGTTCGCTCCACACCCAGATAGGGAAGGATATCCGCCATCACGGCCCCAACGGTAGGGGCTGCCATGACACCGCCGGAAATATAGATGCCCGTCTCCCGGGATGGGGTATCCAGTGCCACCAGCACAATGTATTCCGGATCCTCCATGGGCGCAATCCCCACGAAGGACACGATCTTATCCTGGACCCGCTGTCCGTTTTCATCGAATACGTCGATCTTCTCGCTGGTTCCGGTCTTGCCTCCAATAGAGAAGCCCGCCACAGAGGCGTTTTTTGCCGTTCCCTCCGTGACCACTGATTGGATCAGGGTACGCATGGTGTCGGATGTTTCTTTAGATATAGTCTGGCGGACCACAGTAGGCTCCGCTTTCATCACCGTATCGCCCTCAGCATCCACGATTTCCGAAACGATATAAGGTTCCAGCAGATAGCCCCCGTTGACTACCGAAGCAATGGCCCGGACCAATTGCAAGGGAGTGATCTTAAAGGTCTGCCCAAAGGATCCGGAGGTCAGGGAGGCCGTCCCCCATTTGTCCGTATTGGTGACCAGAGATCTGTCAAAGAAAATACCTTTGCTCTCTCCCGCCAGGTCAATGCCGGTCTTTTCCAGAATGCCGAATTTTTCAATGTACTCATAGAACCGCTCCCCGCCCAGCTTCAGAGCGATATGGGCGAAGGCGATGTTGCAGGAGTTTTGCAGGGCCTGGGGGGTCTGCTCCGCTCCATGGCCTGTGGAGCGCCAGCAGTGCAGCAGCTGGGCCCGGCCCGGGATCTGTTCCGCACCGGAACAATGGAAGGAAGTATTTAAGTTGATCGCCCCACAGTCCAGCGCCGCCGCCATGGTCAGTACCTTGAAAGTAGACCCCGGCTCATAGCCGTCGGACAGCACCCGGTTTCTCCACTGTTTCAGCCGGGCAGCGGAGAGGGCTTCGGTATACGCCTTTTTTCCTGCGGTATAGGCTTCGCTTCCCTCCGGCTGGGACAGGTAGCTGTTTTTCAACCGCTCCGTTTCCGCGATCATCTCCGGGTCCGTCAGTTCCAGATAGTTGTTGGGATCATAGCTGCCCAGGGTGGCCATAGCAAGGATCTCGCCCGTTTTGGCGTTCATCACCAGTCCGAAGGCACCGTTCTGAACCGCATAGCGGGCAACGGCATTTTCCATCTGCTTTTCCAGGCAGGCCTGAACCGTTGCATCCAGTGTCAGGATCACGCTGTTTCCCTGCCGGGAGGAAATATAGTTTTCATAGGAAAAGGGCATATCCATCTCGTTGTTGCCCTTGGTGGTAATGACTTTTCCGATACTCCCCGTCAAATAGGCATCATAAGCGGCTTCCACCCCTTCGGAGCCTTCATTGGACGCGTTGGTAAAGCCGATGACCTGGGCCGCAAGCGTCCCAAAAGGATAGCTCCGCTGGGCAGTTGGCTCCAGATGGATGCCGGAAATATCATGTTCGTTGATGTACGCCCGGATCACACCGGCAGTGGCTTCGTCGATGCGGGTACCGATCTGCTTGTAGCGCTGCCGGGTATCTTTGGCCTGCTCTGCGATCCAGGCCGGGTCTTTGTCCAAAACCTCTCCCAAATAGGCGGAGATGGCAGTCATGTCCGCCTTGGACTGTTTCAGTTCATGAGGATCCAAGTATACATTCTCCACCCCCACAGAGGTAGCCAGAATGTTCATGTTCCGGTCGTAGATGTCTCCCCGGTGGGCCGTCACCGTGGTACTGCGGGTCTGGTTCCGCAGGGCCAGAGCGGCATAATAGTCGTAATCTGTGATCATCAGGCTGTACAGCCTCCAGAAGACCGGCACAAACGCTGCCGCTCCCAGCAGCAGTGCAGTCAAACCAATGCGCATATGCTGCCCCGTATTCAGGCGCAGACGGTCGTACCCCTTCGGCTGTTTCCCCATCGGCATCCGCCTCCTTAAGATGGGTGCGCTCTGGCGCACCTAGTGAAAATGGGCAGCAAGGGAATCCCTCGCCGCCCATTGCAGCTCTTATCTTAAGTGTATGGGGCTGTCCGCTTTTTATGCAAACAGGCCTTCCAGGAACCACCGCATCTCATCGACCCTGCTGGGGACCGGCTCCGGCTCCGGCACGGTGACGATGACGGTAGCATGCTTCAGTTCAGACTTGGGAACCATTCCCAGAGCCAGTGCCTTGGACTTAACATCCTCCAGGTCATACATGGCCTCATATTCCAGATGCAGCTCTGCATTGCGCTTCTTCAAATCAGAGACATGGCTGGCCATACGGTCATAGTCCGCCCAATCCTTCTGCAGCTGCAGCAGACCCATAGCCATGGTTACCAGCATAACAAGGGCAACCACAATGCCCACAATGGCCACCGGATCCACATAAACCTTTTGAATTGTCTGAAGACGCTTGGGAAGATAATTGCGGAAGGTCTTCTGTTCCTGCAGTTCCAGTTTCCGGGCCTCACTGCCGTGGATATAAAACTGGCCTACATATTGGATCTTGGGTTTCTGAACCATGGGTGGTCTCCCCTTTGGGTGTTATAGTTTTTCACAAATGCGCAGTTTCGCGCTTCTGGCTCTCGGGTTGCGCTCCAGCTCTTCGTCAGTTGAAACGATGGGCTTGCGGGTGATGAGCTTGACCTGAGGCTTCTTCCCGCAGACACAGACCGGGAAGTTGGGAGGGCAGGTGCAGCCTTTGGCGGCACTGGCCATTGCGTTTTTTACAATGCGGTCTTCCAGAGAGTGGAAGGTGATGACAGCCAGCCGGCCGCCTTTATTCAGCCGGGGGATGGCATCGGCCATGACCTTGGCTACGGAATTCAGTTCGTCATTGACAGCAATGCGGATGGCCTGAAAGCTGCGCTTGGCCGGATGCTGCTTCTCCCGGAGGGCCGCAGGAGGCATGGCGCTGCGGATGATATCCACAAGCTCCAGGGTGGTACGGATGGGAGCCACTTCCCGGCGGCTGCAAATAGCGGCCGCGATTTTGGGAGCATAGCGCTCTTCGCCGTATTCATAGAGGATCCGCTTCAGTTCCTCGTAGGACCAGGTGTTTACCACCGTGTCGGCACTTAAGCTGTCTTCATTGTTCATGCGCATATCCAGAGGTGCGTCTACCATATAAGAGAAGCCCCGTTCCCCGTCATCCAGTTGGGGGGAGGAAACGCCCAGATCCAGCAGGATGCCGTCTACGCCTTCGATATTCAATTCATCCAGAACGGATGCGATCTCACAGAAATTGGAGTGGACCAGGGTCACCCGGTCGGCCCAGGGTTTCAGCCGCTCCCCAGCCGCCTTCAGGGCGATGGGGTCCCGGTCAATGCCGATGTGGCGGCCGGTGGTCAGCTCTGCAGCAATTCGGCTGGAATGGCCCGCACCGCCCAGAGTGCCGTCCACATAGATGCCGTCGGGCTTGATGGCCAGGCCCTCAATGCACTCCTCCAACAGGACGGAAACATGATGAAATTCTTTGCTCATAGACCGATAGCCTCCAGAGATGCCAGCAGTTTTTCGGGAGTCAGATTCTCCTGCTCAAATGCTTCAAATTCCTTCACGTCCCAGATCTCCGCCTGTCCGGCCCGGCCCACGATCATGACCTCCCGGTCGATGCCCGCGTAGTTCAGCAGGAAGGGAGTCAGCGCGAAGCGGAACTGCTTGTCAGGCGTGCATTCGGCGGCGTTCATAAAAATCAGGCTGGTAGCACCGGAGCGCTGGGAAATGCTCAGGGCGTTATAATTGTCGGAAAGCCGCTGCCATTCCTCTGCGGTATACACGGTGAGGCAACGGTGACCGCAGTTGACACCCAGGGTCACGAAGAAAACGTCCCCCAGTTCGCTGCGCAGCTTGGACGGGACGAAAAGACGGCCCTTGTCATCCAGCTTGGCACTGTACTTACCGATCATGTTGCTCACCTCCTACCATTTTACTCCACTTTGCTACCATTTTGCTCCAAGTAAACTCAGTATACTACCATTGATGCGAAAAATCAATCTTTTTCTTACTGTTTTTTCGTATTTTGCGTAGAAATCCACCATTTTCGAACGCCTGTTCTATAAAATTACGAACAAAAGGAAAGCTGTCCCTCTTCGATCCGCAGCTTCACCCGGCTGGGCTTCCGGGAGCACCGCAGCAGGAAGCTGGCCAGAGGCCCCTCCACCTCCGTCTGCACAAGGCGGCGAAGCTGCCGGGCACCGTCCTTCCCTCCAGCCCGGTCCAGAAGATAAGCAGCCGCCTCCTGGGGATATTGGAGCTGGGTGCCAAGTACAGCGGCCCGTTCCTGCAATTGGTGCAGGTACTTCCAGGCAATGGCCTCCATGGCCCCCTTCCCCAGGGAGTCAAAATGGACCGTCTGGTCGATACGGCCCAGAAATTCCGGGGAAAACGCCTGGCCCAAAGCCGCCCCCATTTCCGCAGCCCGGCCCGAAGCGCAGAAGCCCAGCCCCTCTCCCTTGACCTGGCTGCCCACGTTGGAAGTCATGACTACAATGGCATTCTTGAAGCTGACCCGGCGGCCTGTGGAATCCGTCAGGCACCCCTCTTCCATGATCTGCAAAAGGATACCCAGCACATCCGGGTGGGCCTTTTCCAGTTCATCCAGCAGCACCAGACAGTAAGGACGGCGGCGGACAGCCTCCGTCAGCTTACCACCTTCCTCATATCCCACATAGCCGGGAGGCGCACCGATGAGACGGGAAACGGACTGTTTCTCCATATATTCCGTCATATCCAGACGGATCATAGCCTCCCGGCTGCCATAGACCTCCTGGGCCAATGCCCGGCAAAGCTCCGTTTTTCCTACGCCGGTGGGTCCGGTGAACAGCAGGCAGGCAATGGGCCTGCCCGCGTCCCGGATGCCGCTGTAGCCCCGGCGCACCGCCTCCGCTACGGTACTGACCGCCTTTTCCTGTCCCACCACCTGGGCCGACAGCAGCCCTTCCAGATTTAACAGCCGCTCCCGTTCTCCTGCCGTAAGACGCCCCACCGGGATCCCGGTCCGGGCGGAGACCACCCAGGCGATGTCTGCCGCAGTCACACTGCGGCTGCGGCGGTTCCCATCTGCGGGTCTGCTCAGATCCTGCATTTTGTCCCGCAGCTCTGCGGCTTTTTCAAACTTCCGCTCCCGGACTGCCCCCTGCAATTCCTGTTCCAGCTCCTTCCGGGCGGCACTGCCCCGGCCGGAGTGCATCTCCTCCATCCGGGCCCGGGCGGCGCCTTCGTCCAGCAGGTCGATGGCCTTATCCGGCAGGTACAGGTCCGGAAGGTACCGCACAGACAGACGGACGGATTCCTTCAGGGCATCCTCTGTGATCCGCAGATGGTGGTGCCGTTCCAGTCCCGGCTTCAGTGCCCGCAAAATGGCCATGGCCGCATCCTCCCCCGGTTCCTCCACAACTACCGGGCGGAACCGCCGCTCCAGAGCCGCATCCTTCTCGATATATTTCCGGTACTCCTCCCGGGTGGTGGCTCCCAGCATCTGCAGCTCTCCACGGCCAAGGGCGGGCTTGAAGATATTGGCCGCATCGACGGCCCCTTCCGCCGCACCGGCTCCCACAATGGTGTGCATCTCGTCCACAAACAAGATCACATCCGCGCTGCGGCGGATCTCCGACAGTACGTCCCGGAGCCGTTCCTCGAATTCTCCCCGGTATTTGGTGCCCGCCACCAGGCTGGCCATGTTCAGGCTTACCAGCCGTTTTTCCTTCAATTGGGGGGGCACGTTCCCCATGGCCATCCGCTGGGCCAGCCCTTCCGCGATGGCCGTCTTGCCCACCCCCGGTTCTCCTACCAGAGCAGGATTGTTTTTATTTTTTCGGCATAAAATGCCGATGACCATATCGATTTCCTTGTCCCGTCCGATCACCGGCTCCATGGTGGATGCCTTTGCGATCAGGTCTTCGCTGAACTGTTCCAAAAGTCTCGTTGTGACCGCCTCCTTTTTTCCTTTCGGGAGCATTTGCTGCTCCCAGCGCAAATAGTCCACTGTATAGGTAAACAGCGCGTCGGCGCTGACACCGTTGAGCCGCAGCAGTTCCCCTGCCGCACAGTTTTCCTGCCGGGCCAGTGCCAACAGAAGATGGTGGGGTTCGATCTCCCGGGACTTGTGCTGTTTTGCTTCCCTTGCCGCGCTGCGCAGAATGCTCTGTACCTCCCCGGTGAGACCCTGGGGCAGGGGCAGTTCCGGGGTCCCGGCCCCGTAAAGAAGCTGGGCCATGGCTTCCGTCAGGTCCGCGTCCACTCCCAGCTGCCGCAGAACATAGCCCATCCCCCCCGGCTCCCGGGCCATGGCAAGCAGAAGATGGGCAGAACCCACATAACTGTGTCCCAGCGTCCGGGCCTGCCGGGCCGAGCGCTGGATCAGGTCGCTGGTCAGTGCATGGTATCGCATCTGATCCCTCCTTAGTTAGCAAAAGGTAACTCAAAAAGTACGCCTTTTTTCCATAAATCATCGCCAACCACAGAAAAAAATATTCACAAAATTTTTGAAAAAAGGAATTGCTTTTTCAGAAATCCATGCTACAATGAAGATACGTTACATATTAACGTGAAACAAACAAGAATTCATGGAGGTAAATATCATGGCATACGTTATCACTGACGCTTGTGTTGCTTGCGGCTCCTGCGCCGACCAGTGCCCCGTTGAGGCTATTTCCGAGGGCGAAGGCAAGTACGTTATCGACGCTGATGTCTGCGTTTCCTGCGGCTCCTGCGCTGATCAGTGCCCCGCCGAAGCTATCGAGGAAGGCTAATTTTTCTTCATAAGCCCGTAATTGGCCTGCGCTTACTTGCGCAGGCCAATTTTTTATTGTATAATAGCGCCATAGATTCTGCATGTCATCGCGAACCAGTCCGCAGACTGGTGTGGCGATCTCCTAAAATCGGAAGATCCTGCATCTGACCAGGGGATTCCCACGCCAGTGTGCGCACTGACTCGGAATGACATGCTATCGGATTGGAAAATCCTATGGAACATCTTCCCAATGGCTTTACACTGGATCTTGCAAAGGGCGGCTTTCCCTTAAGCACTGACTCCATGGTGCTGTCTCATTTTGTAAAGCTTCCCAAAAACGCCCGGGTCCTGGATCTGGGCTCCGGCTGCGGAACTCTGGGGCTGCTGCTGTGCAGTCAGGATGCCGCTTGCTGCGTCACAGGCGTTGAGCTTGACGAAACCGCCCATACAGCCGCTCTGGAGAATATCCGGCGCAACAAACTGGATACCCGTATGGAGAGTATATGCGCCGACCTGCGGTCGGTATCTGAGAGGTTTTCGCCGGGGAGCTTTTCCGTCTGTGTCTCCAATCCTCCCTATTTTTCCGGTGGACCCGCCAGCCGCGCAACCCCTCTGGCCCGGCGGGAGGACTGCTGTACCCCCAGTGACCTGTTCCGTTCCGCTGCCTATGCCCTGAAATACGGCGGCGACTTTTTCCTGGTCCACAAACCGGAACGGCTGGCCCAGCTTATTGCGGAAGGAAGCCGGGCTGGGCTGGAAGCCAAACGGCTGGGCCTGCTGCGGCACAAACCTGATACTCCCGTGAACCTCATCCTGCTTCAATTCCGCAAAGGCGGCAAGCCGGGGCTTATCTGGGAGGAAATCACGCTCCATGAAGCGGATGGCTCCCCATCGGAAGTTTACAAAAAAATTTATCATGTATTATAAGAATGATGAAGAATGAATATTGAATACTGAATAATTATGGTATCCCCTTCGGGGACATATTTTTAAAGATCGCAAAGCGATACCTTAATTATTCATGATTCATGGTTCACCCTTCATTGTTCATCATCACAAAAGGAGGCTCATCATGGCCGGAATGTTATATCTTGTCCCCACACCCATCGGCAATCTTGGGGACATCTCCACCCGCTGCCGGGAAACGCTGGAGGCTGCCGACTTCATCGCCGCGGAGGATACCCGGGTATCCCTGAAACTTCTGAATCATCTGGGCATCAAAAAAAGCCTTGTCAGCTACTATGAGCATAACAAGGCCTTCAAGGGCGATAAAATTGTGGAACGGATCCTGGCCGGGGAAACCTGCGCTCTGGTGTCCGACGCAGGTAGCCCTGCTATTTCCGACCCCGGCGAGGATCTGGTAAAACAGTGCGCCGCCGCGGGCATCGTGGTCTGCGCCATTCCCGGCCCCTGCGCTGCTATCACCGCCCTGAGCATCTCCGGTCAGGCAACAGGCCGTTTCTGCTTTGAAGGCTTCCTGTCCACCGCCAAAAAGAGCCGTAAGGAGCATCTGGAAAGTCTCAAAAAAGAGCAGCGCACCATGATCTTCTACGAAGCGCCCCATAAGCTGGTGAACACTTTGGAAGATCTGGCTGAGGCCTTTGGCGATGACCGTCCCATCAGCCTTTGCCGGGAGCTGACCAAGCTCCACGAAGAAGTAGTCCGCACCACCCTGGGCGAAGCGGTGGCCAAGTACACGGAAACACCTCCCAAGGGCGAATTCGTCCTGGTAGTCGCCGGGGCTCCCGCCGAAGAAAAGGAAGCCGCCTCCGAAACAGATGCCGCCGCACGGGTGCAGCAGCTCATGGCCGAAGGCTTAAGCCGCAAAGATGCAGTCAAGCAGACCGCCAAAGAACTGGACCTGCCGAAAAATGTTGTTTACGATATTGCGCTGAAAGATTAACCCCTTCAGAAGACAAAAATGGAGATGTTTCAACGAAACATCTCCATTTTATTTTTCAGTATGTATGATATGTGCTTTATGCCCGTATATCACGGTTTCTTAGTACTCTGCCATTTTCTTGACGCAGTCCTGGCAGACATTCTTCCTGCGGTAGGAGATCAAGCTCCGGGAGGATCCGCAGAATACGCAGGCCGGTTCAAATTTCTGCAAGATGATACGGTCATTCTCCATATAAATTTCCAGTTCGTCCCGCTCCGCGATGTCAAGCGTGCGGCGCAGTTCGATGGGCAGAACGATTCTGCCAAGTTCGTCTACCTTGCGAATGATCCCCGTAGACTTCATTGCGGCCAGCTCCCTCCTGTGTAACTTGTTTCTGTTTTCTTAACGACTTAAGGTTTTTATCATTATACTGTCTGCATCCCTGTCTGTCAAATGCTTTTTGCATAAAATATCACTTTTTGTAGAAAATATCCATTCATTTTGCAGTCTTGCCAGCATATCGTACACCAAAAGGAGGCGTTTGCATGGTAATGAGCTGGATATGGACGGCTATGGCTGCCATCAGCATCGCCGCGTCGCTGCTGACCGGGCAGGGCGGCGCGCTGGGAGCGGCAGTGATGCAGGGCGCGCAGGCCGGTGTCACCCTGGCCATCTCCATCGCCGGAAGCCTGTGCCTGTGGTCCGGGGTGGGAAAACTAATGGAAGCCGTGGGCATCACAGACATGCTGTCCCGGCTGGTCCGGCCCCTGTTAAACCGGGTCTTCCCCTCCTCCAAAACAGATACCGCTCTGGCCCGGGATCTAAGCGCCAATCTCTGTGCCAATTTCCTGGGATTGGGCAACGCTGCCACTCCCATGGGTATCCGGGCCGCAAAGCGCATGAAGCGTGACGATTCCGCTACGGACGAGCTTTGCCGGCTCATCGTTCTGAACACGGCCTCCATCCAGCTGATCCCCGCCAATGTGGCGGCGGTGCGGGCCGGGTTGGGCTGTGCTTCCCCCTTTGACATTCTGGTTCCGGTATGGATCACCAGCCTGTGCTCGGCGGGCCTTGGGGTAACTGCGGCCTGGCTTCTTGGGAGGAGGCGTAAAGCGTGACGGACTATCTGGTTCCGCTGATCCTTGTGTTTACCACCGCCCTGGCCCTGCGGAAGCAGGAAAATGCCTATGGCATCCTTCTGGAAGGAGCCGGAGAAGGCCTGGATATCCTGCGCAGCATCCTCCCCGCTCTGATTTTACTGCTGACAGCAGTCCACATGCTTCGGGCCTCCGGGGCTGCGGAACTTCTGAGCGGCTTGCTGTCCCCGGTTTTTTCTTTCTTCGGTATTCCCCCGGAAACAGCGCTGCTGGTCCTGATCCGTCCCATCAGCGGCAGCGCCGCCCTGGCGGTAGGTGCCGAGCTGATGGCGGAATATGGGGTAGATTCCCTTGTGGGAAGAACTGCCGCTGTCATGCTGGGTTCTACGGAAACCACCTTCTATACCATCAGTGTTTATTTCGGTGCGGCAGGCATCTCCAAAACCCGTTACACCATTCCCGCAGCATTGTTTGCGGACTTTATTGGTTTTTTTATGGCAAGCTGGACAGTAAGATGGTTTCTTTAACGCAAAAACAGGCACCTCAAACAGAGGTGCCTGTATCTCATTCTTCTGTGGGAGCTTCTGTTTTTGCCGCGCTGCTTCTTCTGCGGCGGCGTCTGCGGGGACGGGCTGCATTATCCTCCGGGTCTGCCTTTTCCGCCCGGCGGGCGTAGGCTTCAGCAGCTTCAGAGGTAGCTTCATAGGTCAGGCGGCTGACCCGGACCAGCCCGTCAGGCTGCTGAGACAGGCGGACACGGATCAGGAACTTACCGTCCTCCGGGCAGGTGGCCAGATCCATATACCGGTGACCCGGCTGGGCAAACCAGCGGGAACCCAGCATCCGGCCGTTGCAGATGGGGCAGATATTCTCCTCCCCTGCCATGGCACTGAGAGCCGCCCGCTTGTCGGCATAATCATAGAACACCTTTCTGGCAATGCATCCGGGCAATTCTGCACCGTGGAAGCCGTTTTCGTGACTCTTCAGGGCTTCATCGTACTCGGCCGCGCCCTTCTCCAGATCCAGCTTTGCACAAATCAGGGCCGTATGGTAGGCATCTCCAAGCGCATCGTGGGCCGGGCGGGTAGCTTCGATCCCGAACATCTCCATAGCGGTCTTCAACGCCTTCTGGGAGGTGGAGCCGTCGGTCTGGGCGTTGAAGATCATCTGGGCATTGTACCACCGCTCGGTAAAGGCGGTATCCAGTTCAAACAGCTGTAAATTTTCCCGGAGGATGCCGATGTCATCAAACCCCCAGGTCAGGAAGATGATATCTTCTCCGCACCATTCCTTGAACGCGGCGACAGCCTCAGGGAAGGGCACGCCTTCCTCCCGGAGCCGGGATTCCTTAATGCCGGTGAGCTTGCTGACCCGGCGGTTTAGGTGCCGGTAATATTTTGGCTTTATCATGATCTGGAACTCATCCGCCACCTGCTGGTCTTCCGTGACCCGGACAGCACCGATCTGGATGATCTCGCCCCGGATCTGGACAGGCAGCACCTTCTTGGAAGAAGGAGACCCGGGCCAGGGCTGGTTCCATTCCATATCCATTACGATGTAATTCATTGCGAAAACCTCTGTATCATTTGATCCTACATGATATCATACCACACAGAGAGGCCTTCTGTAAACCCAAAGTTATATTTTCATGGAAATAATCCCAATTTATAACGGAAGACTCCCGGAGGGCGTATCACCCTCCGGGAGTCTTATCTGCCTATTGGCAGTTATTCTGTGCGGCGTTCAACATACGCTGCCAGCAGATCTACGGCATTGTCAATGCCCAGCTTTGCGGAATCCAGGACCAGGTCATAGTTGGCAATGTTGCCCCAATCCCGGTCGGTATGGTAATTGTAGTAGTGGGCACGGAGCCGGTCCGTCTGCAGCACATACTGGCGGTTGGTCATATACTTCGCCTTTGCCACATCCGGATAAAGCCGGGCAATCCGGGCCTCCCGCTCTGCCAGAGGAGCCGTGATGAACAGGGAGATCAGCCCGGGATGATCCCGCAGCACGTCGTCCGCGCAACGGCCTATGATGATGCAGGGGCCTTTCTCCGCAAGCTTTCTGATCACGTCAGACTGCCACTGGAATACCTTTTCCCGGTCGATAATACCGTCCGGGTTGGTCTCGAACAGGTATCCGGGCCCCATCAGGGCCTTCTTCGCCTGCAGGCCGATGTTCTTAAAGCGGTGGGCATTTAGATATTCGTCCATTTCCCGCAGCCGCTGATCAGAGATTCCCTGCTCCTCGGCCACCATGCCAAGTATCGTTTTGTCGTAAAGGGGAATGCCCAGCTTTGCGGCAAGCTTTTCACCGATCTCCCGGCCACCGGAACCAAACTTTCTGCCGATGACGATCACATACTGTTTGCTCATGAAGCTCACTCCTTTCCATGACGTCAGCCGTATATATTTTTCTTTCAGAAAAGGATTCTGCCTTTCCTGATATCATATTAGCATATTAACCAATTCTTTGCAATATCTTTGCCATTTCTTAGGTTGAAATTTACAAATTATTAACATTTATATCACACGTTCCAGTAAAAACACATCCACCGGCGTAGCCGGTGGTTGTCATTTAGGGGTATAACCCCTTATTCTTCGCGTAACGCGTCAACGCGTAAGTACGAGCCGCCAACTGCGTAGGACTGTTACTTGCTACCCGTAAACGGGCTGGTTCCAG